>NZ_JACHYW010000011.1:0-192527 GCF_014193145.1 Rhizobium sp. BK060
CGATGATCACCCACACCTTGGCCCTCGAAGACATCAACAAGGGCTTCGAGCTCATGCATTCGGGGACAAGCATCCGAAGCGTGGTACTGTATTGATGGGCGGTGTGGGTTCGGCATCGTTCGTGCAAGACTGAGCCTCACCCAAGAAGACCTGTGCTTGCGCCAGGAGCGCGCCTGCCGCAAGGGCGCGGTCGGCGATAACAGGTACGGTCCACATTCGTGGGACGTGCCGTTTGCCCAGAGACAGGATCCGCCCGCTATCGCCCCTGCAACGGCCGCGCGCTGCCTAGGATTGCCGGACCTGCAGGCTACGCCATGACGGATGAAGCGTTCTCATCAAGAGCAGCTCTCTTTCTGCGCTCGTCCTGAAGCTGACCAGCGGCCGACCGATCTCTCGGATCTTTCTGTCAAACTCGTTTTGATGCTCGCCACCGATAGTAGATTGTCGTCAAGACATGACTGAGGTGCGCGCCTACACCTGAGGTTTTTTGATCATTTTTTCTGCCGCACAAAGCCGCGTTTTGGCCTAGCCTCAATCAAGCAATACAAGCTTGGGAGGATTGGATGAGCGCGTGGATTAAAGCCTGTGGGATCGATGACATCGACAATGAGGACGTGATCCGTTTTGATCACGAAGGCAAGACCTTCGCCATATACCGCAGCCCTGATGACAACTTCTACGCAACCGATGGAATGTGCTCCCACGAAAAGGTGCACCTCGCCGACGGATTGGTGATGGACCACATCATCGAGTGTCCAAAACACAATGGCAGGTTTGACTACCGTTCCGGCGAGGCACGTGGGGCCCCTGTCTGCGTCAATCTCAGGACATACCGGACAAAGGTGGAAGGCGGCAGCGTCTACCTCGGTCTGGAGTGACGCGCTATGGCAGAGTTTGTCATCGTCGGAGGCGGCCAGTGCGGCGCCAGAGCAGCGCTCGCACTGCGTGATCAGGGATTTGATGGTCGCATCACGTTGATCGGAGAGGAACGGCACCTTCCCTACGAACGTCCGCCCTTGTCGAAAGAGCACCTGATGTCTGCGGAGGGCATCGAGCCGCCTTTTATCGTCAGCAGTGCCGTGCTCGCAGAGCAGTCGATAGAGATGATGACGGGCGATGCGGCTGTCGGATTGGACCGAGAAAACCGGTCCATTCGACTGGCGAGCGGACGCCGCATTTCCTATGACAAGCTGTTACTCGCGACGGGTTCATCACCACGACGGCTCCCATCCGTGGAAGGCATGGATCATGTTTTCTATTTGCGCACGCACGACGATGCACAGCGGCTGTCGCAGCGTCTTGTCCCCGGCGGGCATCTGGCGATCATCGGCGCAGGCTTCATTGGTTTGGAGCTCGCTGCGGCGGCAAGGCAAAGAGGCCTCGAGGTCACGGTCATCGAAGCTCTGCCGCGTATCCTGATGCGAGCGGTACCGGAAGCAATCGCAGCGCGCGTTCACGCGCTCCACGAGGCCCATGGCGTCCGCGTCCTTTGCGGTACAAGCACCGGGCAAATCGCGGCGCGTGCTGCTGGCATCACCCTCTTCCTGAACAACGGCGAAATCCTCGAGACGACGACCCTCGTCGTCGGCATCGGCGCCGAACCCCGCTGCGAACTCGCGCAGCAGGCGGGTCTCTCGGTCGAGAATGGTATTGCCGTCAACGCAGCGCTACAGACGAGCGATCCCGCAATCTATGCCGCCGGGGACTGCTGCTCCTTCCCCTATGGAGGCAAGAGGATCCGTCTGGAAGCATGGCGCAACGCACAGGATCAGGGGGCGCATGCATCCGCTAACATGCTCGGCGCGGAAAAGCCTTACGAGATCGTTCCTTGGTTCTGGTCGGACCAATACGATTTCTCGCTGCAGATCGCCGGCCTGGCCAATGAAACGACGAGCACGATCACTCGGCAGATCGACGAGGAGACGGTGGTGCTATTTCATCTCGCCGACGATCATCGGATTCTAGCCGCAAGCGGCTGGGGACGCGGCAATCGGATTGCGCGGGACATCAAAGTGGCCGAGATGTTGATCGCACAGGGTGCCAAACCTGCGCCAGACACGCTATCGACGCCCGCAGTGAGCTTGAAATCTCTCCTGTCGCGGTCATAGACTTGCCAGTTGACAGGGCGGCGATTTTCGAATGGGAGGGTCAATGAAAGAGATCAGGATCGGTATCATCGGAACCGGCGTTATGGGTGCCGATCACGCGGCCATTCTGGCCGAGGGCGTCGCGAATGCCAGGCTGGTCGCCGTGCAGGATTTCGATCGCGGTCGCGCCAAAACGATAGCAGCGTCCCTTGGCGTGCGCGTCATCGCAGATGCGGATACTTTGATCAGCGATCCTGACATCGATGCCGTGATGGTCTGCTCTCCGGACGGGACACATGCGGCGCTGGCGCTAAAGGCGATTGCCGCAGGAAAGCCTGTCCTCGTCGAAAAACCGCTCGCAGCAAGCCTGGAAGCTGCGGAGGCAATCATTCGAGCGGAAGTCGCGGCCGCCAAGCGTCTCGTGCAGGTCGGCTTCATGCGACGCTTCGATGCCGGTTACATCGAGATGAAACAGGCGCTCGCCTCCGGTGAACTTGGGCGACCGCTTTTCCTGCATTGCGTTCACCGAAACGCCGTCGGCCCCGACTATCTTACATCCGAACTGGTGATCGCCAATTCCGCCGGCCACGAGTTCGACATCGTGCGGTATCTTCTCGGCGAAGACATCACCTCGGCGATTGTCGCAAGCCCTCCGGCCACCCGCAACGCCCCGAACAGGCAGCCGCAGTTCATTTTGCTACAGACCGAATCCGGCGTCGTGATCGACATCGAAGTCTTCACGGACGCGCAGTATGGCTACGACGTGCGAGCTGAACTTGTCTGCGAGGATGGAACGGTCGCTCTCGACCCGAGCCCGGCAACCACGCTCCGCTCCAAGGCCACGACGGATTTCGAACGCCTGCCGATTGGCGGCCACGATTCCGGCAGGCCTATCGTGCGCAGTTGGAGGCCTGGACGGCGGGCATCCTCACGCAGACGCCCTTGGGCTCACGTGCATGGGACGGCTACATGGCGATGCTGGTGACAAAGGCCTGCCTGCAGGCCTGGAAAACGGGAACCCGCGCGGCAGTCGAGATTCCCGAAAGGCCGTCTCTTTATCGGTAACGGAAAAACCTGACGAAAATCGGCTCGCAGGCGACGCTCCGGACGGGGAAGTCATTTAGGAACGAGAAACGCCCCGCTTAACGCGAGGCTGCTTCTCTATCGGCAAACCGTTCTGTACCTGGTGATGTAGTGGTTGTGGCTTCGGTGCTGGTAAGGCACCCTCCAGCATACGTCGCGGTAAGCGTAGCGCGGCCGGTCATAGTCACGGTACCTTGGGCCGTATCGGTAGTAACGAGGCGGTGGCGGATCGTCATAATACCTCGAGTCGCCGGAACCGAACTCGAAATAGATACCTTGCGCTTCGGCAGGAGCGCTCGCCAGTAGTGCTGCGAGGCCGGCCACTGCGATAATCAACCGTTTCATGGTCAGTCTCCTTTCTCTGGAGATTTAACGCACCAGACCCGTGCATGGTTCACGCGTTTGAGGTCTGATAGGACCTAAGTCCTACGAGGGACCTGCCTCTTGATGGAAAAACAGCAGAAGAAAAGCCCCGCGGTGTTGGCGGGGCTCTTTAGTATCGGAACATCTCAAAACAACGTGCCTAAGGCGACACGACCTGAAAAAAACGCCGCTGGTTCGTTTCTGTTCCCGACCGTTGTTCGTATTGTCTAGAGATCGATCTGTGAACCCGCGCGCCACGTCGATGAAGGCGCACAACTGCTTCTCGTCTCGGACTCCTTGGCGATAAAACTCGATGATTATTGAGGCGATCCGTTCGGACTCAACCGGGACACGGTGGTGCCTCCCTCCTCCAGAGGCAGAAAGGAGCCCCGCAGGAAGCGGGGCAAACGACAGGGACATTTGGAAAGGCCAAGGCGCAGTGTGCGAATCGCCTTGGAACTCTACGTAGAACGCGACGCTAGACTGTTGGTTCCCATTGCCTTGCATGGGTCTTCACGCAATGTGGCTTAGTTCCGGGAAAGGGCCTCACCGGCTGGCAGTAGGCGCTCGACCTCCCGGTGAATGGCGAGACACATTCGCGCCTCGGGCCGCCATACGGCTGGTAGGTATCGGCTTCTCTACCCATAGGATGCATAGCGCGCCGTGGACCGCGCGACGTGGCTAGAACTCACGCTCACTGAGCCCGTAAGCACCATGGACAGGCCTGCAAATGGAGACAGACAGGTCCGGATTGGCCGCTGTAGGAGCGGTAGGTATCACGGGCAGGATCGCAGGACCGGTACGGTGACGCGCATCATTGCTGGTGCTCATTGTGGGACGATGCTTCGGCGGCATCCGACGGCACGTTCTCGGAAACCGGGCTTGCCGCAAGGTCCGCCACCGTGTGGCGGCCAGGTTGAAATGTCCGCCATCGTGCATCCAGGCACGATACTCCAGTCAACGCCAGATATTGAAGTGGGTCTGCATATACTCGATGCACCGCCGATTAGCCTCGTTTCGGTCAACACCTTCAATGGTGGCGAGGAATAGGGAATCGACATCGTGTGCTTCGGTGGGGTTCGGCTCTTCAAGCCCTGAGGGTAGCCAAATCGGAACGCCCTTGAGGGCAAGCATGCCGGACAACCAATAATCATCAACGGCCCAAAGGACATGAGGAATTTCATAGGCGATGTCATCGAAAAACTCAGGTCGCACCACGACGCCGCCGAGCCCTTGAAGCACGTCAACGTAGCCGCCTCGCTCAACCAAGCTCGGCATTGGTCTCGGCAGCTCCATGCGAAGGAACTTGGTCGCTAATTTGTAGCGAAGTCGGCGGGCGCGGAGTGCCATATTCGTTTTGCGCCTGCGCACCGCTCTCGGAAAAAACGCCGAAGACTTCGCAAAATCCGTTGGCACATCCTTGCCTATCAGGGCGATACACTCTTTTGGCCGCTCTTCCTGCGCCGCAAACAACTGAGACGCCCAATTGGGCGGAAATACCTTGTCGTCGTCACAGAACAGAATTTGCACGCTTTTACCTCGGAGGTCGCGCGCCGCAAAAAGCACCTTGGAGGCTGGCCCCATATCCTCGTCGGGCCGCACTATTGTAATGCCCTCCGGCACCAGCGGGAGCGAACCGTCATACTCCGGGAACCGGCGATACCGTTTCGGAATGTAAAGTCGGATTTCGTCTATCGGGCCGTTCTGCTTTACTAGGCTGTTGAGGGTCGGAGCGAGTTTATCGAAACGTGATGGAATGCTAGAAAGTGATATAATACGCAACGTGGATGCTCGTAGGAAAGATGATGCATTTGATGACGGTTCTGCTGGTCGTCTCTGTCATTTCCAGTTGCGCTAAGTCAATGAGAGGGAGCCTAAGCCCTCGTGAAGCTGTCGTGATCATGCATAAATAGCACCGAGACTGTTTACACCCTCTACACCCGCTTCAGAAACACGACGGCCACCTGGCCTTCCATCGCGCTGCCAGAACCATTGGAGCGGGAGTTTCAGAGCAAAGCGCGCGCTGCGCAGCTTGACGTGCGAAGCGATGAAGCCCTGGAGAGCCGCTGGAACGAGATTGAGCCCGCCGCATTCCGGAACAGGAACGTAACGCGAATTTGGCAACCGATTTACTGAAAAACTGGGCAGCCGAAAACTTCCGCCGCATTCCCAATTAAGTAATGATTCCAAGATGTTTTGGTGGGTGATGTAGGGCTCGAACCTACGACCCGCTGATTAAGAGTCAGCTGCTCTACCAACTGAGCTAATCACCCGTAACCGCCGTGTTGCGCGGTGTGAGGGGGCGTATAAACAGGATCGTTCGGCTTGTCTAGCGCCTGCTCGAAAATTCTTTGGTTAAACGCGAAGATTTTTGCGCATGGCTGAAATGCAATGAAATCAAAGGTCCAGCGTTCCGCTTGCGATACGCACCGCCTGCCCGCCAATCCGGGCATTCGAGATCGCTCCGCCTTCGATATCCACATGCAGATGGATCAACGATGGTCGGCCCATTTCCACACCTTGCTCGACCATCACCCCATGGTGTCCGTCCGTCAGGCGATCGAAATGGTGAATGGTGCCGGATAGCGCGGCCACTGCCGCCCCCGTGGCCGGGTCCTCCACGATCCCCATGCCGCTCGCAAACATCCGCGCATGGAACTTCGCGGCATGGTTTACACCGCCCCGACAGTAGATATAGGCAGAGGCAAGCGCGCCATCGACAAAGGGAACGGTCGCTTCCCAAAGTTGCGGGTCGAAATCCATTCGCTGCGCCGCGCCGACGTCGTGGATGGGAACCATGAGGAATGGCACTCCCGCACTCCAGAGCGATGGCACGTGGTTCTCAAAGCCGATTTCCGTCGTCCTCAGCGACAGCGCATTGGCAATTCCAAGCTTGTCGAGCGGCATGGTGATTTGCTGCGACTTCCGCGGTAGGTCGAACTCGGCAAAGCTCGCCTCGCCCTCTCGCAGCCGAACCGCACAACGCACCGGCCCGACATTCTCCTCCAGTACCGAAACGAGATCGATGGTCGACTTACCGTGTGCATGCTCGGCAAGAGCGATCGCTGTGCCGACCGTCGGGTGTCCCGCAAAGGGCAATTCGCGACCGGGCGTGAAGATACGAATCCGCGCCGTATAGGCTGGATTGTCTGCGGGCTGAACGAAGACCGTTTCCGAAAGATTCGTTTCCTTGGCGATCGCCTGCATGGCGTCATCGCTGAGCTCGTCACCATCGAAGATGACGGCGAGCGGGTTACCGGCGAGTCTGCGGTCGGTGAACACGTCGTAGACGCTGTAGCTGCGCGCCACATCGGCCTCCTTGTCTCGGTCCTCGTTTCGCCAACCTGCCCGACCAGAAGACCGAGCGCAAGGCGTTAAGCGCCTCGCCTTTCTCCAAAGTACCAGTCGATGACCGGGAGCATCGCAATATTGTAGGGGTGCGCCTTGGGATCGGCCGAACGTATCGCAACCGCGCCGGCAATCTCCTTGTCATCGGCTACCAGCATGTGTGCGTGGATCTTCTCAATCACCTCATTCGCGGTCAGATCGAAGCGAAAGAGACGCAGCACCGTTACGGTGCGCCTGACATGGCTTGCATAGTACCGATCGCCCGCCTGGGCATCATTGAGGTCAAGCCCCGTCTCCTCGAGCACCTCGCGGCGCATGTTGCCCTCGACGTCGCAGCGGTCTCCGGAAATGTCCTCGGGCTCCAGAGAGCCGGCGGCGAAATACACCTGGCCGGGATTGGCTGTGTGGCAACCCATGCGGATCGCTACCAGCGCGCCATCGGATGTCTCCAAAACAGGATAGGCAAACAGGTGGATGCCACCCTGCCGGCTCGCCTGACGGCGCCACCACATAAATGTCGAAAACGGTATGACGTGGCCTTCGGCCGCTATACTACCGCTATCGGTCAGCGCCAGCCGCGTCTGAAAGACCATTCGGCCATCAAACAGCGCCGGGTTCGCAGCAGTTTCCTTTTCCCAGTTTTCCCGAATCGCCTCACGTTGCGCGAGAGAGAAGGGATGGTCTCCCGACAGCACGCGGAGATCCAGACCGGCAATCGGAAATACGGTCTGCTCCGGCGGCCAGCCGGCGAAATCCTCTGAAAAATGAATGCTCATATCAAATCCAAGGTCATGACAACGGGGCAATGGTCGGAGGCTTTCGGTCGATCCCAGCCCGTGCGGGGATAACGCTCGACCTCCTGGCCGGGCGGAAAGACGGTGCGATAAGGCTGACCATATCGGATAATCTCCGGCAGGCGGCCAGAATTGGATCTGGCGAGTGCATCCGACAACCAGATGTAGTCGAGCTGACACAGCCATTGCTCCTCGGGCCCGCGAGCATGGTAGAGCGTCCAGCGATCGAGCGGATCACGGCGGCGGACGACGTTCTCGGCAAATCCGTCATGACTGAAGACATCGAGTGCGCTGACGCTCTCGTCTCGATGCTCGAAACGGTACCCTGTGCGGCGCCGTCCTATGACGTCGACGCGCTCCTGATAGTCGTTCATGTCGCCGCAGATGACGAACCGCTTGTCATCGATGTGACCGCCGAAGCGGTCCTCGATAATACGGCGCACCGCCAGCGCCTCGGCCCGCCGCACGGGCATCGTGCCGAGCCTGCTGTCGACGCCTTCCGTGCGCGGTCCGTCCATCGATTTGAAGTGGACCACATAGAGCGACAATGGCACGCCACCAATCTCGAGGTCCAGTTCCAGGCAGTCGCGCTTGAAGATCTTGTCGTCGATGCGGTTGGTCAGCGCCAGCTGGTCGTTGAAAAGCCCGAGATCGCGATAGGTGAGCATCGCATGGCTCTTGATCTGCCTGAGCTCGATCTTCTGCCCGTCGCGCGTCTCTTCCCGCATCAGGACCGCAACGTCGATCCCGCGGCTGTCATTGCCCTCGACCAGATATTTTTGCCGATAGCCGTTGCCGACCATCCGGAACAGATAGCCGTATTCGAAGGCGTGCAGCGCCTCCATATTGTCGACCTCCTGCAGGCACAGAATGTCGGCGTCGGCATCCGCGATCGCCAGCGCCGTCATCTGCCGGGTATCATCGGTCGAGGAAATCACCCGTGCCTGCTCGAGCTGCTGGTACACGCCTTCACTACGCACATCGAAAAGCTTGATCACTCGATCCTGGCGCAGCTGGTTGCGGAAGCCGGTGAAGTCGAAACGCGTCATGAGATTTTCGACGTTGAAAGTGGCGAGGCGAAGCGACATCGAGTATTTCCAGTTGACGTTGCACCATTAGTAGTGGCTAGCGCCTGCTTCGGAAAGACGTTTTGAAATCAGAGGCGCCAGGCGGCCCGCGCCACCGCCCGCACGCTTTCGCCAACCTGCAGCCGCTCCCGGCTGAAGGCCCGAAGCACCTGCCCGTCCCCAAGCCGCAGCTTCACGGCATAGCGCTCGCCTTCGTAGAGAATGGATTCGACGCGTGCCGGGATTCCCTCACCCGCGATAAAGACATCCTCCTGCCGTACCAACACATCCGCCTTTGGCCGATCATCGGCCTTGTCGGAGAACAGCGGTTCGAGGGCGCACCAGTCGAGCCGTCTGATGTCGCCAGCTGGAGACGGAAGCGAAAGAATTGCGCCGCGACCGATCAACCCTCCAACCAGCCGGCCCTCCGGCCGGGCATAAATCTCCGCCGGCGGTGCAGCCTGCAGGAGGCGTCCTTCGGACATAACGGCCACGTCTGTTGCGAGTGCCATCGCCTCGCTCTGATCGTGCGTGATATAGATCATCGTCGCGCCCGAGCGCTGGTGGAACTCGCGAAATGTTTCCTCCATCTCCTGTTTCAAGTGCCGGTCGAGATTGGCAAGCGGCTCGTCGAGCAGCACGACGTCAGGTGACGACACGAGGCAGCGCGCCAGTGCCACCCGCTGTCGCTGGCCACCGGACAGATCGGCGGGACGGCGCTCAGCGTGATCGGCGAGCCTGACCGTCGCCAGCGCCTCGCGGACATTGTGCTTGTAAGCCTCGCCGGAAATACCGCGCACCTTCAAGGGATAGCCGACATTGTCCGCGACACTCATATGCGGCCAAAGTGCATAGGATTGAAACACCATCGCCATATTGCGCCGTTCCGGCGGCAGCGACCGGGAGGCGTCTGCAAGCAGCCGCTCGCCAAGATGGATAGAGCCATCCGTCGGGGTCTCGAAACCCGCGATCATCCGCAGCACCGTCGTCTTGCCGCAACCCGACGGTCCAAGCAGCGCCAGAAAGCCGCCGTGCCGCACCTTCAGGGAAAAATCTGTAACGGCAGCGCGCCCGGTGCCGAAATCCTTGGCCAGACGATTGAGGATCAGTTCCGCCACGGCACGACTCCTCGTGGCAAACGTTTTGCCATCAGTTCCAGAAGCAGCATCATGACAACGACCATGAGGACGACGAGCACCGAGAGCGCCGATGCCAGATCGGAGCTGCCGCTATCGTCGAGATTGTAGATTGCCACGCCAAGCGTCTGCGTCCCGGCAGACCACAGGAGTGCGGAGATGGTGAGCTCATTGCACGCGATCAGGAAGACCAGAATGACCGATGCTCCCGCGGCAGGGGCGATCAATGGCACGATGATATCGACAAGCCGCCGGAAGAAGCCCGCTTCCGCGAGCCGTGCCGCCTCCTCTAGCGCCGGATCGAGTTGATGAAACGCACTGACGACGGGCTTTAGGCCGACAGCAAAGAAGCTCGAGAGATAGGCGATCAAGATAATCCAGATCGTGCCGTAAAGTGTCACGTGCAGGATGGGAATCGGTGCGGCAAATACGAGAATGAAGGACACGGCGATGACGATACCGGGCAGCGAATAGGGAATCTCGATCAGGCTGGAAACAATCCGGCTCAAAAGGTCTTTGCGTCGCGTCAAGGCGTAAGCTGCAAGCACGGTCACCACCAGGAGACACAATGCCGTCCCCGCAGCGAGAGACAGCGAGTTGACGAACGCTGTCCGCGTGACCGCTTGCCGGAAGAGGATTTCGTAGAACGCGCTTGCCGACATCGTCTTGATGGTGAGCGGCACGCCATAGGCCGGCACGAGCGCACCGGCCAAGAGAGCGAAGAATGGTGCTGCCAGAATGAAGAAAAGGCAGAGCCAGAGCAGAGGCTGCACGAGAAACTTCCAGCCTCCCAATTCGAAGGCCGCGCTTGCACCCGAGAGCCCAAGCACGCGGTAATCGCGTCCACGCAAGGCGCGGTCCTGAATGGCAAGTCCGGCAACGGAAATGATCGCGATGATCGCCGAAAGCAACACCACGTCACCGAAAGTCCGGCTGGTGAAGGCCGAGAATTTGGTAAAGATCAGCGTCGGGAGCGTGTAGATTAAGGCGGGTATGCCGAGGATTACCGGAATGCCGAAATTGCCGGTGCAGGAGACGAAAGAAATTGCAGCTCCGGCAATGATGCCGGGCAGCGAAAGCGGCAGGATGATGTCGCGGAAAACCCGAAGACTACCGGCTCCGGCGAGACGCGCAGCCTCGACGCCATCGCGGGGCAGTGCCATCAGGCCGGCCCGGAGAGCAAGATAAACGAGCGGCGCATGCTGCACGCCGTAGAGCAGCGATATGCCGCCAACCGAATAAAGCGGCTGCGACGATCCGAGCGGAGGTGCAATGTGCAGCGCCTTCAGCAGCGGGCTTGACGGCCCGGACATCTGCACCCAGGCAAGCGCCGTCACCTGCGGCGGGATCATCATCGGCAGGACGAACAGAAAGCTCAGCAGGCCTTTACCGCGAATATCCGTCAGGGTCAGCAGGAATGCGAAAGTGCAGCCGATGGCGAGCGAGATCAGCGTCCCAAGAATGGCTGTGACGAGCGTGTAGTAGGTCGCCGACCAGAGCGCGGGATCGCGAAGTACCGCGCCAAGGCCGCCATTTGAGAGCGCGGCAATGCCTGCAATCGCGAGCCGCGCCAACGGCAGCACGCTCAGGATCAGGACGATGATAACGACAAAAGGAAACAGCCAGGCAGGCTGGCTGTTTCCGGGACGGACATATCCGTACATCGGCTTTCCAGCGACGATCAGTTCGAGCCGTAGATGCCGGAGAAGGTCTTGAGGTCCTGATCGGTGTTCTTCAGCGCCTCGGGGGCATTGATCGGCAGCACCTTGATGCTGTCGCGAGCAGGAAAACCTTCCGGCAGCTTCATGCCGTTGCGAGCTGGGATGTAGCCGAGCTTGAGGAAGCCTTCCTGCCCCTTTTCAGAGAGTACGTAGTCGACGAATTTCTTCGCGGCATCGGCGTTCTTCGAGCTGGCGAGAATACCGACTGGCTCCGTTACCGCGGAAACGCCTTCGGTCGGGAAGACAAACTCGACCGGCGCACCCTTGGCCTTCTCGCGGATCGGCATGTAGTCGACGACCATGCCGAAAGCCTTTTCGCCAGAGGCGACCGACTTGAGGACCGCACCGTTGCCGCCGGCAGCCGTCGCGCCATTGGCGGCGAGATCCTTGTAGAAGTCCCAACCAAGACCATCGACTGCGGCCAGCGTCTGCGCGTGAATGAGGGCTGCGCCAGATGTCAGCGGGCTCGGCATGGTCACGAGACCCTTCGCTTCAGCCTTGGTCAAATCCTTCCAGCTCGTCGGTTTGAACGCCGCGGAGGTATTGCAGACGATACCGGTGGTGATCAGCTTCGTCGAATAATAGTAGCCGTCGGCGTCGTAGAGCGCGGCGTCATAGCTTGCGGCTTCCGGCGACTTGTAGGCGAGCAGCTTACCGGCTTCCTTCAGGCGCTCGAGCGTCACCGTGTCGGCAATCAGCAGAAGGTCGGCAACGGGATTGCCCGCCTCGATTTCCGCCTGCAACCTGGCCATGATCTTCGGCGTGCCATCGCGCACCCAATCCACCTTGACGTCAGGATTGGCAGCCATGAAGCCATCCACGGTCGCCTGTGCATCTTCGTTCGGCTGGCTCGTGTAGAGAACGAGATTGGCGGCGGATGCCGGGATTGCAAGCAAGCTCGCAGCGAGCAGCGCGGCGGCGGAAACGATCGTCTTCATGATGCATCCTCGGTGATGGGAGAGTTGTTCCTTAGCCACCGCGGATAACATGATTGTGACAGTCGTCTTCGTGGCGCTGACACGCATCGCGCCCTTGACCCGCTTACCCCGCCCCTATCTTCTACCGCACGTTTTGACTCAAGCATTTTGGGAGGACGCATATGGAATACCGCCTTCTCGGCCGCTCCGGCCTCAAGATTTCGACTGTAACGATGGGCACGATGACGTTCGGCGGCCAAGGCTGGGCGAAGATGGTCGGCGATCTCGGCGTTGCCGAAGCGCGCAGGCTCGTCGACATGTGCCTCGACGCCGGCGTCAACCTGATCGATACGGCTGACGTCTACTCGCAGGGCGTCTGCGAGGAAATTCTCGGCGAGATCATCGGCGGGCCACGCAAGAACGGCGTACTGATCGCGACCAAGGCGCGCTTTCGCATGGGAGACGGCGCAAACGACACCGGCTCCTCGCGCTATCATCTCATCAGCGCCTGCGAAGCGAGCCTCCGACGTCTGAAGACTGACGTCATCGATCTCTACCAGCTTCACGAATGGGACGGACAGACGCCTCTCGAGGAAACCATGGAGGCGCTCGACACGCTCGTGCGCCAGGGCAAGGTCCGCTATGTCGGTTGCTCGAATTTCTCAGGCTGGCACATCATGAAGGCGCTCGGCGTCAGCGAGAGGGAAAGGCGGGAACGGTTCGTCAGCCAGCAGATCCACTACACGCTCGAAGCGCGTGATGCGGAATACGAACTGCTGCCGATCAGCATAGACCAGGGACTCGGCGTGCTTGTCTGGAGCCCGCTCGCTGCCGGCCTGCTTTCCGGCAAACATCGTCGCAACCAGGCCGCACCGGAAGGTTCGCGTCAATTTGCCGGGTGGACAGAGCCGCCGATCCGCGACGAAGACCGCCTGTGGAATATCGTGGAAACATTGGTGGCGATCGCCGACGAGCGTGGCGTCTCGGCAGCACAGGTGGCGCTTGCCTGGCTGATCGGCCGCAAGGCCGTCACCTCAGTGATCATTGGCGGTCGCACCGAAGCTCAATTCAAGGATAACTTGGCTGCCGCCCACCTGACGCTGACCGAGGACGAGCGCAAGCGCCTCGACGCGGTCAGCCTGCCGCCGGTGCTTTATCCGTATTGGCACCAGCTCAACACGGCAAGCGACCGGCTGAGTGAGGCCGATCTGGAATTGTTCGGCCCACACCTTGATCGATAACGCCGTCCGACAATGTCGGCCGCTTTTTCAGCCGTCGATTTCGCCAGCGATCAGCGCGCCGAGGCGGCCAATCCCCTCTTCGATCATCTGATCGTTGGCGCAGGAGAAGCTGACGCGGAAGGTATTCTCACCCGAACCGTCGGCGAAGAATGCCTTGCCCGGGACGAAAGCGACCTTGGCCGTTTCCAGCGACTTGGCGAGCAGCTTCGCGCCGTCCATGCCCTTCGGCAGCGTCACCCAGATGAACATGCCGCCTTCCGGCTTGGTCCAGCTCGTTCCGGCCGGCATGTACTTCTCAAGTGCCGCCAGCATCACATTCCGGCGATGACTGTAGACCGACTTGATCTTGGCGACCTGAGCATCGAAACCGCGCTCGGCGACGTGCGCGATCGCCATCTGATTGATCGTCGAGGAATGCAGGTCAGCCGCCTGCTTCATCAGCACCAGTTTGCGGATGACAGGAGCATTGGCAACGATGAAGCCGACACGAAGGCCCGGCGCCAGCGTCTTCGAGAAGCTGCCGCAATAAATGGTGCGCGTGTCGTTGATGTGTCCCTTCTTCGCGATTTCCGTCGCCAGGATCGGTGCGATCGGCGCCCCATCGTAACGCAGCGACTGGTACGCTGCGTCTTCGATGACCGCGATATCGAGCTCCTCTGCCAACGCGAGAACCTTTTCTCGTCCGGGCTGATCGACAGTTTCGCCCGTTGGGTTGGCAAAGTCGGCCGAGAGATAGGCGAACTTCACCTTGCCGCCGGCAGCAGCCGCCTGCGCCTTGTACGATGCGGGCGTCCGGTTGCCGTTCGGCGTCAGCTGGTCATAGGTCGGCTCGTAGGCGTTGAAGGCCTGCAGCGCACCGAGATAGGTAGGCCAGGTGACGAGCGCCGTGTCATCAGGCGAGAGGAAAAGCTTGCCGAGATAATCCAGACCCTGCTGTGAACCAGAAACGATGAAGACGTTATCGAGGTCGCAAGGGATGCCGATGGCGGCCATCTGCTTGATCAGCCATTCGCGAAGCGGCTTGTAGCCTTCGCTGACGGAATACTGCAGCGCCGAGTTTACGGCGGAGCTGTTGAAGATATCGGCGTAAGCGGCCTTGAATTCCTGATCGGGGAAAAGTGCCGGATCCGGGATGCCGCCAGCAAAGGAAATGATATCAGGGCGGTCAAGAAGCTTAAGAAGCTCGCGAATCTCCGATGCGCGCATACGTGAAGAGCGCGTCGCGAATATGCTTTCCCAATTCAACATGGGCATTTCCTCGTAATTTTTTGTCTTTAGGCGACAGAACCACGCAACAAATGATAAGTCAACATTACTGACCTATTTGTTTGTCACGGTGACAAGTCTGGGCGCCTTTTAGTCCAAAAAATCAGAGACAGCGACCGGAAAAAACGCCGGGGAAGCCCCGCTCCCGAGGGGAGCGGGGCTTCCCCGTAAGCATCGGGTCACTGGCGGAAAAGCGATGCGATCTGCTCTTGTGTCGGCAGCTGGCCTCGCGGCGTGAGCTTGTCGACCACCCCAGGTAGGACGCTCGACAATTGGTTCAGCAACTCCTGCTCGCTGATTCCCGCCTGACGTGCGAGATCGCTAATCGTCTTGGAGCCCAGCGCTTCATTGAGGCTGCCCGGCGCGATCGGCTTGTTCTGCCCGGGCTGGACCCAGGAATCCACCGTATCGCCCTGCCCGGCTTCGGTCAGCTTGCCGAGAAGGCCACCCAGACCGCCGAGCCCACCCAAAAGCCCGCCGTTACCGGTCTGTGGACCAGCCTGCGGATTGGCCTGCTGGGCGGCTGGATCGGTCTGGCTGCCCGCACCACCGAGAAGCTTTCCCACTAACAACGCGCCAAGAGCAATCATGATCGGCTTTGATATATTTCCACCTGGAACGGCGTCGTCAAAGATACCCATGCCATCCTCCTTTTTGGTTTCTTCATTCCACGGAACAACAACTGTAGAATGAAAGCATAAGGCTCTCGCGAACCTTGAATTCCCCGACGAGCTATTTAGCTTAAACGGGAAGATGGTCTGAATATTCAACCAATCAAGGAGGGGAATGGCAGATGTCAGTAATCGGTTGGATTATCCTTGGACTGATCGCAGGATTCATCGGCAGTAAGATCGTTAACAAGTCAGGCGCGGGCATGCTGATGGACATCGTCCTTGGCGTCGTCGGTGCAATCGTCGGCGGCGTCATCTTCAGTTTCTTCGGTGCGTCGGGCGTGACGGGCTTCAATATCTACAGCCTTGTCGTCGCCGTCATCGGTGCCGTTGTGGTTCTCTGGCTCTACCACGCCGTCAGCGGGCGCCGCTCCATCTAGTTCGCTATTTCTTCATCGAGAAAATATCCGCCGCCTCAAAGGCGGCGGCATTGTGCGTGTAACTCCGGCCTTGACTCATCGGGCGAACGATCATGGCAGACAAGAGTACATCTTCATTCTACGACGACAACGCGGCCAGCTACGCCTCGCGCGAGCGCATTTTGCCGATTCGACGGCTGGATGCCTTTCTCTCGCTGTTGCCTCCGGGCGCAGCCGTCCTGGATTTGGGGTGCGGTGGCGGTCAGGACAGTGCCTACATGCTGTCGAAGGGCTTCGACGTGACGCCGACAGACGGATCGGCGGCAGTCGCAAAGCAGGCAGAGACGCTTCTCGGACATCCTGTTGCGGTCCTGCGCTTCGAGGATTTGGACGAGGAGGAAGCCTTCGACGGCGTCTGGGCCGAGGCCAGCCTGTTGCATGTCCCGCGAGCCGCCCTTCCCGAGGTGCTGGAACGGATCCGCACCGCGCTGCGGCCCGGCGGCACCTTTCATGCCACCTTCAAGGCAGGCGCGGCTGAGGGGCACGACGGCTTCGGTCGATACTATAATTACCCATCGGCGGAGCTTCTGTCGGAAATGCTGAGCAATGGCGGCTGGCACAACATTGTCATCAGCGAAGGCGACGGCACCGGCTACGACGGAAAGCCGACCCGCTGGCTTGCGGTGCGGGCGCAAAAATAAAGGCCGGAGCTTTCGCCCCGGCCCTGTTAAGACAGCAGTCTGAAGCCGCCTAGTTGACGGACTTGTCGACCAGCTTGTTCTTGCCGATCCACGGCATCATGCCGCGAAGCTTGGCGCCGACTTCTTCGATCTGGTGGCTGTCGTTCATGCGGCGGATGCCCTTGAAGCGCGAACCGCCTGCCTTGTACTCCTGCATCCAGTCGGACGTGAATTTGCCCGTCTGGATGTCGTGCAGGACGCGCTTCATTTCAGCCTTGGTTTCAGCCGTGATGATGCGCGGGCCAGTGACGTATTCGCCCCACTCGGCCGTGTTGGAGATCGAGTAGTTCATGTTGGCGATGCCGCCTTCATAGATCAGGTCGACGATCAGCTTCACTTCGTGCAGGCACTCGAAGTAGGCCATTTCCGGCGCATAACCGGCTTCGACCAGGGTTTCGAAACCAGCGCGGATGAGCTCGACGAGACCGCCGCAGAGAACGACCTGTTCGCCGAAGAGGTCGGTTTCGCACTCTTCGCGGAAGTTGGTTTCGATGATGCCCGAACGACCACCGCCGACGCCGCAGGCGTAGGAGAGAGCCAGTTCAAGCGCATTGCCGGAAGCGTTCTGGTGAACGGCAACGAGGCAGGGAACACCGCCGCCCTTCTGATATTCGCCGCGAACCGTGTGGCCGGGGCCCTTCGGCGCGATCATGACGACGTCGAGCGAAGCCTTCGGCTCGATCAGGCCGAAGTGAACGTTGAGGCCGTGCGCAAAAGCGATCGCAACGCCATCACGGATGTTGCCTGCAATTTCGCTCTTGTAGATATCGGCCTGCAGCTCGTCCGGGGTCGCCATCATGATCAGGTCGCCCCACTTGGCAGCGTCGGCAACGGTCATAACCTTGAAGCCGTCAGCCTCTGCCTTCTTGATGGTTGCCGAACCGGCCTTGAGAGCGATCGCAACGTTGGCATGGCCGCTGTCCTTGAGGTTCAGGGCGTGTGCGCGACCCTGGGAACCGTAGCCGACGATGACGACGTTCTTCGACTTGATGAGGTTGAGATCTGCATCACGATCGTAATAGACGCGCATTGTTCTTTCCTTCCCTTTGCTTGTCCTGTGACTGTTGTAAGAGTGGTGTCAGCCGACGAGCGGCATCTCCGCCAAAACCTTTTCCGTGCCGTAGAGGCGCAGGAAGGCGGAAACCGCCCTCTCCGCCTGACGCGCAGTATCCTTGAGACCCGGCTCGCCGAGCAGCATGCGAACATGCAGGTCGGAAACAATCAGGCCATAAAGCGTGTGATATGCCTCGTCGGCATCATGGAAGCGCAGCAGACCGGCGCGCTTGCCGGAATCGATCAGCCCCATCGCGCGGCGATCGATCTGGCGGCGACCACGCTCCAGAAGCAGCTTGCCGAGCTTGGAGCCGTCGCGATGCGACTGGCCGATCGCAAGACGGTTGAGCGCCAGAGAGACGTCGCCGGCGAGAACCTCAAGCAGATCCTTCGAGAAGATGACAAGGTGGTCGTGCAGGCTGGCCGACGTCAGTCGCTCGCCGTTACGCTCGAACGTGCGCACCTTGCTGGCCTGGTAGGCGATCATGGCAGACAGCAGTCCGTCGCGGTCGCCGAACCACTTGTAGAGGCTTTCCTTGGAGCAATTCGCGGCGCGGGCAACGCCCGATGTCGTCAGCGCCTTCTCGCCGCCATCGACGAGCAGCCGCAACGCCTGCTCTAGAACGGCGTTTTGGCGTGGCGAAAACTCGCTGGGCTCCAAATTATCGACGGACACGGCCTCACTCCCGACAAGTACCGTACGGTACGGTTCGCAGGCTTTATGCTGCAAAGCTCGATGCGCGTCAAGCGGCATCAAGGGAAAAATTCATGCTGCAGCGCACTGCCGAATCTATGCCTGCGCCAAGCTCAGGCAACTCGCTCACACAAACTCAAGCACCATCAACCGGTTCACGCGCTGCCTCGACGTCTCGTACGGGAGACAGACCGTAAACTCGGCTGTATTCGCGGCTGAACTGCGACGGACTTTGATAGCCGACCCGATGCCCGGCGGTGCCGGCATCAAGACGCTCGACCAGCATCAGACGGCGTGCCTCGTGTAGCCGCAGCTGCTTCTGGTACTGCACCGGCGTCATTGCCGTGATCGACTTGAAATGATGATGGAAGGACGACACGCTCATATTGACCTGCTCGGCGAGATCCTCGATGCGCAGTGGGCGCGCGAAGTTCTGGCGGAGCCAGGCAATGGCTCGTGCGATACGATTGCCGTGACTATCCGCGACTGCGATGCTGATCAGCCGGCTGCCATCTGGGCCCGTGAGCACGCGATAGAGGATTTCCTGTTCGATCAGCGGCGCCATCGCTGCGATATCCTTCGGACTATCGAGCAAGCGCAGCAGCCGCACCGTTGCATCCAGAAGCTCCGGCGTCGCGACATTGACTGCGATCCCGCGGCCCCGTCCCGGCATGGTCGGCCGTGGCATATCGGCACGACTCAGCAACTCAAGAACCTTTTCGCTGTTGATGGCGAGCGTCAGACAGAAGTGCGGAACCTCCACGCTGGCCTCGACCACGCGCCAGATGACAGGCAGATCGAGCGAGGTCAGAAGGTAATCGCCGGCGCCATAATTGATGACGTCGGTTCCGAGACGAAGGCTCTTGGAGCCCTGGATAACCAAGGCAATACAAGGCCGGTAGCTGCCGTGGCACGGCGCGCTCGGCGAATGCCGGCGGCTGATCCCCAGGCTCTCGATGGCGGTGCGGACTTCGCCCTCGTCGCCGGCATATCGAGCGGCAATCGAAGCGATCTCCTGATAGGGATTGAACGGCAAGGTCATGCGAAAGAAACCCTTATCTGCAGCGCCGGCGGGATGTGCACTATCTAGGATAGGTTCGAGCCCCCGAGAATAGCCCATCCCCTCAATTTTGCAGGATCGTGCAAAAAGCTCGGAGGATCGCTCTACCGCACCTGAGACGTTCCGATGCATTTTCGGCCATCCGCCCAGCAACCAAAGGAAGTCCCGGATGCCTATTGCAAAAGGCTATGCTGCCACCGACGCGTCGAAGCCGCTAACACCCTTCACCTTCGAGCGTCGGGACCCCAATCCTGACGATGTCGTGATCGACATCAAGTTCGCCGGCATCTGCCATTCGGACATCCACACCGTTCGCAACGAGTGGAAGAATGCGGTCTACCCGATCGTCCCGGGTCACGAAATCGCTGGTATCGTCTCGGCTGTCGGCTCTGCCGTGACCAAGTTCAAGGTCGGCGACCGCGTCGGTGTCGGCTGCTTCGTCGACAGCTGCGTTGGCTGCGCAACCCGCGACGTCGACCGCGAGCAGTATATGCCGGGCCTGGTCGGCACCTATAACAGCGTCGAGGCCGACGGCAAGACGCCTACCCAGGGCGGCTATTCAGACTCGATCGTCGTCAAGGAAGGCTACGTGATGTCCATTCCGGACAACCTTCCGCTTGACGCTTCCGCCCCGCTGCTTTGCGCCGGCATCACGCTCTATTCGCCACTTCGCCACTGGAATGCTGGCCCCGGCAAGAAGGTCGCGATCGTCGGCATGGGCGGCCTTGGCCACATGGGCGTCAAGCTCGGCGCCGCCATGGGCGCGGATATCACCGTCCTCTCCCAGAGCCTTTCCAAGAAGGAAGACGGCCTGAAGCTCGGCGCCAAGGAATATTACGCCACCAACGACCCGGCGACCTTCGAAAAACTTGCCGGCGCCTTCGATCTTGTGATCTGCACTGTTAGCGCCGAAATCGACTGGAATGCCTATCTCGGCCTGATCAAGGTCGATGGCGCCTTCGTCGTGGTCGGCGCGCCGGAAAACCCGATCCCGGTCGCTGCCTTCTCGCTGATCCCCGGTCGCAAGAGCATTTCCGGCTCGATGATCGGCTCGATCAAGGAAACCCAGGAAATGCTGGACTTCTGCGGCGAGCACAACATCGTCTCCGAGATCGAGAAGATCAACATCCAGCAGGTCAACGAAGCCTACGAACGCGTTCTGAAGAGCGATGTTCGCTATCGCTTCGTCATCGACATCGCCTCGCTCGCTGCCTGACAAACGCAAAGGGCGGCCTTGAGCCGCCCTCTTTGTTATGTGCGATCGTCGTCGCGCATTGTTTCCTTTTGAGTGATGAGCCGCGCGCTGTGCTGACCGCTCAGGTAGATCCAGAGCCAGCTCCAGGCCACAGCAAAGCGCGAACGCGTCCCGATCAGGAAGTAGATGTGGGCGATGCCCCATATCCACCAGGCGATCCAGCCTTTCAGTTTGATGCGACCGAAATCGATGATCGCGGCGCTCTGGCCGATCGTCGCAAGACTGCCCTGATGTCTATAGCGAAACGGAGCGGGCGCCGGTTTTGCCGCTAGGCGCGCGCGGATCACTTTTGCGGCATAGGCACCCTGTTGCTTGGCGGCCGGCGCGATCCCTGGAACCGGGGCGCCGCTCTCCTGAACGACAGAGGCCGTGTCGCCGACGACAAAGACATCCGGAAACCCCGGCGCCGTCAGATCCTTCTCGACGATGACGCGCCCCGCCCGATCTGCCGGCACATCGAGCCACTTGGCAGCGGGCGACGCCTGTACGCCTGCAGCCCAGACGATCGTGCGGCTTGGGATGATCCCTTCGCTTGTCTCGACGCCTGCTGCCGTGCACTCCAGGACGCGCTCGCCGATATGCAGTTCGACACCGAGTTCTTCAAGCGCCTTGCCGGCATAGGCCGAAAGCTCTTCGGCAAAGGTAGGAAGTACGCGCGGCCCCGCCTCGACGAGCACGACCCGTGTCTTGCGCGTATCAATATTGCGGAATTCGCGCGGCAAGGCATTGCGCGCAAGCTCGACAATGATCCCGGCGAGCTCGACACCGGTCGGCCCTGCACCGACAATCGTGAAAGTCAGAAGCGCGTCACGGATAGCGGGATCGGTTTCGGTCTCCGCCCGTTCGAATGCGAGCAGAACCCGTCGTCGGATCGTCGTAGCATCCTCCAGCGTCTTCAGCCCTGGCGCAACCGGCTCCCAATCGTCTCGCCCGAAGTATGCGTGCGTTGCTCCCGTCGCTAGAACAAGGCTGTCATAACGCAGAGTCATGCCGCTGCGTAAGGCAACTTCCTTTGCGGCAGTATCGATACCAACGACCTCACCAAGCAGCGTCGTGACGTCCGGCCGGTCGCTATAGAGGTGGCGAATGGGCCAGGCGATATCCGAGGTCGAAAGGATTGTCGTCGCAACCTGGTAAAGTAGCGGTTGGAACAGGTGATGATTGCGACGGTCGACCAGGGTGATGCGGACGCCCGCTCCCTTCAAATCGTTTGCCAACTGCAGTCCGCCGAAACCGCCACCGACAACGACAACGTGGTGCTCGCTCATGACTTGCCTTTCCGTGCCATTGCGCTACCGCAAATGTCGTCGATTGCCCGCGGCTTTCAACCTCTCTTTGGGTATAGCTCGCCTGCGTCCAGCGGTTGTCGCCGAGGTCGAATTCAGAGAGTGGAGACAACTCAGTCTGCGTAAGCAACCGGAATCGATGTCCCGCTTTTCAGCAACTCCATCGAGATGGATGCGGACACGTCGAAGAGTTCGATCTTGCGAACGATCTGCTTGTAGATCACATCGTAGTGCTCGACGCGTGGCAGCACGATCTTGAGAATGTAGTCGTGGTTCCCGGTAAGCCGATGCGCCTCGACGATCTCGGGAATGGCGCTGATCGCCCGACGAAATGCTTCGATCCATTCGTCGGTGTGGTGCGCCGTCTTGATCAGCGCAAACACCGTCGTCGGGACACCCATCTTCTCACGGTCAAGCACCACGATCCGCCGCGCAATGTGACCGCTCTCCTCCAGCCGCTGGATGCGCCGAGAACAGGCCGAGACCGATAACGCGACCTTCTCTGCGAGATCCGTCACCGAAATGCCCGCATCGGCTTGCAAGAGTTCGAGGATTCGGCGGTCGCGATCATCCAGCATCGAGTCTTCCCAGAGTTATGATTTGATTTTGCACGATACTGAAA
The DNA here is from genome assembly GCF_014193145.1 of Rhizobium sp. BK060. Taxonomy (NCBI): domain Bacteria; kingdom Pseudomonadati; phylum Pseudomonadota; class Alphaproteobacteria; order Hyphomicrobiales; family Rhizobiaceae; genus Rhizobium; species Rhizobium sp. BK060. The sequence goes on from NZ_JACHYW010000011.1 coordinate 22,764, forward strand.
TTTGGCGCAAAAATACAGCGCCAACGGAGAACTTGATACAAACAAAGCAAACCATTTGCGCGATGATCGATGCATGATTTCGCCAATAGGAAATTCCAGACGGGAGCATAACAATAATGCAGACAATCGGACTGATTGGCGGGATGAGCTTCGAAAGCTCGGCGGTCTACTATCGCTTGATCAATGAAATGGTGCGCGAGCGCCTCGGTGGGCTCGCCTCGGCCGACCTCCTGATGCACTCCGTCAATTTCGATGAGATCGTCGCCATGCAAAGGGCGGGCGACTGGGACGCCGCTGCCAACCGGCTCGGCGACGTCGCCCTGCATCTGCAGATTGCCGGCGCGCGCTGCATGCTCATCTGCACGAACACCATGCATCTCATCGCCGACCAGGTCGCCTCGCGCATCTCCGTTCCCCTGATCCACATCATCGACGAGACCGCGAAGTCCTTGAAGGCCGCCGGACGCAAGCGCCCGCTGCTGCTCGCCACGCGATACACGATGGAGCATGGTTTCTATGCCGATCGCATGAAGAGCCTTGGCGTCGACGTCGTCGTTCCCGAAGCCGCCGACCGGACATCCGTTCATGACATCATCTTCAATGAGCTCTGCGCCGGAAAGGTGCTCGACAGTTCGCGTGACAAGCTCATGCAGATTATCGAGCGCGAGCGGGCCAAGGGCGCCGACAGCATTATTCTCGGCTGCACGGAAATCTGCCTCATCCTCGACCCGAAGCATCTGCCCCTGCCCGGCTTCGACACGACTGAGATCCATGCCAGGGCAGCTGTCGAGTTCGCGCTTGGCGACGAAGCGGTCGAAGAGATCGTCGCCGCCTGAGTGACAAATTAGTTGACTCAGTCAATTAATTGCAGGACAAAATCTCCTATCAGGAGGTTTTGTCCATGTCCGACTCTGGCTTGATCGACGTCGCCCGCGACTTCAATCGCTTCTACACGAACTTTCTCGGCGTCTTGAACCGGGCCTATCTTGATACGGAGTTCACGCTCACCGACGCACGTGTCCTCTTCGAGGTCGGCTCTCGCAACGGTATAAGCGCGGTCACTCTTGCCCGCGACCTGCACCTCGACCCCGCCTATCTCAGTCGCATCCTCAAGCGCTTCCGAGCCGACGGACTGATCGAAACAAAGCCCGATCCCAGCGATCTGCGCAGTCAGATCATTATGGTCACCACCAAGGGACACGATCAGTTCGAGGAACTTGGCAGGCGCTCAAATGCTCAGATCGCGGAGCGCTTCGGCAACCTCGCCGAGGGCGAGCCGCAAAGCGTTGTAACGGCAATGACAGCTATCCGCTCGCTACTCGATCCGGACGCCTCACCTCCTCCATTGGTCATCCGCGCCCACCGGCCCGGAGATATCGGCTGGATCGTTCAGAGCCAGGGGAAGGCCTATACCGAGGAATACGGCTGGGACATGCGCTTCGAGGGCCTTGTTGCAGAGGTCGCCGGCAAGTTCCTGGCGAATTTTGATCCGTCGACGGAGTATTGCTGGATTGCCGAGCGTGGTGGCATCAACGTCGGCTCCATTCTCGTGACCAATGGCGGCGACGGCGTTGCGAAGCTTCGTCTGCTCTATGTCGACAAAGCGGCACGCGGCCTCGGGCTCGGCAAGATGCTGGTCGACGAATGCATCCGCTTTGCCAGAACAAAGAAATATCGACAGATAACGCTCTGGACGAACGACATCCTGCACGCTGCGCGCGGCATTTACTTGAAGGCCGGCTTTCGCCTTGTCTCCGAAGAAAGACACCGGATGTTCGGGCCGGAGGAAAACGGGCAGACCTGGGTTCTTGATCTCTGATTTGCTGCGTCGCAAAAGTTTCACTTGATTTGGAAACGATCATTTCCTAATTAGTCAGCCATGACCATGGCGACCCTTTCTGAAACGACCCGGACACGCGGCAGGCCGCGCGAGTTCGATCGCGATGCAGCGCTCGACACGGCGCTGCAGGTGTTTGCCGAGCGCGGCTATCATGCCGCGTCGATCAGCGAGCTCACCGAGGCCATGGGCCTTGCCTCCGGCAGCGTCTACAAGGCTTTCAAGGACAAGCGCGGCATATTCCTCGCAGCCTTCGACCGATATCGCACCGTGCGTCGCGGCCTGCTGGATGCCCGCATGGCGAAGGTTGGAACCGGCCGCGAGAAAATCCGCGAGGTCCTGGCCCATTATGCGCTCTCGTCACATGGCGCCTCCGGTCGTTGCGGCTGCCTCGTCGTTAGCAGTGCGAACGACCTTGCGCTTTTCGACGAGGAAGCCGCCGAGCGTGTCGCAGCGGCTTTTACAGCCAACGAAAAACTGATCACCGATCTCCTCCGCCTCGGCCAAAGCGACGGCTCGATCGCAGCCGAAATTGACGTCGCGGCCACCGCCCGTACCCTCCTTTGCGTCACCAAGGGAATGCGAGTGGTCGGCAAAACGGGACGAAGCGAAGAAGACATGGTCGCTGTCGCCGAGACTGCAATGAAGCTTCTTGCGTGAATCGGGTTGCGATCGACCTGCCTAAACGCGCAACCTTTTTTAATCATCCGATAGTCCCACCGGAGCCTACTATGAGCCTTTCGACCACCACGCGGGAAACCGTCGCGCCACAGACGATCTCGCCGTTGATGACGTTTCTTTTCGCCGCCGCATGTGGGCTGGTTGCCGCCAATCTCTATTACGGCCAGCCGCTCGCCGGGCCAATCAGCACATCCCTCGGCTTTACGCCGGCGGCAACCGGCCTGATCGTCACCCTGACGCAGATCGGCTACGGTCTCGGACTGCTCTTGATCGTCCCACTCGGCGATCTGCTGGAAAATCGCAGACTTGTGCTGACACTCATCACCACCTCAGCTGTCGCTTTGGTCGGAGCCGCCTTATCGTCAACGCCCGCGATGTTTCTCCTCGCCTCGTTGTGCATCGGCCTCGCCTCGGTCGCCGTCCAGGTGCTCGTTCCCTTTGCCGCCCACATGGCGCCGGACGCAAGCCGTGGCCGCGTCGTCGGCAACGTCATGAGCGGGCTGCTCTGTGGCATCATGCTGGCACGCCCCTTCGCCAGCTCCCTTGCCGAGGCGACTTCCTGGCACATGGTCTACTTCGTCACCGCTGCCTTGATGATCGCGCTCGTCGTCATTTTGAGGGCTAAGCTGCCAGTGCGTGTTCCTCACACCAAGCTGAGCTATGGCAAGCTGCTTGCCTCTATGGCAGATCTCGCCCTCCATTCGCGCGTTCTGCAGCGTCGCGCACTCTACCAAGCCGGCATGTTTGGTGCTTTCAGCCTGTTCTGGACCACCACGCCTCTGCTTCTGGCCGGCCCTGAATTCGGGCTGACGCAGAACGGCATTGCCTTGTTCGCGCTGGCCGGTGCTGCCGGTGCCATCGCTTCGCCGATCGCCGGACGCCTGGCCGACCGCGGCCTGACCAAGGCTGCCTCCACGCTGGCGATGTTGCTTGGAATGTCGGCCTTTCTCATCAGCCACTTCGCGACGGACGGTTCGCTGACGGCGCTGCTGTTGCTGACGGCGGCGGCAATCCTTCTCGATTTCGGCGTAACGACCAATCTTGTCTGCGGACAGCGTGCAATCTACGCGATCAGCGCCGAGCATCGCAGCCGTCTGAACGGTCTCTACATGGCGACATTCTTTGCCGGTGGAGCGATCGGATCGGCCGTGGGCGGCTGGGCTTACGCCACCGGTGGTTGGACGATGACTGCCTGGATCGGCTTCTGTTTCCCGGCCTTCGCGTTCCTTCTCTTCCTGACGGAAGGCCGCGGCACGCAGATAGTCTCAGACGTTGCCTGAGTCGAACCTGAGCCGGGCGGCGCGAACTGCGCTATGGTTTTCTTCCGCCCAGTTCAGCAGCAGTGCGAGAGTACTGTAGAGCGAGCGGCCAAGATCGGTCATGCGATACTCGACACTCGGCGGCTTGGTCGGAAACACCTCCCGCTCGATATAGCCGTCACGCTGCAGATCTCTTAGCGTCTGCGTCAGCATGCGCTGCGAGATGTCAGGGATCATCCGCCGCAACTCGCCGAATCGGTATGGACGTTGCGACAGCGCCTCGAGCATCAGCGTCGACCATTTGCCGCCGATCTGCTGCATCATGTCCCTGACCGGGCAATTGCTGAAGTCGAGCTTGCTGAGATCGACGTCTCGACGAATGCCGGGTGCCTTGTTCTTCAGGTTGACGACGGAGCCGCTCATCCTTGGTTCCCTTTTGGTAACGTAGAGCGAAAAAACTGCCTTCTTTACAGCTCGCAGTCAATTCCTATTCTAGAGCTACTCTCTTTTTGAGACCAGTAACGAACCTAGAGGAAAGACATGAGCGAGACCATTCTCATCACCGGCGCCGCCGGCCAGCTTGGCCAGAGGGTCATCCATCACCTGCTCGAGACCGAGAAAGTTCCTGCTGCAAAGATCATCGCCGCAACGCGCGACCCCGCCAAGCTCGCAGATCTCGCCGCCAAGGGCGTGGTCACCCGCCAGGCGGACTTTGACGATGCCGCCTCGCTAGAAGCCGCCTTCAAGGGCGTCGATCGGTTGCTGATCATCAGCACCGATGCACTTGCCGTCCCCGGCCAACGTCTCAAGCAGCACGAGGCAGCAGTGGATGCGGCCGTGAAGGCCGGCGTGAAACACATCGCCTACACGTCGATGCCCTCGCCGGACAAATCGCTGGTCACTTTCGCACCGGACCACCTCGGCACCGAGAATGCCATCAAGGCGACGGGCATCCCCTACACCATCATCCGCAATGCCTGGTACATGGACAACTATCTCCATGGCATGCCGCACAATCTCCAGTCGGGAAGCTGGTACACGGGCAGCGGCGAAGGCAAGATTTCGAATATCTCTCGCGAAGACTGCGCACGGGCGATCGCAGCAGCTCTTGCCTCAGGGACGAAGGAAAATGCGACCTATACGCTGACCGGAGCGGAGTCTCTGACAGCAAACCAGATCGCAGCGACCGTCACCGATGCGGTGGGAAAGCCGTTGAAGGCTGTTAGCGTCACGGATGAGCAGCTTGGCCAGGGTATGCGCGGCGCGGGTCTTCCCGATTTCGTCGCCGACATGCTGGTCTCCGCCGATGCCAACATCCGCGCGGGCAACTTCGATCTGGTAACAGCCGATTATGAGAAACTGACCGGCAAGAAGCCTGAGACACTCAAGGACTTCTTCATCGCGCACAAGACCGCCCTCATTGCCTGAGTCGGTCAAGGAGGTCCGCTTCGCACCACCGGAGCGGGCCTTCGCCTATTCGCGGTCTTAGATCTTCTGACCGCACGCCCGGCAGAACCGCCGAACGGTTTCCGCCATGCCGAATTCTAGCGCGTCCGCCGTCAATCCATGACCGATGGACACCTCAGCAAGTTTGGGAATACGCTTTACAAGCGGCGGCAAATTCGCAACCGTCAGATCGTGCCCCGCATTGACACCCAGGCCGATTGCCAGCGCCGCATCCGCTGTCTTGCCGAGCGCTTCAAGGATTGGCCCTGCCCGTTCGGGCGCGTCGTAGCACCCGCCATAAGGACCCGTATAAAGTTCGATCCGGTCAGCGCCGACCGCCTTGGCGATAGCAACGGCCTCGGCGTCCCCATCGCCGTCGGCGAACAGCGATACGCGCGTTCCCATCTTCTTCAGCCGCGCGATGACGTCTGTCAGGAAGTCGCGGTGCTTGCGGAAGTCCCAGCCATGATCCGAGGTTGCCTGTGAGGGATCGTCAGGAACCAGCGTGACCTGCTCAGGCGCGGCGCCGACACAAAGTTCGAGGAACTCATCGGTCGGATAGCCTTCGATGTTGAACTCGGCAGCAGGAAATTCATCATCGATCAGGTTTCGGATGACAGGCAGGTCGGAGAAACGGATGTGCCGCTGGTCAGGCCGCGGATGCACGGTCAGTCCGCTGGCGCCGGATTGCAGCGCGATCCGCCCCAGCCCTTCGACACTTGGCCACGGCAGATCGCGGCGGTTGCGCAGCATCGCGACGGCATTGAGATTGACGGAAAGCGTGGTCGGCATGGCAGGATTCCAAATGAAGCGAAGGATGATCGTTTCTAGGCCAATGAGTCGGTATGGGCCAACGAGATTCGTACATGAATGCATGTGAATCTGTGATGACGCGAGTGTTTCACCCGTCAGCGCGACACTGAAAGTACATATGGTTCGGTCCTCGCACTTTAGACGATCAAGCGTTTCTCCAACGCTGATTCCTCACGAGAATCGCCTTCACCTGGTGCAACTTTCTGTCCGGATTGCCCTGCAAATTAAAAGTCACTAATTTTGATACTAACAAAATACGTCAATCACGGGTAACGTAAGCTCACAATATCGAAGAGAACACCGCCAGTTGCTTCTATGCCTGAACAGGAACGATAAGAGGGAACCCCACTCAACCGCACCCTTTTGCAATTTGCAGACGCACAATGAGCACAATGGGAGGGACCATGGCAGAAGGTTACAAGCAGGGGTTCACCTCAGACCTAGCGACACAAACGCGACCGCGGCACCGTTTCCTCCCGTCAGCGGCTCTCCCCGCCGACTTGCCCCGCGGAAGAGTACCGATCGCCGACATGGCCAATGCCTTCGGCGTGACCCATCGAACCCTGCATTTCTATGAGGAGAAAGGGCTGATTTCGGCCAGCCGAATTGGCCTGATGCGCGTTTATGAGCCGGGCGACGTTATGCGCATGGCCGTCATCAACGCTTGCCGCGAGGCCGGCATGGCGGTTGCCGTGATCCAGGATCTGATGACTGACCTCATCGAGGCCGACTCGCAGGAGGCTGCCGAGGCTCTGTTTCGCGATGCGCTCGTGACCCGCAAACGCGAACTCAGCGCGGAAATGTCCACATTGCATCGACAGATGCAGCAGGTGAGCGATTTGCTCGACTGCGAGGCGACCGAGGATCAACCCCTCAACGACAATCAAAGCGGATCGGCACTCACGGATCAGGAGTTGCGGTGTCTCGCACTGATGGCGGCAGGGCTTTCCACGCAGCGCATTGCACGCACCCTCGACCTTCGAGATGACACTGCACGATCACTTGAAGCCGGCATCATCCAGAAATTCCACGCCAACAATCGCTTTCAAGCCATAGCCAAGGCCGTCATGCTCGGCGTCGTCCAAGTCTGACGCTCAGGAAAATTGCCTAACGCACGATCGTCAAGGTTTCTGCTGCGCGCGTGATAGCCGTGTAGAGCCACCGTTCGCGTGTATCGCGGAATGCCCAGCTTTCATCGAACAGCACGACGTTGTTCCACTGCGAGCCCTGCGCTTTGTGAACCGTCAGCGCATAGCCGTAGTCGAATTCGTCATAGCGCTTGCGCGTGTTCCAGGGAATCTCACCCTCGACATCCTCGAAAGCCTGCTTCAGCAGCTTGATCTTCGCTGCGCCGCGATCCATGTCGTCGTCTTCAGGCCGGATCAACAGGTTGATGCCGGGCTTCGTCGTCTCCCTGGACGATGTCATCACCTGCCAGAGCGAGCCGTTGAGCAAGCCCTTTGCCGGATCGTTGCGCAGGCAGACGAGCTTGTCGCCCGTTTGCGGATACTCGGCCGTAAAACCCTTCAGCTCGCGAAGCCGCTGATTGTATCGGCGTCGCGTGCGGTTGGTGCCGACGAGCACCTGATCGGCATCGAGCACCAGCGACTGGTTCACCTCGCCCTTGGAGATGACCTGCGCGGTGCCATAATCGCCGTAGCTGACTTCGTTGCCCTCACGAACCTGCATTGCGAGCTGGATGATCGGATTGTCGCGAGCCTGGCGGTGAATGTCCGTCAGCAGATAGTCCGGCTCCTGATTGGTGAAGAAGCCGCCGCCGGAAACGGGAGGCAGCTGGCCGGGATCGCCGAGCACCAGAATCGGCGTTCCAAAGCTCATCAGGTCCCTGCCCAGCGCCTCGTCCACCATCGAGCACTCGTCAACCACAATAAGCGCAGCCTTGGCAACCGGGCTCTGCCGGTTGATGGAGAACATCGGCGCGATGGAGGTCTTGCCCGTTTCCTCGTCCTCGACTGCCTCCTCGCCGCGCGGGCGATAAATCAGCGAATGGATCGTCTTTGCGTTGCTGGCGCCGCGCGATCGCAGCACCTGAGCCGCCTTGCCCGTAAACGCGGCAAACAGCACATCACCGTCCACATGCTCCGCGAAATGCCGCGCAAGCGTCGTCTTGCCCGTACCGGCATAGCCGAACAGACGGAAAAGCGGCGACCGCCCTTCTTTCAGCCATTTGGAAACGGCCTTGAGGGCTTCATCTTGTTGCGGAGCAAATTGCATCGTGGATCGACTTGGCAGGATTCGCCTGACATAGGCAACCCAGAAAATCTGGGCGAGCGGGCGATCACAATGGAATAAAACCGACGCCGATGGTGTCTCATGTCTGGCAACGCAATCAAGCGTGCCAACACGTGAGGAGAGAACCCATGAAATCCGCAAAGATGCTGATCGCATTTGCCATTGCATCCGCCGTCGCAACGTCCGCATTTGCGGCCCCGCCCGTCAAGGCGGTGAAATCCAGCAAGGGCGAGGTTCTTGCCGGCGAAAACGGCATGACTCTCTACACGTTCAAGAAGGACAAAATGGGCGTTTCCAATTGCTACGACGATTGCGCCAAGAACTGGCCGCCGCTGAAGGCCGCTAGCGATGCGAAGCCAGAGGGTGCATATTCGATTGTCGAACGGAAGGACGGCAGCAAGCAGTGGGCCAAGGACGGCATGCCGCTCTATTTCTGGGTGAAGGACAAGAAGATGGGCGATATCACCGGTGACGGCGTCGGCGGCAACTGGGATCTCGTCAAGCCGTGAGCGAACCGATTTGAAGACACCAGGGCAAGATACCTTCGAGGGCCAGATCCTGGCCCTCCTTCCCTCGCTGAGACGCTATTCCCGCAGCCTCACCCGCTCCGACGCGGACGGGGAGGATTTGCTGCAGGACTGCGTCGAGAAGGTCCTGGCCCGCCGCGGACAGTGGCGGGGGCTGAACTTGCGCGGCTGGGTGTTGACGATCATGACGAATCTCTATCGCAACGGCCGCCGCCAGACGGATCGCGCGCCGTTCGTGGAACTCGACGACGCTGAGGATACCGTATCGGTGGATCCCGCTCCCGATCCCCTCGAACGCTCGCGGCTGGAGGACGCGCTAAACAGCCTCTCGGAGGAAAACCGCTCGGTGCTGATGCTGGTCGTCATCGAAGGCTATACCTATCAGGAGGTCGCGACCGCGCTCGACATCCCGATCGGCACGGTTATGTCGCGCCTGTCACGCGCGCGCCAACGGATAGGAGAGCGCATGAAGGCTGACAATGTCATTACGCTTCGGAGACCGAAATGAACGAGATCAACCAGACCGTGACCGAAGCGGATCTTCATGCCTATGCCGACGGGCAGCTTCCCGATCAGGCACGCGCGCGCATCGAAGCGTGGCTCAGTGACAATCCGGACGATGCAGCAAGAGTGGCGGAATGGACGGCACGAAATGCCGATATCCGATCGCTCTTCGCAGCTTATGAAAAATCCACGGACGCGGATATAGGGCTCGTCACTGGCCGCAGACAGCCCGCAAATTGGCCGAAGCGCCTGGCGACGATGGCCGCGATCATAGCGATTTTCGGCCTTGGCGCGTTGAGCGGCCACTACGGCCCGACGCTGTTTGAAAAGCCGGATCTGCAACTGACGGAACTCGAAACGCTTCCCAACGAAGCCCGCAACGCCTTCCTAGTTTACGCCGGTGAGGTCCGTCATCCTGTCGAGGTCTTTGCCAATGAGGAAGCTCATTTGGCGACCTGGCTCGGCAAGCGGCTAGCTGTTCAGGATCTCAAGGTTCCGAACCTGCAGGAGCTCGGCTTCAAGCTGGTCGGCGGTCGCCTGTTGCCCGTCGATGGCAGTCCCGGTGCGATGTTCATGTACGAGGACCAGGCTGGCGAACGCCTGACGGTCCTCGTCGGGCGCAACGCCGATAACAGATCTACCAGCTTCCGCTTCGCCTCGTCCGGCAATATCGAAACCTTCTACTGGATCGATGGCGAACTCGGCTATGCCGTGACCGGCGAGGTCTCGCGCGATGTGTTGAGAAAGGTCGCGGAGGAGTGCTACAGGCAGTTTCCGTCCTGATCCTCAGTACAGCGGATCATTGGCAAGCTCGATAGGCTTGCCGTGCGGCGTTGCCTCCGCCGCCCGCTGCCAGCTCTTCTGCAGATCGAGGATCATGTCGGCGTCGGCCACGCCGAGTTTGACAAGGATCGCCGAAAGCGCCGCCACCCAGCAATCGAAATAGTCGCTGCCGTCTTCGGCGCGGCCGGGCTGATGCAACTCCAGGGACAGGGTCTTTGCCCATTCGCTCCACGTAAACAGGCCGCGCTCGTGCAGATGCACCGTCATGGCGAAAGCTTCCGCAGCCCAGGGCTCGGGAAAAACCGGCTCGCCATCGGAGGATTTCGGCAGTTGCGGCGATTGCGCCAGCGGCGAGCGCGTTTCACACTGGCTCAAGATAGCTCTCCCAGGCATCGATCGACACGCTGAGCGTCGGGTCGGCACCTTCGCCCCAGATCTCTACACCGTCGAACACGACCGTATAAACCCATTGCGGGTTTTCGCCCTTTCCATGGGCGTTGTCGTCCGGAAACACGAAGGAGCCCTGCACCGCCTCCACAACGCCGGTTTTGGCGCGTGCATAACGCGGCAGCCGCGTATGTGTGGTCGGATTGAAATTCCTGGTTCGGACCCTGTCCCCGGCGCCAAAGCGGGGCAGCGTTGTCACCGACCGATCACACGGACCACCCTTTGCCAGCACGCCCGCCACCATGTCGGCCTTCAGGACGCGCTTCGGCGTCGCGCCATCCGTTTGCTTGTGGCCAGCAGCGATCTCTCCGGCGGTGACGAAACCGTGCCGCTCAAGCAGCACCTCGAGAGCCCGCGTCCAGATCTCATAGTAGCTCGCGCCAAGATAATTCGCCGGCGGAATGTTTTCGCGGGCATGCCGACTCTCGTCGATATTCCAAGCGCCAAACGCGCCACTGGAAAGCGTAAGTCCAAGCGCCCGTTTCTCCCACTCCGCATGGAAATACGGCTCGTTCTTCTGGGGCGCGACTGGGCCGAAGCCCATCTGACCGCCAAGGTCGTGAGGGCCGTTCATGGAGCAACTCCCGCCACAGCCGCGAGACCCGTCCCGATCATCGCGTCGCGGCTGACGAGATCGGCAAGCTGCTCCTCGCTCCACCCTTCTGTGCCTTCCGGTCGCTCGGGAACGACCAGATAACGCAGCTCCGCAGTCGAATCCCAAACGCGGATCTTCTTATTCTCCGGCAACATCACGCCGAACTCAGCCAGCACGCCCCGCGGATCGATGACCGCCCGCGAGCGATAGGCGGGGGCCTTGTACCAGACCGGCGGCAGGCCAAGCACGGACCACGGATAACAGGAGCAAAGCGTGCAGACGACGAGATTGTGCGTATCCGCGGTGTTGAACACCGCACGCATGTGCTCACCCTGACGGCCGGTATAGCCGAGGCTCGCGACGGCAGCCGTCGCATCACGCCGCAACCACTCGGCAAATTCATGATCACTCCACGCCCTGGCAACGACGCGCGCGCCGTTGCGCGGACCGACCTTTGTCTCGTAGGTCTCCACGATCGCGTCTATCGCCGCCGGATCGATCAGTCCCTTCTCCGTCAGAACCGTCTCAAGCGCCCTCACCCGCGCCTGCATGTCGGTATAGCGGTTATCGTGGTGGTGGTCGTGGTCGTGCTGGTGATCGTCGTCGTGCACGAGATATCCTCCTCCGCCAATCTGCCGCTATCTTTAGGCTCTCGTGCGCGTCACGCCAAGGCCTCTTGCCGATGCAACTTTTCGGTTAAGTTCGATGCCATGAACATCCTGATTCTCGGTGCGACAGGCTTTATCGGTTCGGCGGCAGCATCCCGCCTGCTGGCTGACGGGCATAGTGTTACTGGCCTCGGACGCAACCCATCTCGCGCTCGTCTGAAATTGCCGGATATCAGATGGATTGAGGCCGATCTGTCAGAAATGCTGCGCGCGGAAGATTGGCGCGCGGTCATTGAAGGTCATGACGCCGTCGTCAATTGCGCGGGCGCTCTGCAGGACGGCCTTGCCGACGATCTGGCGGCGACACAACACAAGGCGATGCTGGCGCTGTACGCCGCCGCACAGCAAACGCGCCCTCTCATCGTCCAGATTTCCGCACGGACGAACGGCGCTGCCGGCGACCTGCCGTTCCTGGCAACGAAACGTCAGGCTGACAAAGCGCTCGCCTCAAGCGGCCTGCCTCATGTCATCCTGCGCCCGGCCCTCGTCCTCGGCCGCAACGCCCATGGGGGTTCGGCCCTGCTGCGCGCCCTCGCCGCCCTGCCCTTCAGCATCCCGCTAGTTCATGCAGCTAGTCCGGTTGCAACAGTAGCACTTGACGACGTCGCGGCGGCGGTAAGTAGCGCTGTGGCGGGACATCTCCCATCTGGCACTGACGCGGATCTTGCATCGACCGAGCAATTGACGCTCGCCCAACTCGTTACCCTCCACCGGCAATGGCTGGGTTTGCCGCACGCAGATGTGGTATCCCTGCCTGCCGTCGCTGCCGCACCGGCCACCTGGGTCGCAGACGCTGCCGGTCGCCTTGGATGGCGGTCGCCCTTGCGCTCCACGGCCATGACCGTCATGGCGGAAGGCATCCAGCCAAGCGCCGACAGAGACCCCGGTATTGCTACAGCGTCGGCGCGGGACATCTTGCGCATGAACCCGGCCGGCGTGCAGGATCTTTGGTTTGCCAGGCTCTATCTCCTGAAGCCGCCGATAATCGGTACTCTGTCGATATTCTGGCTGCTGTCGGGTTTTTTGCCCTTGCTTGATATTGGGCGTGCCGCCACGCATTTCCTGCCGCTGCTGCAGGCCGGCCCTGCCGTGTCGCTGGCCGTCCTCACCTGCCTGATCGATATGCTGCTCGGCGCGGCTGTCCTTGTCCGGCCACTCGCCCGCAGAGCTATGCACGGCATGATGTTGGTCTCGCTGACCTATCTTGCCGGTGCCACCATCGTCGAACCTTCCTTGTGGCTCGATCCGCTTGGCCTTTTGGTCAAAGTCCTGCCGTCGCTGGTGCTGACGCTGGCCGCCCTCGCTATTTTGGATGAAAGATGATGCTCGAACAGTTGCTGCTGCTGGCACATGTGATCGGCGCGACTGTCCTGTTCGGTACGGGCGCCGGCATCGCTTTCTTCATGGTGCTCGCACACGGGACGCGGGATCCTAGGCTGATCGCTCATGTCGCGGGAACCGTCGTCATCGCCGATACGCTGTTTACGGCGACAGCCGCACTTCTCCAGCCGGTGACAGGTTATCTGCTGGCGCGACTGATCGGCTGGGAGCTGACAGAGGGCTGGATCACCCTCTCATTGCTACTCTACGTTTTTACCGGCCTTTTCTGGCTGCCGGTCGTCGGTATTCAGATCCGTATGCGAAATCTCGCCCGCGCTGCCGCTGTGGCGCGCGCGGAGTTGCCCGCAACCTATTTCCGGCTTTATCGCATCTGGTTTGCCTTTGGATTTCCGGCATTCTTCGCAGTTATCGGCATCCTGTGGCTGATGCTCAACAAACCGGCGATCACACTATTTTAGCATCGGCCAGAGGCTGAGCACCAACAACACGGCCATGGTAATGTTGAACCATTTGAGCCTCACAGGATCCGACAGCCAATCGCGCAGCGCCGAGCCGAACCCTGCCCAGGTCGACACGCTCGGCACGTTGACCAGCGCGAAGGCGAAGCCGACAATCAGGACACTCGCAAGATAGATATCCGGGATGGTATAGGTTGCCATCGCGGTTACGGCCATGACCCATGCCTTCGGATTGACCCATTGGAAGGCTGCCGCCGACAGGAACGACATCGGCTTCACGCCGCTTTTGCCTTCGCTAAGTGTACGCGATGTCGCGATCTTCCAGGCGATCCAGGCAAGATAAGCGCCGCCAGCAAACTTCAGCGTCGTATAGAGCGCCGGCACCGTGTGCAGCAGCGCTCCAAGTCCAAATCCTACGCCGATCAACAGCGAGAAGAACCCTGCTCCGATACCCAGCATATGCGGAACGGTGCGGCGGAAGCCGAAGTTCACGCCGGATGCGAAGAGCATCATGTTGTTGGGGCCTGGCGTTATCGATGTCGTAAAGGCAAACAGAACAAGTGCCAGAAATGTATCCAGCGGCATGAGACCTCCCAGAGGCCCGCGATTGCTTGGGCGGGCTCGATTGATTTAGGTCAATATAGCTGACCCAAATTCGCCGTTCCACGCAATCATTGTCATGGTGACAGGATTGGTTGAAAGATTGCGGAGCCGTCCAATCTTTTTCGAAAGCGGAAATGACATCATGCGAGACGACGCCATCCCAACCATCCAACTTCCGAACGGTGCAGAGGTTCCAGCCCTCGGTCAGGGCACCTGGAACATGGGTGAGAATCCCACCGAGGCGAGGCGGGAAATAGCAAGCCTGCGCGCTGGCCTCGATCTTGGCATGACGCTCATCGATACCGCGGAAATGTATGCCGAAGGTGGCGCGGAGAAGATTGTCGGCGAAGCGATCCAAGGGCGACGGGACGAGGTCTTTCTCGTCAGCAAGGTCTATCCCTGGAACGCCAGCCGGAAGGGAACGATCGAAGCCTGTGAACGCAGCCTATCGCGCCTCGGCACCGACCGCATTGACCTCTACCTGCTGCACTGGCGCGGCGATCATCGCCTCGCGGACACCGTCGAGGCGTTCGAAGCGTTAAAGACATCCGGCAAGATCGGCGCCTGGGGCGTCTCCAACTTCGATATGAATGACATGGAGGAATTGCTGACCGTTCCCGCGGGGCGCAATGTCGCCGCCAACCAGGTTCTCTACAACCTGTCGCGCCGCGGCGTTGAATACGAAATGCTGCCTTGGTGTCAGGAGCGTCAGATCCCGCTCATGGCCTATTCGCCGATCGAACAGGGACGCATCCTGCATCACCCGGAACTGATCCGCATCGCCAAGGTTTATCAGGCAACGCCGGCGCAGGTGGCGCTTGCCTTCCTGCTGGAGCGTGACGGCGTGATCGTTATCCCGAAGACGTCGAGCGCTGCCCGCGCCGCCGAAAACCGAGACGCCGTCTCGCTCGACATTACCGACGAGGATTGGGCCGTGCTGGATGCCGCCTTCCCGCCTCCGGCAAGAAAAAGACCGCTGGAGATGCTCTGATCCCAGCGGTCTTGGACGTCACTGCACGGTGCCTTACATGCCCTGCTGGCCGCGGTTCATCGCGGCAATGCCGGTGCGGCAGACCTCGATCAGGCCGAGCGGCTTCATGATCGAGACGAACTGATCGATCTTCGAGGACTTACCGGTGATTTCCAGGATGAAGTGATCGACGGTCGCGTCGACGACCTTCGCATGGAAGGCATCCGCAAGACGGAGCGTTTCGGCGCGGGTCTCACCCGTGCCGACGACCTTGACGAGCGCCACTTCGCGCTCGATCGGCCGTTCCTGACCGAGTTCGCGGGCGCGCACCGTCAGATCGACTACCCGGTGAACAGGCACGATGCGCTCGAGCTGCGCCTTGATCTGTTCAAGCACGTGCGGCGTGCCGCGCGTCACGACGGTAATTCGCGACAGATGCGCCTGATGCTCGGTTTCGGAGACAGTCAGGCTCTCGATGTTGTAGCCGCGGCCTGAGAACAGGCCGATGACACGGGCAAGGACGCCCGGCTCATTGTCGACGAGGACGGAAAGCGTATGGCTTTCGGCGGCCGCCGTCTCAGGCGAGATGAAGTAGGCAGAGCCCGTCGGCTGAAGGTGTGCATTCATGATCGTGGGTTTCCTCTACCTTGATATCAAACGAGCTGGCGGCCTTTGGCGTCGATCGCATTGGCGACCGCCTCGTCCGTGGCTTCATCCGGCAGCAGCATCTCGTTGTGAGCCTTGCCCGAGGGGATCATCGGGAAGCAGTTGGCGAGATTGGCGACGCGGCAATCGAAAATGACAGGCTTCTTCACGTCGATCATTTCCTGGATCGCACCGTCCAGATCTTCCGGCTTGTCGCAACGCAGGCCAACGGCACCGTAGGCTTCGGCGAGTTTGACGAAGTCAGGCATCGCTTCCGTATAGGAATTCGACAGGCGGTTGCCGTGCAGCAGCTGCTGCCACTGACGAACCATGCCCATGTACTGGTTGTTCATGATGAAGATCTTGATCGGCGCCTCATACTGGATGGCCGTTGACATTTCCTGGATGCACATCTGGATCGAGGCGTCGCCAGCAATGTCGATGACGAGGCTTTCCGGATGCGCGATCTGAACGCCGAGCGCTGCCGGCAGGCCGTAGCCCATGGTGCCGAGGCCGCCCGAGGTCATCCAGCGGTTCGGCTTCTCGAAGCCGTAGAACTGTGCCGCCCACATTTGGTGCTGGCCGACTTCGGTCGTGATGTAGGTGTCGCGATCCTTGGTCAGCGCATAGAGGCGTTCCAGCGCGTATTGCGGCATGATGACATCATTGCTCTTGGTATAGGCGAAGGAGTTGCGCGCGCGCCAACGGGTGATATCGGCCCACCAATCGGCGATCTGGCTCTTCTCCGGCTTCTTCGGCAGCGCCCGCCACAGGCGGACCATATCTTCCAGAACGCTTCCGACGTCGCCGCGAATGCCGAGATCGACGCGAACGTTCTTGTTGATCGAGGACGGGTCGATGTCGATGTGGATCTTCTTCGAGTTCGGCGAGAAGGCATTGATGCGGCCGGTGATACGGTCGTCGAAGCGCGCGCCGATGCAGACCATGACGTCGCAGTCATGCATCGCCATGTTCGCCTCGTAGGAGCCGTGCATGCCGAGCATCTTCAGCCAGTTCTTGCCGGAAGCCGGATAAGCGCCGAGGCCCATCAGCGTCGAGGTGATCGGGAAATCCGTCAGCTCGACAAGCTCGCGCAGCAGCTTAGTGGCCTCGGGGCCGGAATTGACAACACCGCCACCGCTGTAAATGACCGGACGTTTTGCGCTCGCCATCAGCTCAACGGCCGCGTGGATCTGGTTAAGATCGCCCTGGACCTTGGGCTGATAGCTCTTCTGGATCGCATGGGCTGCCGGCGGCGTGTAGGTGCCGGTCGCAAACTGCACGTCCTTCGGAATGTCGACGACAACCGGGCCCGGACGGCCGGACTGGGCGATGCGGAAGGCTTCATGGATGATCGCAGCGAGATTGTTGACGTCCTTGACCAGCCAGTTGTGTTTGGTGCAAGGGCGGGTGATGCCGACGGTATCGCACTCCTGGAAGGCATCCGAGCCGATCAGTGAGGTCGGAACCTGGCCGGTGAGGCAGACGAGCGGGATGGAATCCATCAACGCGTCCTGCAGCGGCGTGACGGCATTCGTCGCACCCGGACCCGAGGTAACGAGCATGACACCGACCTTGCCGGTGGAGCGGGCATAGCCTTCAGCCGCATGGCCGGCACCCTGCTCGTGGCGGACGAGAATGTGCTTGATATCGTCCTGCTGGAAGATCTCGTCGTAGATCGGCAGCACTGCGCCACCCGGATAGCCGAAGATATGCTCGACGCCGTTGTCCCTCAGTGCCTGGAGGACGATCTCCGCTCCCGTCATCCGATTGCCTGCTGCCTGATTGTCCGTGCCCGTCATGTTTGTTTTCCATTTTGACTGCTGGGATTTGAGTTTTGTGGTCCGGAAGCCCGAATTTCGGACATAAAAAAAGGCCCCTGAGGGAGCCTGTCATCTAGCGCATGGGTGGCTATCGCCGGATGGTTACACCACCCTGCCCATGCGCCTTCCCACCACGATAAGAGCTACTGCGATTTTCATGGGGCGAAGTGATAGACAGAAAATTTCGCATCGTCAACGCATGCCGCAATAAAAAATCGAGCAGCGTCGTACCGCCCGAACGTGTGCGTGAACGGCCCACCTTTGGCAAAAACACTTTCTTAAACGTTCGCTCATATCCTCTTTTGCTACCGCAGGGAGTAGCCCTTTGCTGAACAAGGACTTGCACACCTCAAGCAAGGCAGGCGAGCATGACCGCCGCGATGACCAGACCCCGGGCAACCGGTTTCTCGGTCGCGTTGTTGCGTGTAGCGGGTCTCGCGCTACCATCGCCGCAGTCGCCGAAGCTGGCGGCACAGAGTTGGCCGAACTGTGGTCGGTCGGCAGGTTGATTTCGATCAGCGTTGGTCGAAACCGCGTGGTCGCCCTCGTCTACTCCATGAACACCGGCGGTCACGGCTGGGGTGAAGGAGAGGACAACTACTTTCAGATCGAAACCGAACTGCTCGGCGAGGTCCGCGTCGACGAGGATGGGCGCGAGCAGTTCTCGACCGGCATCTCCCGCTATCCCTATCTCGGCGCCATCGCCCATCGCATTCGCGCAAGCGACCTGATGCGGATCTATGATGCCGGCACCGGAACGACGGCCGTCATCGGCAAGCTCACGCAGGACGAGAGCATCGACGCTGCAATCCACATCCCCTCCATGCTGTCGAAACACTTCGCCATCGTGGGCTCGACCGGCGTCGGCAAGTCGACCGCCGTCTCACTACTCTTGCAGAAGGCAATCGAAGCCGATCCAAAGCTGCGTGTCCTGATCCTCGACCCACATAACGAGTTCGCCGCCGCCTTCCCGAAGCACTCCGTAGTCATCGACACCGATACGCTCGATCTGCCTTTCTGGCTGATGAAGCTGGAGGAGTTCGCCGAGGTCGTTTTTCGTGGTCGCGCGCCTATTCCAGA
This sequence comes from Rhizobium sp. BK060, assembly GCF_014193145.1. NCBI lineage: Bacteria > Pseudomonadati > Pseudomonadota > Alphaproteobacteria > Hyphomicrobiales > Rhizobiaceae > Rhizobium > Rhizobium sp. BK060. Next base: position 41,497 of record NZ_JACHYW010000011.1, read on the forward strand.
AGAAGTCGATGTTCTGCGAGACCTGTTGCCGGAGGCAAAGCGTGCCTTCCGCGGCAGCGACAACTCGCTCGTCCGTCGTACGACGGAGAAAAGTTCGATCACGGCCGATACGCCGGTTCCGTATCGCATGGCGGACCTGCTCGCCTTGATCGACGAGCGCATCGGTCGGCTCGAGGGCCGTGGCGAAAAGCCTCTCCTCAGATCGCTGAAGATGCGTATCATCGCCGCCATCAACGATCCTCGCTACCACTTCATGTTCTCCAGCAACACGATCAGCGACACGATCATGGAGACGGTGGCCGAAATCTTCCGTATTCCTGGCGATAGCCGACCGATCTGCACCTTCCAGCTGTCCGGCATCCCGTCCGAGGTCGTGAACTCCGTTGCCTCGGTTCTCTGCCGCATGGCTTTTGAAATCGCATTGTGGAGTGACGGCGCCATCCACATGCTTGTGGTCTGCGAAGAAGCGCACCGCTACATTCCGTCGGACCCAAATCTCGGCTTTTTCCCGACCCGGCAGGCTATCGCCCGCATCGCCAAGGAAGGCCGCAAATACGGCGTGTCGCTGGGGATTATCACCCAGCGCCCCGGCGAACTCGATCAAACGATCCTGTCGCAGTGCTCGACGCTCTTTGCCATGCGCCTAGCCAATGATCGCGACCAGGAGATCATTCGCTCGGCGATTCCCAATTCGTCGATCTCGACGACCAGTTTCATTTCCTCGATCGGCAACGGCGAGGCGATTGCCTTCGGTGAAGCGATCAGCGTTCCGATGCGAATGCGCTTCTCGCGCGTCGAGGAGCGCTACTTGCCCAAGGCCAATGGCGCCAATGTGAAAGTCAGCGAAGAGGATCCTGATAACGTCGACCTGCGCAAGATCGTGACGCGCATGCGTGCCGTCAGCGGTCCCGATATTTCGGCGTTCCAGCAAAGCTATTCCGCCGCGATGCCGCCCAGCGGTCCTTATGAGGACGAAGACGACTATGACGACGTCGACGGGCCAGTAGCACCATCTTCCTACCCGTCGGCACCAATGGCTGCCCGCATGCCGGCAACACCGCCACTTGCCCCGATCGAACCCTATCGCCGCGATATGCTGCCGGGGGCAGGCTCGCAGCGTGAGCCTCTAGCCGCCACACCGCGTTCAAACGCCGCGGTGCCGGAAACGTCCATCGACAGTCGCCTCGAGGCTCTAAAACGCGAAATCCGCGGAGAATCGTCACCGGGACAAGGCGACAAGCCAACTGTCGCAGGGAGCATTCGTCGCGAACCCGGCATGTCCCTCCGTGACAGCATACTGAAAAAGCCCCTTAGCAGCCTGAACGATAAGGACTAACGCCGCTCGCGGCTTTACGGCAAGCGCTCCCAGCTCTCATCCATCTGGTTGCGAAACCAGGTCATCTGCCGCTTGGCATATTGCCGCGTCGTCGCCGCACCCCGCTCCAGCACTTCGTCGCGGGTCAGCTCACCGTTCAGCATCGCCGCAATCTGCGCCACGCCAATCGCCTTCATCACAGGCATGTCGGGCGACAGCGAAAGGGCGAGCAGCGCTTTCACCTCATCCTCTGCCCCCTGCTCCAGCATCTTTTCGAACCGGCCGTTGATCCGCTGGTGAAGCACGCTTCGCTCCGGCTGCACGACGATCTTGCGCGCCGTCGATGGGTCTACGATCAGAGGCCCCGCTTGCGCCTGAAAATCGACGATCGAGCGGCCAGTCGCCTCGAGAACCTCCAGCGCCCTTACGATCCGCTGTCCATCCTGCGGACGAAGACTACCAGCGACTGCGGGATCGCGCTCTTGCAGCTGTCGATAAAGTTCGTCAGGCCCTTCTTCCTGCAGGCGTGAACGGAGGCCGTTGCGCACATCCTCCGGTATCACGGGCATGTCCGAAAGCCCGCCGGTCAACGCCTTGAAATAAAGGCCGGTTCCGCCAACAAAAATCGGCTTTCGTCCCTCGGCACGAAGACGCTCCAGCAGATCCGTAACATCACGCAGCCAAGCGCCCGTCGAATAGGCGCGGCTCGCCGGAACATGGCCGTAGAGGTAATGCGGCACGCCCTGCATATCGGCTTCCGAGGGCCGCGCGGTCAACACGCGCAACGTGTCGTAGACCTGCATGCTGTCGGCATTGACGACGACGCCACCGTGCTCTTTCGCCAATTCGACGGCAAGCGCGGACTTGCCGCTGGCGGTCGGCCCGGTTATCAGGATCGCGTTCACTGCGCTCAGAAGGTTTTCCATCATGGCCCTCGTTGCCACGCTTGTTGCCAATCCGTCAAATCCTGTTCTCACGCCCCTGGTTGCCGAGCAGGCGGCAGACGCAGTGAATGCTTCCGGCCTCTACTGGCTTGCCGATGGAATCGCCTGCGATATCGTGCTGAGGGACGGGACGGACGTGGAGGCCGCTCGAGCCAGCATTCTCGCCGTCATCGACAGTGCTGCTATCGACCTCGTCGTCCAGGATGCCGAAACGCGCCGCAAGAGACTTCTGATCGCCGATATGGACTCCACGATGATCGGCCAGGAATGTATCGACGAGCTCGCCGCCGAAGTGGGACTGAAGGAGAAGGTCGCCGCGATCACTGCTCGCGCCATGAACGGCGAGATCGCCTTCGAGCCGGCCCTTCGCGAGCGCGTCGCGCTGTTGAAGGGATTGCCGATCGGTATCGTGGACGAAGTCATTGCCAGACGCATCACACTAACCCCGGGCGGCCCCGAACTGATCGCCACCATGAAATCGAAGGGACATTATACGGCGCTTGTCTCTGGCGGCTTCACTGTCTTCACCGGTCCCATCGCAAAGACGCTCGGCTTCGACGAAAACCGGGCGAACGTCCTTCTGGAAGAGAACGGCCTCCTCTCCGGCCTCGTCTCTGAACCTATCCTCGGCAAACAAGCCAAGGTCGATGCGCTGAACGATATTTCAGAAAAGCTCGGCATTTCGCCAGACGACGCCATCGCAGTTGGCGACGGCGCAAACGATCTCGGGATGCTTCAACTTGCCGGATCCGGTGTCGCGTTGCACGCCAAGCCGACCGTTGCCGCGCAAGCGAAAATACAGATCAACCACGGCGATCTCACCGCCCTGCTTTATATCCAGGGCTACCGCAAAACCGATTTCGTAACGCCATGACAGTGATCTTAACGACGGACCGCCTGCTTTTGCGCAATTGGACCGAAATGGACCGGCCGCTTTTCCACGAGATCAATTCCGATCCTGAAGTGATGGAATTCTTCGCCTTTCGTCGCGATCGCACTGAAGCAGATTCGTTGCTGGACAGTATTCGCGATGCCATTGCGACTTCAAGGCTTGGCTTCTACGCCATAGCCCTGAAGGAAACCGATGAGCCGATCGGCTTTTGCGGTCTCTGGAAACCCGAACTGGAACCGTTCCTTCCGGCGGACACGATCGAGGTCGGCTGGCGTCTTGCGAAGCGGCATTGGGGCAAGGGATATGCAACGGAAGCGGGAGCGGAGGCACTTCGCCATGGCTTCACCCAGTTCGATCCTCCCGAGATCGTCTCTTTCGCAGTGGCGGACAATCATCGTTCCACCGCCGTCATGCGCCGACTGGGCCTGCATCACGAACCGGATCGTGATTTCGACCATCCCCGCGTTCCCGACACGCATCCGCATCTCAAACGCCACGTTCTCTATACGATCAGCCGTCAGCAATGGGAGCGTAGAATCGGCTGACGCCGACTGCCGACGCACGTCAGGCACATGGAAAATGTGGTCCGTTTGCCTCCGTCGCCGACACAGGCTTCGAACGATGAAGCGTTTCGAAGATTCACGAAGGGATGAACAAGCCCTCGTCTCGCTATTCCATCGGCACTGCGACGAAGCGCAAGTCGCCATTCGCCGACGCGATCATCATCTGCGCATTGCGCCGGCCTTCCTGCTTCAGCGACTGCACCTTAGCAGCAACCGCTTCAGGCGAACGCATGAATTCCTGCGCCACCTCAACGATCACGTCGCCAGGCTTCAGGCCCTTTTCCGCCGCCAGTGAGCCCGGCGCAACCTCGGCGACGAGCACGCCATCTACGCTTTCAGCGATACCGAAGGTTTTGCGGGTCTCCGCGCTTAGTTCCGACAGCGACAGGCCGAGCACGTTCTTCGGATTCGTTGCATCGGGTGTCGCCTGATCCGTCTTGCCCTTGCCATCAGGCATAGGCTGGCTCTGCTGATCACCGGGCTCATCCATGTCCTGGTTTTCATCAGGATCCGGATTGATGACCCCGCCCTTGTTGTTGGAGTCGGCATCGTTCGAGGCAGCCTGATCGCTGTCTTCGAGACGGCCGAGAGTCACCTTCACGGTCTGCTCCTTGCCATCGCGAAGAACGACGACGTCGACTTCCTTGCCCACCGGGCTTTCCGCCACAACGCGCGGCAGATCACGCATCTCGTTGACGGGCTTGCCGTCGAATTTCAGGATGACATCGCCCGCCTTGATCGAGCCATCATCGACCGGACCGCCCTTGATGACGCCTGCCACCAGCGCACCTTTGGCGCTCGTAAGACCGAGGCTGTCGGCGACATCGTCTGTAACCGGCTGGATGCGCACGCCGAGCCAGCCACGCCGCGTTTCGCCAAACTCGCGCAACTGCTCGACGACGCCGGCCGCCAACTCAGACGGCACCGAAAAACCAATACCGATCGATCCGCCGCTCGGCGAAATGATCGCCGTGTTGATGCCGATGACCTCGCCCTTCATGTTGAAGAGCGGGCCGCCGGAATTGCCCTTGTTGATGGCCGCATCCGTCTGGATGAAGTTGTCGTAGGGGCCGGCGTTGATGTTGCGTCCGCGTCCCGAAATGATGCCGACAGTCACGGACCCGCCGAAGCCGAACGGATTGCCGATCGCCATAACCCAATCGCCGATGCGCATCACGCTGGAATCGCCAAATTTCACGGCCGTCAGCGGTGTCTTCGGCTCAACCTTCAGGACGGAAAGATCGGTCTTCGTATCGGTTCCGATCAGCTTCGCCTTCAGCTTGGTGCCGTCGGCGAAATTGACTTCGATATCGTCTGCGCCTTCGATAACGTGGTTGTTGGTGACGATGTAACCTTGCGGATCGATGACGAAGCCCGACCCCAACGAGTTGACGTTGTGGTTGCCGCCCTTGTTACCCTTCTGCTTGTTGAAAAAGTCGTTGAAGAACTCCTGGAAAGGCGAGCCGTCGGGCGCGCGCGGCGCCGGACCAACGCCCTCATCGTCCTTGACATTTTGCGACGTCGAAATGTTTACAACGGCATTGAGGAGCCCTTCTGCAAGATCGGCAACAGATGCCGGCCCGTTCATCGGCGGCGTGCCCTGTGCGTGGACTGCGCCTGTGAATCCAATATTAGCCAGAAGTGCAGCGCCGGCCAGGAGAGCGAGCGATCGTCTGAAGGTCGGGCGGTTCGTCGGGGCCATCAAGCATCCTCATTTCAAATAAAACGCACTCTGAACACCAGCATAAGGCGGAATGATGGAGGGTGAAATCACCTTTTCGCGAAATCCCGCGCAATATGTCCGCCACGCTCGCGAACATCATGTCGCAAGCAAAAAGGGCCGGCAAAGCTGCCGGCCCTTCGTATTTCTGTACGTCCCGATGCGTCGATCAGTTCGTCGGCGCGGTCGGCATCGCCGGCGCCGGTGCGTTTCGTGGCGCGCCGTTTGCGTCGTTGAAGAAGCGGAAGAACTGCGAATTTGGCGAGATCACCAGTGTCGTGTCCTGCGAAGTCAGAGCCGTCGAGTAAGCTGCCATTGAGCGATAAAACTCGAAGAATGCCGGATCCTTGCCAAAGGCATCCGCAAACAACCGGTTCCGCTCGGCGTCGCCTTGACCGCGCAGGATTTCGGAATCGCGTTGCGCCTCGGCGGTGATCTCGACCACCTGCCTGTCTGCGATAGCTCGGCGGCGCTGGCCCTCTTCCGTACCCTGTGCGCGCAGGAGTTCAGCTTCGGCAAGACGCTCGGCGCGCATACGGTCATAGGTCTTCGGCGCAACCTCACGCGTCAGATCCGTCCGACGGATGCGGACGTCTTGGATGTTGAGGCCGAGGTCTTCGGCATCGCGATGCAGATCGTCGCGAACCTCAAGCATCATTGCCACACGCTCTTCCGACAGTGCAGCATCGAAGTCGCGCAGACCGTAAACACGGCGAAGCGAAGAATCGAGCTGCGTGCGAAGGCGCGCTTCCGCTGCCTCGCGATCGCCCGAGACCGTTTCTCGGAACTTGCGCACGTCCCTGATGTCATAGACCACGAAGGCATCGACATCGAAGGTCGCGCCACCCCGAACCTGGACACGAATGTTGTCGAGGTCGAAGCGAAGCGCCTGCCTTTCGACGATCTGAACGCGGTCGGCATCCATGAAGGCAAACGGCAGCTTGAAGTAGATGCCCGGCTCAGTCTTCACCGACTGGATCTGGCCGAAGCGGACAACAATTGCCTGTTCACGCGCGTTCACCACGAAGACCGAGGAGTAGAGCGCGATCAAGATGACGGCGAGGATGCCGAGGATGACAGGAAGCCTGTTTGATGTCATGGCTCAACCTCCCTGCTGTGCCGGCTTGCCGATCTCATTGAGCGGCAGATAGGGCACAACCCCCTGCTTCTCGTCGATCACGACTTTCTTGGAATTCTTCAGAACCTGCTCCATCGTTTCCAGGAAGAGGCGCGTACGGGTTACGTCAGGCGCTTTCGCGTATTGTTCGTTGATGAAGGAGAAGCGCTGGGCCTCACCTTCGGCCTCCTTGACGACACGATTCTTGTAAGCCGCTGCCGCTTCGCGGATCTGGGCGGCGTCACCGCGCGCCTGACCAAGCTTCTGGTTGGCGTATTGATTGGCCTCTTCGACCAGTCGCTGCTTGTCCTGGTCGGCACGCTGCACCTCTTCGAAGGCATCGGCAACTTCGCGCGGCGGTGCCACGTCCTGGATCGTCACGGCGCCGATGGAGATACCGGCCCTGTAGCGGTCCATGGTCCCCTGGACGATGTTGGCGACTTCTGTCTCGATCGGCTGACGATTGTCACGGAATGCGTCCTGGGCCGGACGGCGACCGACGACTTCGCGCATGGCGCTTTCGGCGACCTGCTGCAGTGTTTCAGCCGGATTCTCGACGTTGAAAAGATATGCCTTCGGATCGCTGACCGTGAAGAAGACGGAGAACTGGACGTTCAGGATGTTCTGGTCACCGGACAGCATCAGGCCGCTCGGCGAGGAGGAGGACGTCGATGCCGAACCGATGTTCTGCTGCTGCATCGTCACCTTTACGATTTCTACGGTCTCCATCGGCCACAAATGGAAATGCAGGCCGGGTGTGGAAATCTCTTCCTTCGGATTACCGAAACGCAATTCGACGCCGCGCTCGTCCGGCTGGACGATGTAGATGCACTGGAAGAGCCAGAACACTACCAAAATCGCCGCCACAATGACGAGTACGCCGCCGTTGAACCCGCCCGGTACAATGTTGCGAAGCTGATCTTGGCCACGTCGGATAATGTCTTCCAGATCGGGCGGGCCGCCCTTGCCGCCGCCGCCACCGCGCGGGCGATTGGGCCCTTGCCCCCATGGTCCCTGATTGTTACCGCCGCCGCCGCCCCAAGGGCCGCCGCCGCCATTCTGATTGCTCCAGGGCATCAAAACCTCGTTATTCGTTAAACTCCCGATCGCCCAACCCACGGGGGCGGCGGATACTAGCGATCGTGACCGTTATAGGTATCGCCGCATCTGCTTTCAACGCAACATGAGGAACTTGACGATATTTATTGGAAAATAGTTGGTTTTCTGCGGCTAGCGCCGGTCATAGATAACGAATTTCGTGGGATAGCTATCCTTGTCGCCCGCCGGCACGCCGATCGTCTCCGTCGCCCTCCACAGCGACGGGTCAATCACGGGAAACAATGTGTCGCCGTCAACAGAGGTTTCGACGTGTGTAACGTACAGTCGATCAGCTAGATCGACTGCCTGCGCATAAATCTGCCCACCACCGATAATGCAGATTTCGTCCTCGCCTTTCTGGCGCGCAATTTCCTCGGCAAGACTGACGGCTTCGGCCAGCGAACCGGCCATGTGCACATCGGGTTGATCTATCGCCCCGGCCTGCCTGGAGATAACGATATTTGCTCGGCCCGGTAGTGGCTTACCGATGGACTCATAGGTTTTCCGGCCCATGATGACAGGCTTGCCCAGCGTTAGAGCTTTGAACCGCTTGAGATCGGTCGAGAGCCGCCATGGCATGTCGCCATCCCGCCCGATGATACCGTTGTCGGAAACGGCAACCACAATGGTCTTGCGAACTTCAGACATCAAACTCTCCGATCAGACAGCGATCGGCGCCTTGATGCTGGCATCGGCCTCATAGCCGATCAGCTCGAAATCATCGAACGTGAAGCCGAAGATGTCCGTGACGTTGGGATTGATGCGCATGAAAGGCAGCGGCTTCGGCGTACGGGTAAGCTGCAGCTTCGCCTGCTCGAAATGATTATGATAGAGGTGCGCGTCACCCAGCGTATGCACGAAATCCCCGAGCTTCAGGCTCGTCACCTGCGCCACCATCATGGTCAGCAGTGCGTAGGATGCAATGTTGAAGGGCACACCGAGGAAGATGTCCGCAGAACGCTGGTAGAGCTGGCAGGAAAGCTTGCCGTCCGCAACGTAGAACTGGAACAGGCAATGGCACGGCGGCAGCGCCATGTCATCCACCTCGGCGGGATTCCACGCCGAAACGATATGCCGGCGTGAATTCGGATTCTTGACGATGCCGGCGACGAGGTTGGCGATTTGATCGATGTGGCCACCATCGGGAGCCGGCCAGGAGCGCCATTGAGCGCCGTAGACCGGCCCGAGGTCGCCGTTTTCATCGGCCCATTCGTCCCAGATCGAGACGCCATTGTCCTTGAGGTAGCCGATATTGGTGTCGCCGCGCAAAAACCAGAGAAGTTCGTGGATGATGGACCGCAGATGCAGCTTCTTGGTGGTCAGAACCGGAAAGCCTTCCTGCAGGTCGAACCGCATCTGATAGCCGAATACGGAACGTGTGCCCGTGCCCGTGCGGTCCCCGCGATCGGTTCCGTGTTCCATCGCATGCTTCAGGAGATCGAGATACTGCTTCATCGTCCGCCGCCGATTCTGTTCCTCACCCTATTTAGGCGCTTTGAGCATCAAAACCAATCGCCGCGCTGTCATTATCCCGGCAAATCTCCGCCCCTACCTGCCAGGATGCAACCCGCGACGCGGAGCACTTTCAGGTTATCGTCAGCTTGACATGTCTTCCTGAATTCGGCGCGGGGGCGCTCCACGGGGAATCATCATCATTAGGATGCTGGCGACAATGTCGCCGACCACCCTTGGGGCCAGCCGCAAGTTTTGGGGGAAATGATGGCCGAGAGCCCAGTACGATTGCAGCTGCGAGCAGAGCTGCGCGACGAAGTATTCGCCCAGCAGGATCAGCCCATCGGCGACTTCACATTCAATGCGAAGGTCGCCGATGTTTTTGACGACATGGTCAGCCGATCCGTGCCGTATTACGAAGAAATGCAGCGGATGGTCTGCGAGCTAGCGCAGGACTACGCCAAACCGAAGACCAATCTCTACGACATTGGCTGTTCGACGGCGACCACGTTGCTCACCCTCGACCGAGTGATCGATCCGACCGTCAATTTCATCGGCGTCGACAATGCCCCTGATATGCTGGAAAAAGCCGCACAGAAAATCCAGCATGCAGACACGCAGCGACCGATGGACCTGAAAGTCGTCGATCTTCACCAGGGTCTCTACATGGAGAACGCCAGCGTCGTCACCATGCTGCTGACGCTGCAGTTCATTCGCCCGCTGTTTCGCGAGCGCGTGATGAGGATGATCTTCTCCGGCCTGAACGATCAGGGTTGCCTGCTGCTTGTCGAGAAGTTGACCAGCGAGGATACCGCCTTCAACCGCCTGTTTATCCAGCACTATTACGACTTCAAGCGACGAAACGGCTATTCTGAAATCGAGATATCGCAGAAGCGCGAAGCACTCGAAAATGTGCTCATCCCCTATCGACTTGAAGAGAACATGCAGCTTCTGAAGGAAGTCGGTTTTCGCAGCGTCGAGGTCTTTTTCCGCTGGTACAATTTCTGCGGCATCGTAGCCGTCAAGTAAGGCTGGACGCCAACATGAAAGCAACCATGATCCACAGCGGGAACTTCTTCTTCAAGTACCGCAATCAGGTGTTTCCGATCATAATCGTCGCCTTGTTCCTGATGTCACCGCCACCAGCGGAAATTGGCGGAAGCGTTGCGGCCGAGCGTGTCAAGGACGTGATCGCGCTTCTGATCGTGTTTTGCGGCCTGGCCCTGCGGGCAACAGTGATCGGCTGCGCCTCTATCCGGCGGGGCAAGTTTGGAGATGCATATCGGGCCTACTGCGCGGACGTCCCTCGCTGGATGCTTCATTTCAGCAATTTTGCGCAGGCGACCCACGGGATGGCATTCAACGTGAAGCGAGTAATCGCGCAAAGACTATTCGACTGTTTCTGCCGCGCTGCTGGCTGTTCTTCTGATCGAGATCTACCGGGTTGCAGGCGCAGCCAATGCGTTGCCCCTCCCCTACATCTGTCTTCTTGGCTTCTTTATTGCCGTCGTCGGAGCCGCGACCGGAATGGTCAGTCTGCTTAAGAAGCGTGGTGTTTTCGATGATCCGAAGGCCATCTCCTAGGGCCGCTAGCAATCTTCTTGCTTTCCTGCCTGACTACGACACGGTTTTGTGACGACGCCTCTTCCCATACGAAACGGAAAACACTATATCAGCCGTGCCGGTCTTCGGGCCGGCTATGGCGATAAATGAGCGGTGTAATAAACCTATTGGACCCGGGGGCGGTACCCGGCGCCTCCACCAAAAACCGGCGGGCTGCCAAATAGATGGCCGGCTTTTGATGGGGGCGAAACAGGATCGACAAGGGTGTAAAGATCGTCTTTTTGCTCGGCATTGTACCGCCGTTATCGGGCTAAAATTGTAGTTGCAAACGACAACTATGCGGAAGCTCGTCTCGCTGCTTAATCGCGGTGTGACACTTCAAATAAAGCCCTAGTGGTTCGCACCTCTAGGCGGGGTCCGAAGGCACCTGGCAACAGAAGCCTTCACCTTCTCCCTTGCGCGCAAATCATGTATGGTTTGGTCAAGCATGAATCGGCTCAGGCCTTTTCCAGGGCGTCTTGGCATGCCATACAGCCTTGGGAAACGAGTCCGAACCAAAGAAAGACAGGAAAGCATGGGGCAGGATCACATCCGTTACGACATTCTGGCACAAGACGCACTGCGTGGCGTCATCCGCAAGGTTTTGTCTGAAGTTGCCGCGACGGGCCGCCTGCCGGGCGAGCATCATTTCTTCATCACCTTTCTCACGGGCGCGCCAGGTGTTCGCATCTCGCAGCACCTGAAGGCGAAGTATCCGGAGCAGATGACCATCGTTATTCAGCACCAGTTCTGGGAGTTGAAGGTCACTGAGACGACCTTCGAGATCGGCCTTTCCTTCTCGGATGTTCCAGAAAAACTGTTCATTCCGTTCAACGCCATCCGGGGCTTCTACGATCCCTCCGTCAACTTCGAGCTGGAATTCGACGTACCTCTCGCTGACAGCGACGAGCTTCCGGACGCCGAAATCACGGCTTATCCGGTCTCGGCCGAGAAGGCCGAGGAAGCGCCCGCCGGCAAGGCGGATGGCGAGGAAAAGAAGCCTGGTTCGGTCGTCTCGCTCGACGCTTTCCGAAAGAAGCAGTAAAACGAAGGGAAGCAATTGCTTCCCTTTTTCAATTCCGATCGAGGCCAGCCGTGACCGCCGAAGTCGTCAATCTCCGTCAGTTCAAGAAGAAACAGGCCCGCGCCGAGAAAGAGAAACAGGCGGAGCAAAACCGCATCTCCTTCGGCCGCACCAAGGCCGAAAAGCAGCTCACGAACGCGCTCAACGAGAAGGCCGAACGCTCTCATCAACAAGGCCGGATCGAGAAATCCGAAGACGACAAATGAGCGTCCAGAGAAACGAAAAATATTCCGAAATCAATCGACTGGATAGCGTTCCGGAATCATATCCTCAGCAGCTTGAATCGAATTCTGAAGCCTTGCGATGATCCGCAAGCACTCGGCTACTCTGCACGGACACCGCACCAGCCTCTCTCTGGAAGACGAATTCTGGACTGAGCTGAACACAATCGCCCAGACGCGCACCATTCCGCTCGCAGTCCTGATTTCCGAAATAGACGATCAGCGGCAACCCGAAAGCAACCTCTCTTCAGCACTCCGTGTCTACGTCCTTCATTGGCTGAAATCAAAGCGCGACGGCTAGATCATCTCCCTGGTTTCGGCAGGCCGGGCCCGAATGTACGGATTGTCGCATCGTAGGGGAAGCTCGGTTGACCCACGCCCTTCGACACCACATTCTTTGCCAGAACGCCCTCCTGGCCGAACGCAATGCTCACCACAGGGTACTCCCGCAATACAACTACTGCGGTATCTGCACACCGGGCAGTCCCGGTACCGTTCCAAAATTGAGCGAGTTCTCAGGGGGGACGGCAAGCTGCTCTTGAGCACGTCGCGCGGCATCCGCGGCCGCCTTCTCATGCGCCGCCCTGGCGCGCGCTTCCGCCTCGGCTTTCGCCTTGGTTTCTGCCTCAGCCTGCGCCTGCGCTTCCGCTGCTTTCCTCTCACGCTCGGCCTGAGCGGCCAAATCCCTCAGCCGCTGCTCTTCAGCCTGTCGCTGTACCTCAAAGGCGGCAGCCTTCTGGCGCTCTGCGTCATTGAACTTGTAGAGAGCGACTTCGCGGCGCAGTCGCTGCTTTTCCAGGACGTTCGACTGCAACCGCTCGACGCGTCGGCGTTCACGCTCGAAGGCGCGCAGCGACAGGAAACCGGTGATATCGGTGACGTCCATCGTACGGCCAGGCGACGCAAGCAGCCCCGAAAAGTCGAGGCGTATCGCAGGCTCCGCGCCGGGAAGCACCTCGTTGCCCGGATTCAGCGCGATATTGAGCGACGCGTTGATGCGCTCCTGCGGCAGGTCGATCTGGCCGTTGCCAACAACCGTTGCCTGATCGGTCGTCACGGCGATGTTCTGAAAGCGCAGAACCCCATCCGTCACGTTGAACGGAATAGCGGTCGGCGGCAGCTTCGCCTCGCCGTTGTTGAGCAATGTCTCGACGATCGGATGGACTTTGCCGGCGTTCAACTGATCCTGCATCGGATCGGTCGCAGCCAGTAACGGCGCCAGCATGCCGAGATTGAGCCCACGCACGCTGATATCGCCGAGCCGAAGTTCGCCGGATCCATTCAGCGAACCGGCTATATCCTTCATCGACTTCCCGGAGGCTTCCAGAGAGAGTGCCAGCCCGAACTTGCCATTTGCGACGGGAGCTCCATCGCGCGGCCACACAACCCCGGCGAGGTCCGCGTCCGCCAGAGCCAGCTTTGTCTGGAAGAAGCCTGTACCATCGGCATTGGTAAACAGCAGACTGCCGTTCAGGCTGCCGGCATCCCACCCGCCCTTGATGTCGTTCAGTTGCAGTTCGTCGCCCTTGTAGGCCACAATAGAGGTGAAATCCGAAATCGGTCCCGACCAGCCAGGCCAGAATTGCTTGGCGGAAAGCTTGAGATTGACGTCCATGTCCTTGAAGACTGGCAGGCCCAGCGCTGCGGCCGACAGGTCGCCCGTCGCTGCATCCGTCATTGGGCCGTAGACCGCTTCCCCGAGCCAAGCGGCATCAGCCTTGGATAGCGCCAATTCGCCCGTCGCCGTTGTCTTCTCCGCTTTGCGGTCGACGGTCAGCGCACCCTTGAATTCGTTGTCAGCGGCATGTCCCGCGATATTCGCAAAAGCAATCTTGTCGCCGTCAATGGTCGCGTTCGTCGTCAGCTTGAACGGCAAGCCCGTACCCATCTGCGGCATGGCGATGCCGTTCATCACAAGATAGGGATCAAGGTCCGCACTCTCCAGTGATACCGCAAGCTGACCGTTCATGAAGGCTTGCGGGCGGACATCCACCTTACCGCCAGCAGTAAACGAGGTACGGTCAGTGGCAAACGTCAGCTGCGCGTCGGCGGGATCCGTGCCCTCAGCCTGTACCTTCAGGGTCAGACGACCGTTGGCGTCCGCATCGACTGGCAAGGGATCAAGGCCGGCCTGCCCGAACAAGATCGAAGTGGTGCTGTTTTCAAGCGTCGCCTCGAGGCTCGTGGTGCCCTTGCCCGTCAGCGCCAGAAGATCCGACATGCGGTAGTCGAGATTGACACGGCTACCATTGCTCACCCCGGCCAGCGTCAGGGTCAGGCCGTCGCCCTCGTCTCCTCCAAGCGTCAAGGCGCCGCGCAGCGCAGTATTGGTGTACCAGGCAGCATTGCGCACGAGCCTATCCATAACCGGATGCTGTGGCAGATGCTGTTTGAGCATGGTGAAGAATGAGCCCGGATCGGCCGATTTGAAGGTGATTTCGCCAGAGCCCTTGTAGTCGAGCAGCGATCCCTCGGCGCGACCGGTCGCGGTCACCTCCGCACCTGCCAGATTCTTGACGGAAAGCTTCTCGACGGCGAGAGCCCCATCAGCAATTGCGAAGCTTGTCTCGACATCGGCCGCTTCGACGCCAAAGGCACTAAACTTGTCGGCCTTGAGCCGCGCGTTGATTTTGTGATCAAGCACGTTGTCACCGGCATCCTGACCCGTGAACAATCCGGTCAGCGCACGCAGCGCATCCAGATCGAGCGCGTCGCCGGCGAGCGCCACGTCCAGCGTCGGCGCCTGGTTGGCCAGCACCTGGCGGTCGAGCGTGCCCTTGAGCGTCGCCTGCCCCACGGCAATTTCCAGGTTGTTGAACGTCTGCCGGTCGTGCGTAAGATTGACGTCGGCGGAAAAACCCGCCTGTCGCAGTTGCCGGATCGCAGGATCGACGGAGCCGGCAAGCCAGGCCGCAAGGCCTGTGGGCTGATTGGAGGCGACCGTGATCTGCCCAACGAAGGATGCCTGCCCCTGCAGATTGAGCTTGCCTTGACCCTCCACCTGCGTACGACCGGGGAGCGTGCCGACCACGTTGTCGATCGTCCAGCCCTTGCCAGCGGGTTCGACATCGAGCTGAATGTCGCGGATTGTCGTGTCCCCGGCAACGATCGCCGGCAATCGAACACTCGCCTTTCCTGGCACCTGCGGCACGGGCACTTGCGAAATAATTTGGATCATCGCGTTCAGTCGCTGCCGGGCCGAAAGGCCGGGATCACGGTTGGTCTTGCCGTTCGCCCCCTGATTGCCGATACGATTGACGTCAATCTGCTGGCCATTCGCAATCAGCAGGAATTGCGGCTTGCTTCCCGTATCAAGCGTCGCCTCTCCGGTCACGACGTAGGGATCGTCCGTAGGTCCGACCTCCAGACGATATTCCGGTATCCGAATGCTTTCGTTGGTAAGTTCGAACTTCCCTTTCAGTCGCGGAGGGACATCAGCCTTGTCGGTTTTCTTGCCATTCCGGTTCTCGATCGATGCGGAGACCGTTCCTTGATAGTTCGGTCTGCGGTCGACGAGCTTCAGCTCACCGTCAAGATCAACCGTGATCGGCTGCCTGTCGGGCTGCAGGCGCGTGCGCATCCGCAAGATTCCGTTCTCGTCAGGCTGATTGCTGGCGATGGTGAAGCTGCCATGCTCGCCGTCGAGTGCGGCATCGCCTTCGATCCGCCACGGACCGGCAAGCGACTTGGCCGACATTTCAGCATTGAGACCCGCGATGTGCCGCGACCGCCCCGACTGATCGTCGATGAACTGGACATCACCGCCGCTGACATGAACGTTCTCGAGAACGACTGTCCTGGCTGGGATTTCAGGCTGGCTTCCGCGCGTCCAGTCGAGCGTGCCGTCCTTCAGAAGTCTCAGCTTAACCTTCGGGTTGACCACGCGCATGTCGAAGATCAACGCTTCGCCCGAGAGGAATGGCGCAAGTTCGGCGTCCATGGAAAACTGCTCGATCTGCACAATCGGCGACCCGTCAAGCTCCTGCCCAACGCGCACGTCATGCAGTGTCACGGAGGGAAACGGCAGCAGGCGCGCATCCACCGCACCATGCACGACGACCTTCTTGCCGATGATCCGGCTCGCCTGGTCCTCGAAATTCTTTCGGAAATCGGTCCAGTCGATAAACAGCGGCGCCAGCAGCGCCACGAATAGCGCCACGACAACCACTCCGCCCAAAAAGACGAGGAACCGGCCTACCAACTCAACAAATCTCCATTCGGGAACCCATCGCGGACACTAGAGCATGATACCGAAAGCTGTGAAG
Source organism: Rhizobium sp. BK060 (assembly GCF_014193145.1). NCBI lineage: Bacteria > Pseudomonadati > Pseudomonadota > Alphaproteobacteria > Hyphomicrobiales > Rhizobiaceae > Rhizobium > Rhizobium sp. BK060. Next base: position 57,770 of record NZ_JACHYW010000011.1, read on the forward strand.
CAGCTTTCGGGCAACATCATGCTCTATTTACTTGATTTGGAGATGAATTCGCCTCATCGCCAAATCATTCCCTGCAGCACCGATCCCGGCTGATAGTCAGGCGCGACGGAATGTCCGTCTTCAGGCACGATGGAATATCTTGCCGGGGTTGAAGATATCGTCCGGATCGAGGGCCGCCTTGACTTGCCGCATCAGGTCGACCGTGCCGCCGAGCTCCTCCTCGAGGAATGCCATCTTGCCCTGGCCGATGCCGTGCTCGCCGGTGCAAGTGCCATCCATTGCCAGAGCGCGAGCGTTAAGCCGACCGACAAAGGCTTCGGCGACAGCAATGCCCTCCTCCGTCTTGTCGTCGAACAACAAAAGCACATGGAAGTTGCCATCACCGGCATGACCGACGATCATCGCAAGCAGACCATGCTCCTCGATGTCGGCCTGCGTCTCGCCGATGCAATCGGCAAGACGCGAAATCGGCACGCAGACATCCGTCGAGAGCGCGGCCATTTCAGGCGCCAGCGCCCGCGAGGCCCAGTAGGCATCGTGCCGCGCTTTCCACAGTTTGCTGCGTTCCTCGGCGTTGACTGTCCACGAGAACGCGCCGCCTCCGCATTCAGAAGCGATCTCGGCAAACTGCTCCGACTGCAACGCAACTGTCTCATCCGTGCCGTGAAATTCCAGGAAGAGCGTCGGCTTTTCCTCATAGCTCAGCTTCGAGTAGGCGTTGCAGGCGCGGATTTGCAGGGCATCGAGAAGTTCGATGCGGGCAACGGGAATGCCCATCTGGATGGTCATGATCACCGCATCGCAGGCAGCCCGGACGGTCGGAAAGGCGCAGACGCCACCGCCGATCTTCTGCGGGATGCCCTGCAGCCGCAGCGTCACGGAGGTCAGGATGCCAAGCGTGCCTTCCGCCCCGACGAAAAGCCGGGTCATGTCGTAGCCGGCGGACGACTTGCGGGCGCGCCGTGCGGTGCGGATTTCTTCTCCGTTTGCAGTCACCGCCGTAACGGCAAGCACATTGTCCTTCATCGTGCCGTAGCGCACGGCGTTCGTTCCCGACGCGCGCGTCGAGGTCATGCCGCCGATCGAGGCATTTGCGCCCGGATCGATCGGGAAGAACAGACCGGTATCGCGAAGATAAGTGTTGAGCTCCTCGCGCGTCACACCCGGCTCGACGGTGCAGTCTAGATCCTCGGCATTGACTTCAAGAATCCGGTTCATCCGGCTGAAATCGATTGATATCCCGCCATTGGGCGCATTGACCTGCCCTTCCAGCGAAGAGCCCGTGCCGAAGCCAATGACCGGCACCTTGTGTTCGGCGCAGACTTTGACTGCCGCCTTCACATCGTCTGCACTCTCGGCAAAAAGCACGCCGTCGGGCAGCTGCGACGGAATGTAGGTCGTCGTGTGCGCGTGCTGTTCGCGAAAGGCTTGGCCGGTCTGGAAGCGCTCGCCAAAGCTCTGTTTCAGAACGCCGAGAGCAGCCGCAATGCCAACCTCGTTGCGTGTTCCGGTTCTTGCATCTTTGAGCGCCATCTCTTTGATCTCCTTCACCTTCGCTGCCGGGAGGCAGGTTGGTATGAGACAAGAGACGGCGCCTGTCTAGTGCAGGACTAGCGAGAATGGTCCCCTGCCGAGCGCCGTTCAGACCAACGGCGGATTGAGCCGTGCAAAGGCCTCCTGCCTGCGGTACGGAAAGTACGGATAGGGCGCGGTCACTGCACTCGCCTTATCGAGCCTTTCCACCTGCTCCTTCGATAGCGACCAACCGACAGCACCGAGATTCTGTCGCAGCTGCGCCTCGTTCCGCGCGCCGATGATGACACTGGCGACAGTCGGGCGGCCAATCAGCCAGTTGAGCGCGATCTGCGGAACGGTCTTGCCTGTCTCTTCCGAAACTTCGAACAGCGCGTCGACGATGTCGTAAAGCTTCTCGTCATCGACCGGCGGCCCGTATTCCGCCGTCTGGTGCAGACGGCTACCCTCCGGCAGCGGCTGGCCGCGCCGGATCTTACCGGTGAGACGACCCCAGGCAAGCGGACTCCAGACCAGCGCGCCTACGCTCTGGTCGGCGCCAAGCGGCATCAGTTCCCATTCGTAATCACGGCCAGCCAGCGAATAGTAGACCTGATGCGCGACATAGCGCGGATAGCCGTGACGCTCTGCAATCCCGAGCGACTTCATCAGTTGCCATCCCGCGAAATTGGAGACGCCGACATAGCGGATCTTCCCTGCCGTTATCAGCCCGTCCAGCGTTGCAAGCACCTCTTCGATAGGCGTCGAGGCATCGAAGGCATGAAGCTGCAGCAGATCGATATAGTCCGTGCCCAGCCGCCTCAACGCCTCGTCCGTCGAGCGAGTGAGACGCGCGCGCGAGGTTCCCCAATCCGCAGGGCCATCGCCCATCGGCAGGGCGATCTTGGTCGAGATCAGCACGGCATCTCGTCGACCGGCGATCGCCTGGCCAAGGACTTCCTCGGAGGCCCCAGCCGAATAGACATCCGCCGTATCGAAGAGATTGACGCCCGCTTCGAGCGAAATGTCGATCAGGCGCCGGGCTTCGGCGGCGTCCGTATTGCCCCATGCACCGAAGAGCGGACCCGAGCCTCCGAACGTTCCCGCCCCGAAGCTCAAGGCCGGCACCCTGAGGCCTGATGCGCCGAGATTTCTGTATTCCATGGTCAGTCTCCTGTTGTGGACTTCAGAAGAGATAGACACTGAATTTACCATGATATAGATTGCCGGAAGGAAAACCATCCATGAACTGAATTCATCATGAGCCGACAAGACATCAATCGCTCCGGCGAAATGGAAGTCTTCGTACGCGCCGTCGAGCTCGGCGGCTTCACGCCCGCGGCCCGCGCCTGCCGCATGACGCCATCTGCAGTCAGCAAGCTTGTAGCGCGGCTTGAGGCACGCCTCGGCACTCGCCTCGTCAATCGTTCGACCCGCAAGCTGCATCTAACGCCGGAAGGCTCCGCCTTTTACGAGCGCAGCGTTTCTATTCTTGCAGACATAGCGGAGGCCGAACGCTACGCCTCCGCCGGCGAACAGGCCGTGGGTCCCATTCGCATTAACACGAGCGCCTCCTTCGGCCATCATATCCTTGCGCCGCTCGTCTCCGAGTTTCTGGCGCTCAATCCCGCCGTCACTCTCGATATCTCGCATACAGACGCCATCGTCGACCTCGTAGAGGATCGAGCCGATGTCGCGATCCGCGCCGGACCGCTGAAGAGTTCCAGTCTCATTGCGCGCAAGCTCGGCGTCACCCGGAAAGTCATCGTGGCGTCGCCGACCTATCTGAAGCGCGCCGGCGAGCCGAAATCTGTTGCGGACCTGAAACATCACCGCCGCATCGGCTTTTCTTATGCGCGCAGCGTCCAAGGCTGGCCCCTTCGCCAGGACGGAGAAACCGTCGCGTTGCCGATCTCACCCGGCGTGCAGGTGGGCGACGGCGAAGCGATGCGGTATATGGCACTGTCAGGCGCAGGCCTAGTCCGCCTCGCCACCTTCACAGTTCGCGCCGATATCGAGGCCGGGCGGCTGGTCCCGGTTCTCGAGGAGATCAACCCCGGTGATATCGAGGAATTTTACGCCGTCTATATCGGCCAGGGCGGTCCGTTGCCGGCCCGCGTGCGAGCGCTGCTCGACTTCCTGGCCGAGCGCGTCAGCCTCTAACGCTGCGAGATCTATAGGATTTCGCAATTGACCCCTTCCCCGGCTCGCGCCTATATCGGCGCATTGCCCTCCGGTCTCTCCGGGCCGCCTCTTTTGCCAGCCAGTGCTGCTCCCTTGCTTCGCCTGATCGCGGTTCCAGCATTGGCAAGACATGCATGGGAATCATGCCGTTGTACGACGCCAGCCGCTTCCTTCGATACGCCAGCCTGCCGCGGTGGACACTCTTGCTCAGCATCTCGACCCTGCTTGTCGTCGGGCTCGAAATGCTTGGCCTGCCGGCCTCACTCCTTATCGGCCCGATGGTGGCGGCAATTATCCTTGCTCTCTCCATCGGCCAGGGATCACTTCGGGTCCCGCGCTGGCCGCTCCTCTTCGGACAGGCGCTCGTCGGATTTCTCATGGCGCGCGCCATCACCGTCGATATCCTGAAGACGATGGCGACCGACGCACCGCTCTTTCTCGCGATGATCCTTGCCGTCATCGTCGCGGCGGCCGGCCTTGGCTGGCTGCTGACACGCTGGCAGGTCTTACCGGGAACGACGGCGGTTTGGGGTTCCTCGCCCGGCGCGGCTTCCGCGATGGTTATCATGTCCGAAGCCTACGGCGCCGATGCCCGTCTCGTCGCTTTCATGCAGTATCTGCGTGTGGTCTTCGTCGCCGTGGCCGCTTCGGTGGTCTCCCGCCTATGGGTTGCCGCAGACGGTGGCGAACCGGCGGCAATCATCCTCTTCCCACCGGTCGACTGGCAGGCGCTTGCCGCGACTGTCACCCTGACCTGCCTGTCTGCCTATGTTGCTGTCCGTTTTCGTATCCAAGGCGGCACAATCACCGTGCCGTTGGTGCTCGGTTCGCTGCTGCAAGGCTTCGGTCTGCTGACGATCGAGCTTCCGTTATGGCTTCTGGCGATCAGCTATGCCCTGATCGGCTGGAACATCGGTTTGCGCTTCACCCGCGGCATTGTCATGCACGCCGCCCGCGCCCTTCCCCGCGTCGCTGCCTCCATCCTTTTGCTGATGTCGATCTGTGGCTGCATGGCCTTTGCCTTGCACAAATTCGCAGGCGTCGATCCGCTCACAGCCTATCTTGCAACCAGCCCCGGCGGCGCCGATTCCGTCGCCATCATCGCCGCATCGAGCGATGTCGACGTGCCCTTCGTGATGGCCATGCAAACCGGCCGCTTCCTAGTGATCCTGTTTACCGGCCCAATGCTGGCACGCTTTATCGCGCGCCGCTCCGGTCTTGCAGAGAAACCTGTCTGAGGCTCGCCCATTGGCCAGGCGTCATGCCGTAGGCCTTCTTGAAGTGCCGGGTCAAATGGCTCTGGTCTGCAAATCCGGTCGCGGCAGCAACATCCGAAAGTCCTTCACCCGCCCCGATCATGGCACGCGCATACTGCAGGCGCCGCATGAGGAGATAGCGATGCGGGCTGGTTGCAAAGGCAGCCCTGAAATGCCGCGCGAGGGAAAAGCGGCCGAGGCCGGTAACAACCTCCAACTCGCCCGACCGCACAGTCTCTGTCGCATGCGCTTCGAGATAGTCCCGCGCCAATCTTGCGCGCTGCCACGCCACGCTTCCGAGCGGCCGCTGTGGTGTCCTTGCATGCTTCGCAAGTCCACCGGCAACACGCGAAACGAAGTCGTCGACGAACAGCTCATCGAGCTCGCGATCCAGTTCGCCAAGCGCTGCGAGCAACGTGCCGGCTAGGATGGGATCCCAGATCACCGGTTCATCGACGAATGGCAGCCCGATCTTCTCCTCGTCTAGGCATTCGAGCAGCAACGCCGGTTCCAGATAGAGCATGCGATATTGCAGCCCGTCATCGGTACCCGCACCACCATCATGCTCTTCATCAGGGTGGAGCACGAGCACCTGTCCTGGCATGCTGAAGCGCCGCTCTCCGCGATAGGAAAAAGTCTGCACACCTTTGATCGTGACGCCAAGCGCATAGGTATCGTGGCGATGGGGCTCGAAGGCATTGCCTGAAAATTGCGCCTCGATCCTCTCGATGCCGGGAAAAGCCGGCGCAGTCACGATCCCATCTGCGCTGCGTTCCGTGCACAAACGTTCAAGACCCTCGAAGGCATGACTGTTTACATCCTGGTCCAACGCGACTTTCGAACCCGCATGAAAGAGACTGGAATGTTTGATACCAAAATTGCGATCGTCCTGCGAAACAATCTTGCATCCTGGCAGAAGCTGAACGTGACCGCCTTCCTGATGAGCGGCATTGCCGGACAGAACCCCGAGATCATCGGCGAGGCCTACAAGGATCGCGCCGGCAATCTTTACCATCCGCTCTCCATCCAGCCGATCATCGTTCTATCGGCCGAGGGCGAGACTCTGTCGACGATCCACCGCCGCTCTTTGGAGCGCGGCGTGACCTCTTCATTGTTCATCGAGGAGATGTTCGCAACCGGCCACGACACCGCCAACCGAGCCGTCTTTGCTGAATATGCACCTGACGATGCCAAGGTCGTCGGCATCGCCATCCGAGCCGAGAAGAAGATTGTCGACAAGATCACCAAAGGCGCGACGATGCACCAATAACGAAAACGGCCGGGCGCTGGCCCGGCCGCTTCTCACGACTGCAATGTCGGTCAGCTCTGGGTGACAGGCGCGATCTGGATTTCGACGCGGCGGTTCTGGGCGCGGCCGGCTTCCGTGGCGTTCGAAGCGATTGGCTGCGATGGGCCGAAGCCAACGGCCGAAACACGGCGCGGATCGATGCCCTGGGTGCCGAGATAGTCGGCAACCGACATCGCGCGGCGCTGCGACAGATCCTGATTGTGCTGCAGGCTGCCGGTGGAATCGGTGTGACCGTTCACGTCGATCAGCGTGCGGTTGAACTTGCGCAAGACGATCGCGACAGAGTTCAGCGTCGGATAGAAGCCAGCCTTCACGGCATCCTGGTCGACATCGAACGTGATATTGGACGGCATGTTCAGGATAATGTTGTCACCGCGGCGGGTGACCGAGATGCCGGTTCCCTGGAGCTGGGCGCGCAGTTCGGATTCCTGCTGATCCATATAATTGCCGATCGCACCACCCGCGAGCGCGCCGACGCCGGCACCGATCAGCGCAGCGTTGCGACGTCCAACCGGCGAGCCGCCGACAGCCAGGCCAGCAAGCGCGCCAACGCCGGCACCCAGCAGTGCCCCGCCTGACGTGTTCGACATCTTCTGCTCGCCCGTATAGGGGTCGGTCGTGGTGCAAGCACTAAGGTAAGTTGCGGCAACAGACAAAAGTATGAATTTCTTGATCATGGACAGGTGTGTCTCCAGTTCGGTGTTGATGCGACCAGTATTAAGGATTGCGGCAACAAGATGAAGCAGGCGCTTCAGATGCTGGAAATCGGGCAAAATGCACAGCGACTGCGGATCGCAAGCCACAGTGACAGGCTGAGTGGCCGTGTCGCCCGTCGGATTGCGCGCGACACGTCCTTTATCAAGCCGACCTGTTAGAAGTTCTGGAAGAGCTGGCGAACCTTGTCATAGCTGGCGTTAGCGATGTTCAGCGACTGCAAGCCAAGCTGCTCCTGCGTTTGCAGGGCCCGCAGCCGGCTCGACTGCTCCTCCATGTCGGCATCGATCAGCCGGCTGATGCCGCGGGCGTAGGAATCGTCCAACGACTGCGCGAAATCGCCCTGGATGCCGATACGCTTTTCGAGTGCGCCAAAGGCCGAGCCGACCGTCGTCATCTGGTTCAGCATCATGTCGACGACGGTGATCATCTCCTTCACCTGCGCCTGGGTCGTAGTGCTTGAAACCCCAATCTCGACCTGCCCTGCCGTGTTGCCGGCGCCCTTCAGCATCACATAGTTTTGCGAAGCACCGGCCTCGGTGGCAAAATACTGCGACGTGAGAGCGCCGTATTCCCCCGATCCCGTCGTGCGATCATCGATCAGATAGCGCGCATCCTTTGAGCTTGTCGCCCCAACTGGTGCCAGGTCGACCTCATAGCTCAGCGTGTCGATTTTGACGCTTCCGTCAGAATAACGGATGAAGGACGAAGGGATCTGCCTGGGTTTCGACGGATCCGAGGAATCGTCGATCGCCACCCAGTTGTCGCCGTTGAAGGTCGCCGACTGCGCGACGGACCGCAATTGATCCTTCAGATGAGCGATGTCTGTATTGATCTTGTCCTTGTTGACGCCGGACTCGGTTGCCGCGACCAGCTTTGCCTTGATCTCACTGACGAGATCGATCGCGTTGTCGACGGCGTTGTAGGCCGTGCCCATGGTCGCGGCCGCGAGGCCAAGGGCATCGCGTATTGCCGACTGGGCTTTCTGATCGGTTTTCAGCGTCGAACTGATCGCCCAGTAGGCGCCATTGTCGGACGCTTTTTCCACTCTGAGGCCGGTGGACACCTGCCTCTGGGTCTTGGTCATATCGCGACCGATGTCACGCAAAACATAAAGGGCGGCATCCACCGAAGTGCGCCGATAAATGCTCAAGGTACTGTACTCCGAACACAACAATACGCTGATACACACAAACCGCACCGCGAACGCTCATGTCCGGGGGCGCCCCACACCGGCGCCGGAGCAGCCCCCCGAAACGCTGGAGGACCTATCGGTTTCTGCTCGCATGATTGCCGCTCATGCTTAAAAAACATCTAAGGTTCAGAGGAAATTCATCCAATCCTACAAATTTTCATAAACTATAAGTCGCAGCGTTTGCCGGCCAGGGCAGCGGGCTTCCTTACTCCGCCGCCTCCAGCCGCCCTGGCTTGGTGGCAGGGCGCGGACGCGAGGCCTGCGCCATTTCTTCGTGGAGGCGCTCCTCTTCGTGAGCATGCGGCTTCGCAAAGCGGGCGATGAGCAGGTAGGCGACCGGCGTGATGTAAAGTGTCACGAGCGTCGCAAAGCCGAGCCCCCCGACAATTACCCAGCCGAGCGCAATACGCGCTTCCGCGCCGGCGCCATGCGCAAAGACCAGCGGAACGCCGCCGAGGATCGTCGCGATCATGGTCATCATCACAGGGCGCAGGCGCAGCGCACACGCCTTCTCGATCGCCGTGCGCACATCTTCGCCGCGATCGCGCAGCTGGTTGGCGAATTCGACGATCAGAATGCCGTTCTTCGCCATCACTCCCACAAGCAGCACAAGGCCGATCTGGCTATAGATGTTGAGGCTCGACCCGGTAATGATCAGCGCGAAGACGGCGCACGCGAGCCCCAGCGGCACCGTCGACATGATGATGACAGACGAAAGCACGCTCTCGAACTGAGCGGCTAAAACCAGGAAGATGATGACGATGGCAAAGCCGAAGGTCAGCGCCATTCCGCTCGAGTTTTCTTCCAGCGTCGCGGCCTCAGCAAGAGGGACGAGACGAGCGCCAGCCGGCAGGACCGATTTCGAGATCTCGGTCACTTCCTTGACCGCATCTCCGAGTGAGAGACCGTTCTTCAAGCCAGCGGTGATTGCCACCGACGCAAGTTGCTGTTCGCGGTTCAGCTGCGGCGCGACGGAACTCTCTGTCAGCGCGGCAATCACCGACATCGGCACGATCTTGCCGTCGCCGGTCTTGAGGAAGACGTTCTCGAGGTCCGTCGGATCGTCCAGCGGCCGCGTGTTCGATGTGAGCAACACAGGATAGGATTCACCCTTCACGAAGACATCGACGACCGAACGCCCCTCGAGCAACGACTGCATGGCTGTCGAAAGGCCGGTGATATCGATGCCGAGATCGGAGGCACGCTCGCGGTCAATCGTGACAGAAACCTGCGCCTGTGTCGGCTCGTTGGTCAGTCGCGGCGTATCATAGTGTCCCGTGGCATCGAGCGCGTGGACCAGGTCGGCAGCCGCAGCCGTCAGAGCCTCATGGTCGTTGCCGACCAGTGCCATCTGCAGCCCGCTGCCGGCGCCACGGATACGCAGGCTGTTGGACTGGATGGCATTGCCACGCAGCGCCGGCACCCTGGCAGCCGTCTTGTTGATATCGGCAACGATTTCGGCCTGCGTGCGGTGACGCTCACCCCATGGGGCCAGCGTCAGCACCATGAAGCCGCTGTTGACCTGTCCGCCCTGTCCCGAGATGGAAAAGACGTTGCGGATATCGCCACTGTCGACGAGCGGCTGAAGATATTCCTCGACCCGCTGCAGCTTGTCGCGCGTATATTCGAGGCTGGAACCCTGCGGCGTTGTCAGGCGCATCATCACCAGGGCCCGGTCTTCGCTCGGCGTCAACTCGCTCCGAACCGTTTGGAACGCGACAACAGCCGCTCCCGCGAAAAGAACGGATGCGACGATGATCACGAGCGGCGCATTCAGGCAGGCATGCAACGACCACCGGTAGGTATCAGCAAACCAGGTGCCGAAACGGCCGAGAAGTCCGTGGTCCTCGAGCATATCCTTCGTCAGTATCCGCGACGCCAGCATCGGACATAGAGTCAAGGCGACGATGGACGAGAGGCCGACCGAGAAAGCGAGCACGAAGCCGAATTCGCGGAAGAGCCCACCCACCTGCCCCGGCAGGAAGGAAAGCGGAATGAAAACCGCCGCAAGCGTCGCGGTCGTCGCGATCACAGCAAAGAACACCTCGCGCGTACCAAGCACGGCAGCCGCCCGCGGCCCCATGCCCTCCGATCGACGGCGTACGATATTTTCGAGAACGACGATCGCGTCGTCCACGACGAGACCAGTCGCCAGCACGATCGCAAGCAGCGTCAGGATATTGATCGAGAAGCCAACGAGATAGACGGCCGCGAGAGTTCCGATGAGGGCCACCGGCATGCTGATGGCAGGGATGATCGTCGCGCGCCAGTCCCTGAGGAAAAGGTAGATCACGCCGGTAACGATGACGACGGCCAGGATCAGCGCGAGCAAGACCTCATGGATCGCCCCCTGGATGAAGACGGCGTCATCGCTGGTAATAGCGATCCGCGTGCCCTCGGGAAGCGTCTTCGAAAGCTCGGCAACGGCGTCCTTGATGCCGTTCGAAATGTTCAGCGTATTCGACTGCGCCTGGCGGATAATGCCGAGGCCGATGCCGGGAACGCCGTTGGAGCGCAGGGCAGTCTGTCCGTCGCGCGGCCCAAGCGTGACGTTCGCCACATCGCCGAGTCGCACGTGGCTCTGCAGGACAACGTTGGAAAACTCTTCCGGCGTCTGCAGGCTTGCCATCGCACGCACGACGATCGTCTGCGTCGGGCTCTTCAACGATCCGGCCGGCATATCGAGGGCAGCGCTCGACAGCGCCTTCGTCAAATCACCAACCGTCAGCCCGCGACTGGCGAGTTCGCTCTGGTTGACGTCGACGCGGAAGACCTTCTCCTGGTCGCCATATGTCTCGACATCGGCAACGCCGTCGACGGAGGCGAGACGATCGATAACCTGGTTTTCGACGAGAAGGGTCAGGTCGTCCATGTTGAGCTTGGACGAGGTCACGGCAAGACGCATGATCGGCTGTGAATCGGAGTCGGCCTTGACGATCTGCGGCGCGTCCGCCTCCTCCGGTAGACGATCGGCGATACGGCCGATGGCATCACGCACGTCGTTCGCCGCAACGGCAAGGTCAACCGAGTCGGAAAATTCGAGCGTCACACGGCTCTGGCCGAACTGCGAGCTCGATGAAATCGACTTCAGGCCGCTGACGCGTGCCGCCGCCCCCTCGATGACCTTCGTCAATTCCTGATCGACCGTCTGTGGCGAAGCGCCGTCAAAGGTCGTGCGAACGGTGACGATAGGCCGGTCGACATCTGGCAGTTCGCGCACTTCGATCCCGGCATAGGCCGCGAGGCCGGCAACGATCATGAGTGTGTTGAATACCAGCGCAAGGATCGGGCGCCGGACAAACAGCGCGGTAAATGTCTGCTTGCCGGAAGCCGGCTTCTCCTGCATCTCGATCACGTTCATTGCGTGGCAGGCTCCGAGCTCGACGCGACTTCGCTTGCGACGCGCACTGCTCCGCCCTCAAGGACGCGCTGCAGCCCCTCGGTAACAATGGCGTCGCCGTCCTTCAGGTCGGCTTTGACAAGGATAAAGTCGGGATTGCGCTGCACGATGCTGACGCGAACCTTTTGGGACTTGCCGTCGACAACATGCCAGACGAAAGAGCCTTGGGAGTCCCACTGTACCGAAACGGGGTCCACCGCCGGATACTGATCACCCGCGAATTTCATACCGACATTGAAAGACATGCCGGCCCGCAATTCGTCGGACGCGTTGTCGATCCGCGCCCGCACGCGCAGTGTCCGGCTGGCGGCGTCGATGCGGTTGTCGATCGCCTCCACCACTCCCGAGAAAGCTCGCCCGGGCAGCGCAACAGAGGTCGCCTCCACCGGGTGACCTACGGTGATCGTGTTGGCAAAGCGCTCCGGTACCCAGTAGTCGACGAGAATCTCCGTCCGGTCGTCGAGCGTGGCGATCGGCGTTGTCGTCGAGACGTTATCACCGACATTGACAGCGATGATACCGACGATGCCATCGATGGGCGCGACGATGTTGCGGCGCTCGAGATTGAGCTCGGCGGCCTGCAGCTGCAGGCGTGCGCCCTGCTCAGCGATCTCTGCGTCGAAGACGTCCATGCGCGACACGCTGGACTTGATGTTGTGGTAGAGGCTGGATTTCTCGATGGCGCTCTTCAGCGCCACATCAGCCTGACCGCGAGCAATGACCTGCTCTTCGCTGTCGAGCTTCGCGAGAACCTGCCCCTTGGTGATCCTGTCACCCGACTTGATGAGGATGTCGCGGATCGTACCGCTCGCCTGCGGCATCACCACGACGGAGCGGATCGCATCCCCCGTGCCGATGGCGCTCAACCGATCATTGACGACGCCACGAACAACGGCTTGCGTGGCGACCAGAACGGGCGCATTGGCTCCGCCACCGCGGCGCCTTGATTGTCCCTCTGCGCTGACCACAGGCTGCGGTGCAGCTTCGCCGGGCGCCAACTTGGAAACCTCAGAAAAGCCGGCTTTGCGTAGCGTCTCGCCGGCCCCCGGCACAAAGTAAACCCATCCAGCAAAGCCGGCAGCAATCACGACAAGGCAAACTATAAACTGCTTCCAAAATGCCATTCACGTCTCCAGAGGGACTCGAGGCTCGTCCAGGGTCTATCGAAAGAGGCGTTCGCAGGACAAATTGCCGCGCGTCTGCGACAATATTGTCTCTTTGCTGATCACCGGCAAGCGAATTGGTCCGCATTACTGAATTGTAATATCAAGACTGAGTTACTGGTAAAACGTTCGCCACTCGTTTCCCGCACGCGTCGCAGCGTTACTTCGCCGAGGACAAATAACGGTTTTGTTTTCTGACGTTTATGCGAGATGCCGTACCGTCTTGGATAAAACTTGCAGCACATCCGGCAATTCGTCGCCGTTGCGGCCCTCCCAGGCCGGATACAAGCTGAGGACAGCCGCCCGGACAGGAATGAAAGCAGAACATCTTTTCTGGTCTTTCCATCCCGAATCACTACATTACGCGCCATGAGCAATAGTTTCGACGATATCCCCTTCTTCGACGAAGAGCCGGATGAGCCGCCGCGCAAGCAGCCGGCCCCTGCCGCTCCGGCCGGCGGAGGGCTCGCCGCCCGCGCCATGGCCGCTCGCGATGGCGGCAAGCGCCCCGATTACCTTTCCGGCCTGAATCTGGAGCAGACCGAAGCCGTCGAAACACTCGAAGGTCCCGTTCTCGTGCTCGCGGGCGCTGGCACCGGCAAGACGCGCGTTCTGACGACGCGCATTGCCCACATCCTCAACACCGGCCGTGCATTCCCTTCACAGATCCTTGCCGTCACCTTCACCAACAAGGCTGCCCGCGAGATGAAGGAGCGTATTGCCGTGCTCGTCGGCGGCGCCGTCGAGGGCATGCCATGGCTCGGCACCTTCCACTCGATCGGCGTCAAGCTTCTACGCCGCCATGCCGAACTCGTCGGCCTGCGCTCCGATTTCACAATTCTCGATACCGACGACGTCGTTCGCCTGATCAAGCAACTCATCCAGGCGGAAGGCCTCGACGACAAGCGCTGGCCCGCCAAACAGTTTGCCGGCATGATCGACACCTGGAAGAACAAGGGCCTTGGCCCGAGCGACATCCCCGAGGGCGACGCGCGCGCCTTCGCCAATGGCAAGGGCCGCGAACTCTACATCGCCTACCAGCAAAGGCTTTCGACGCTGAACGCCTGCGATTTCGGCGACCTCCTGATGCACCCGATCGCGATCTTCCGTAAGAACCCTGATCTTCTCAAGGAGTATCACGGCCGCTTCCGCTACATCCTCGTCGACGAGTATCAGGACACCAACACCGCCCAGTACATGTGGCTGCGGCTGCTTGCGCAGCGCCCCAGGGGCGAACCGCAGAACGTTTGCTGCGTCGGCGACGACGACCAGTCGATCTACGGCTGGCGCGGCGCCGAGGTCGACAACATCCTGCGCTTCGAGAAGGATTTTCCGGGCGCCAAGGTCATCAAGCTGGAACGCAACTACCGCTCGACGGCACATATCCTTGGTGCGGCTGGCCATCTGATCGCTCACAACGAAGGTCGCCTCAGCAAGACACTCTTCACCGACCGGAGCGATCCCGAGGACATCAAAGTCCAGGTGCACGCCTCCTGGGATTCCGAAGTGGAAGCCAGGGAAATCGGTGAGGAAATCGAGCAGCTTCAGCGCGGCGATGCCAATGGCAAGCGGCATCTGCTGAACGACATGGCAATCCTCGTGCGCGCCTCCTTCCAGATGCGCGAATTCGAAGACCGTTTCGTGACGCTAGGCTTGAACTACCGCGTCATCGGCGGTCCGCGCTTCTACGAGCGCCTCGAAATCCGCGATGCCATGGCCTATTTCCGCCTCGTCGCACAGCCTGCCGACGACCTCGCCTTCGAGCGCATCATCAACACCCCGAAGCGCGGCCTCGGCGATACGACGGTACGCGCCCTTCACGATTACGCTCGCGCCCGCGATATCCCGATGCTGGCGGCAGCCGCCGACATGATCGAAACCGACGAGCTGAAGCCGAAGGCGCGCAAAGCCCTCTTCGACGTCGTTCAGTCGTTCCGCCGCTGGCAGGAAATGCTGGAGAACACGCCCCATACCGAGCTTGCCGAGCAGATCCTCGAAGAGTCGGGCTACACCGACATGTGGAAAAACGACAAGTCGGCAGACGCGCCAACCCGTCTTGAAAACCTGAAGGAACTCATCCGCTCGATGGAAAGCTTCGAGTCGATGCGCGGTTTTCTCGAGCACGTCTCGCTGGTGATGGACGCCGAGCAGAATGAAAATCTCGACGCCGTCTCGATCATGACCCTGCATTCGGCCAAGGGCTTGGAGTTCGACACCGTCTTTCTGCCGGGCTGGGAAGAAGGCCTGTTCCCGCACCAGCGTTCGCTCGATGAAAGCGGCCGCGCCGGTCTCGAAGAGGAACGCCGCCTCGCCTATGTCGGCATCACCCGCGCAAAGCGGCGCTGCCACATCTGGTTCGTCTCGAACCGACGCATCCACGGTCTGTGGCAATCGACGATCCCGTCGCGGTTCCTCGATGAACTGCCGGAAACGCATGTCGAAGTGGCGGAAGCCGAGCAGAGCTATGGCGGCTATGGCAGGGGCAGCTACGGTCAGTCCCGCTTCGACAAGGCCGATCCCTTCGCCAACGCCTATTCGACGCCGGGCTGGAAGCGTGCCCAGCAGAACAAGACGGACGCCACCCGCGACAACTGGGGCACCCGCTCCGGCCATGCCGTGGAGCGCATCGGCTACGGCGAAAGCGGCCCGCGCGGCCGCACCATCGACGGCGAGCTGGTAGCTAAATCCACGGCGACGGAACCCTCGAAGTTCAAGACCGGCGACCGCGTCTTCCACCTGAAATTCGGCAACGGCAATATCATCGAGATCGAGGGCAATAAGCTTACGATCGATTTTGACCGGGCTGGCCAGAAGAGAGTGCTCGATGGGTTTGTGGAGCGGGTTTCATAGGTTTCATATATCAGGACGGATTCACAAGAATCTCAATGTGATCGGCCTGGCGACATCGTGCAGCGTCGATGAGATCGAGACTATAAGACGGCAACATCCCGCTCACCCCAAGATCGGCATTGATCCCAGCCCCAGAATATCATTGAGCAATGCCAGCCCGATTCCGGCCGCGACGACCGCGATGCCGATCAGAAACAGCCGTCTGGCCCGATCGTATTTGGCAGCAATCAGCGAGTCCCGGGCCAGGAGGTCGGCGAAGACCTTGACCTGCAGGGCTATCCCCACCGTCAGCAGCAGCATCGGAAAGATGTCGATCCGGCTCCAGTCGTTTGGATTGGAGGCCCAGCGGCTGATGAAGCTCAAGGAAAAGCCGAGGATGATGCCGGCCGCCGTCAGCGAGCCGTTGCGGAACGTCGCGTCGATCTTCTCCTCTGGACCGGGCTCGGTCATGGCTTGGGCTCCGGGTAATCCCCTCGCACAGAAAGGCAGAATATCCCGGAGTCAGCAAGGCCGCGGCTCATAGCAGGCCTACGAAGACGCTAGGCGCAGGCTTCCGCCGCAAACGTTGCGTTCCGCTCTTCAAGCAGGCGCCGCAACACGCTTCGATGGCATCGGCTCTCGTTCTCACAGTAGCAACCGATCGAAAAATGGCTTGCATGTGAAAGTGTGGCGAGCAGGTCGAGCACATGACTTGCCTCCGGCACGTTCATTTCCTTCCTGAAGCTGCGCACAAACATCGCCCATTCGGCATCCGTGGTCGCTGCCTTCGCTTGGGTCACCAGGGCCTGGCTCGGCGAAAGGATCGGCAGCCAGACGTCATAGTAGTTGCGGCTGGAGAATTCCTCCTTCGGCACGCCCCGCGGCGGTCGGCGGACGGTGCCGATGCGCACGCCCTCGCCTTCCGCCCGCGGCGACCCCAGTTGCACGACGCCAATAGCCATTCCGCCCCTCCATCAACCTGTCTACGCATCCAGCAGCAAGGAAGATCATCACGAGCATGACGAGGCAAAACTTGACCGTCGCCACTGTCGCCTGCCGCCTGATACTTTGAACGCTACTCACCATTGTCACTCTTTCGCGCCTTCGAAGCCGCGACCTCTCCTGCAAAAGAAGATTGGCGGGATCGCGGGCATCAATGCCTCCCCGCATGAGAGCGGTCAGCGTTACGGCGGCACCACCAACAACGCCGCGTCAAGCGAAGGTTAACGAATCACTCCTAAAGATCGATCAAATAGTGCTGTGCCTCCAAAGGTAACGCCAAAACCGAAAGTCCCGTCATGGGCGATTGCGATATCTTCGATCTGTCACCAATCGCGATGTGGATCGAGGATTTCAGCAGGGTCAAGGCACAGTTCGATCGCTGGCGCGCCGAAGGCGTCGAAGATATTCGCGCCTATTTGAGGGACGATACCAGACGTGTCCCTGCGCGCAGCTGATCCGCGTGTTGCGCGTCAACCGCAAGACGTTGGAACTCTTCGAAGCCAACGACCTCGATCATCTCGTCGCGAACCTCGGCTTGGTATTCCGCGATGAGATGCTGGAAAGCCATGTCAACGAATTGGCCGAACTCTGGGACGGCAAGACCGAATTCACCGGCAGCGCCGTCAACTACACGCTGTCCGGACGCCGGCTTGATATCCAGTTGCGCGGCTCGGTGCTGCCGGGCCATGAGCAGTCGCTCGCGCAGGTGATGCTGACGACGGAAGATGTCACGGCTCGCGAGGAAGCCCGCCGCAAGGAGCGCGAAAACCGCCGTTACGCCGAAGGCATTTTCGAGCTTTCGCCGGTCTCGCTTTGGGTCGAGGATTTCAGCCAGATCAAGCTGCTGCTGGAGAATGTCCGCGATCGCGGCATCGACGACTTCCGGGTCTTCACCGATGTCCATCCCGAGTTCGTACGCCAGTGCATGAGCGAGATCCGGGTCATCGACGTCAACCAGGCGACCCTCGATCTGTTCTGCGCGCCTGACCGCCACACGCTTCTGCAACGCATCGCAGAAGTCTTCCGCGACGATATGGAGAAACACTTCCGCGAACAGCTGATCGAACTGGGGAACGGCAGACTTTTCCATCAGCGCGAAGTCATCAACTACGCGCTCGACGGCTCGGAGCGCTATGTCCTCCTGCAATTCTCCGTCCTTCCCGGCCATGAAGCAGACTGGGCACTGGTGCAGGTGGCGCTCACCGACATCACCGCGCGCAAGAAGGCGGAAGCCTATCTCGAATATCTCGGCAAGCACGACGTTCTAACCAAACTCCGCAATCGCGCCTTCTATGTGGACGAGCTGAACAGACTCGAGCGCAAGTCACTGCGCCCGATATCGGCCGTCATCATCGATCTCAACGGCTTGAAGGAGGCAAATGACCAGCTCGGACATGATGCCGGCGATGGACTGTTGCGCCGCCTTGGCGAGGTCCTGAACGGCGCCGCCGCTCAACCCAATCATGCTGCCCGCATCGGCGGCGACGAATATGCAGTGCTGATGCCCGGCGCCGACAAGCAGGCGGTCGCGACAATGGTCGAGACCATCGGGGAACTCCTCAAGATCAGCAACCAGTTCTACTCCAACGCTTCGCTCAGCATTTCGCTCGGCGTCGCGACAAGCGAGCCAGGGGAACGATGGAGTCAATGGTGCGGCGTGCCGATATTGCCATGTACGCGCAAAAGCGTGCCTATCACGCCGGCCGCAAGGCGGAAGAGCAAGGCAGCGCCACCACGAACGAAAAGTCCGCCTCAGCGGCTTGAACAGTCGCCCCGACACCTGTCCTAAGAACCAGCCTCGCCAGCGTGTGTTCGCAATCGCGAACTACTTATCGCAACGCAATATTTGAATACTACCATACTAAACGAGTAAGGGCTCCGGAATCCCCTGCCTGGCCATTGCTGGCGGCGCCCTGAGGCGCCCTTGCCGACATCATCGGCATATACATCGCCTACCTGATGCCGGTTCTGTGCTATGCTTGTATCGCCTTTTACGGGCTGAAGGGCACCGACCGACCCGACCTTTTCAAGGCTCGCTTCTCCGGCCCCTGCGGCGAAGCGTCTCGACGCTTGCGCCATCCCTCGGCCCTTGGCATGGTGCAATGCAAAATCGAGGGAGTCGCACCGATGAAAGCCTTGCTTCTAGTCGATATTCAGAATGGCTTTTGCCCGGGCGGCAACCTCGCGGTCCCTGACGGCAACGAGGTGGTTCCCGTCGCAAACCGCCTGATCGAGAGCGGCAAATACGACCTGATCGTCGCCTCCCAGGATTGGCACCCGCCCGGCCACGGCAGCTTCGCCTCCTCCCACCCCGATAAGAAACCATTCGAACTCGGCACACTTTCGGGCAAGCCGCAGATGATGTGGCCGGATCATTGCGTGCAGGGCACAGCGGACGCAGAACTGCATCCGGACCTCAAGATGGGCAAAATCGACCTTATCCTGCAGAAGGGCGAGAATCGCAATATCGATAGCTACTCGGCTTTTCGCGACAATGATCAAGACGCGCTTACCGGGCTCGCCGACTTTCTCGAGGGCCAGGACGTGACCGAACTGGACGTCTGCGGTCTCGCGACCGATTACTGCGTGAAGTTCTCGGCATTGGATGCGACCGAGATGATGCCGGGCGTGCGGGTTCGCTTTGTCGAAGACGCCAGCCGCGGCATTACACCCGAAGGCGTTGCGGCCGCGATCGAGGAAATGCGTGCGCGTGGCATCGATATCGTGACCAGCCGGCAAATTCTGGAAGGCTGATCACTCCGTCGCGTTCCGCTGCAACTGATAGACGTCCTCGGAAAAGTCATCCATCCGTCTGGCAAGCGCGACCTGCGCGTCTTCGAGCCCCTTCTTGTAATAGGCGGCGCCAACTTCCTTCGCAAAGAACTCAAGAACGATTTCCGCTTTGAGAAGGCCTATCGGCTGGTCCAGCTCGCTGTCGAAATAATGCTGGATCCGCGCAAGGAGCTCGGTCTTCTCTTCCTTCGAAAGTTCGATCTGATTCATGTTCTCTCCCCGAAAGGCGATCGGCTGCGAATGCATCGTTCAGCGAAATCGATCGTTCAATCAAGGAAATTTGCTTGCGGCAGATACCGCCCCTCCTTAGACGAGGGCAAAATTCCAGAAGGATTGTCGCCGATGAGTCGCGCTGATTTTTTCGACGGTTTGCGCGGTGGCTCAGCCGTTGCGCTGGCCTCGGCCCCATTCGGGGCTTTGTTCGGAGCGCTGGCGGTCGATAACGGCATGTCGCTCGCCGAAACGACCTTCATGAGCGCCACGGTCTATGCCGGCGCAAGCCAGATGGTCGGCATCGAGCTCTTCGGCCACAACGTCCAGGCTTGGCTGATCGTCGCCTCCATCCTGGCAGTCAACTTTCGCCACGTGCTCTATTCGGCGGCACTCGCGCCCTACATCAAGCACTTCTCACCGATCCAGAAGTTCTTCACCTTCTTCCTGCTGGTCGATCCGCAGTTTGCGGAAACGGCAAAACGCGGCGAAGCAGGCAAGCCGGTCACGTTTGTCTGGTATCTCGGCTTTGGCATCATCATCTATGTACCCTGGGTTTTGGTCAGCTTGCTCGGCGGCATGCTCGGCAGTTACATCGGCGACCCGAAATCGATCGGACTGGACATCCTGCTGCCGGCCTATTTCCTCGGCATCGTCCTTGACTTCCGCCATCGCGACAATTTTCTGCCGGTCGCCGCCGTCAGCGCTGTCGCCTCCATTATCGCCTATCATTATGTCGGCTCGCCTTGGCACGTCAGCCTAGGTGCCGCGGCAGGCATCATCCTTGCCGCCCTGTTCCCGCCGCCACCGCATGAGCAGGAACTCGAATCCGATTTGCACGAGGTATGACGATGGCCTTCGATCTTCACATGGCTCTCGTGATCGTCGCAGCCGCGGTTGCGACCTACGCAACCCGCATCGGCGGCTATATCCTCATCACCACGATGAAGCGCATTCCGCCGCGCATGGAGGCTGCGCTTGCCGCCGTCCCGGCCGCGGTCTTGACGACGCTTGTTGCGCCGGCCTTCTTCATCGGCGGTTGGGATTCGAAGCTCGCCCTGCTCGTCGCACTCCTCGTCGGTCTGCGGGTCTCGCACACCTGGATGCTGATTGCCGCGTGGCTCGTCGTCATGGGCTGGCGTCACACGATCGGCATGTAACGCCACTGGCGGCCGACAAGGCCGCCTCGCTTAATATTCCAGCGGCAAGGTCGCATTTTCCAGCCACGCCTTGACGTCGTGGTCGTGAATCAGCGGCATCAGCGCTTCTCGGGTGCGCTCGTGGTAGCTGTTGAACCAATGCAGCTCGTCATGCGTCAGAAGTTCCGAACTAACCAGGCTGCGGTCGATCGGGCAGAAGGTCAGCGTCTCGAATCCGAGCATTGGCATGTCGCCACCGTCGATCGCCTCTGCCTCGTGGACATAGATCAGGTTCTCGATGCGGATGCCGAAAGCGCCGGGGCGGTAATAGCCGGGCTCGTTCGAGAGGATCATCCCCGGCAAAAGCTCCTGCGTCGAGAGCCTGGCGATGCGCTGCGGGCCTTCATGCACCGAAAGATAGGACCCGACGCCGTGACCGGTTCCATGGGCAAAATCAACCCCTGCCCGCCAGAGCGCAATGCGGGCAAGCGGATCGAGGTCGCATCCGCGCGTGCCCTTCGGAAACCGTGCGGTGCTGATCTGGATCATGCCCTTCAGCACCAGCGTGAAGAAGCGCTTGTGCTCCTCGGTGACGGAACCGATGCCGACGGTGCGGGTAATGTCGGTCGTGCCGTTGATGTACTGGGCGCCGGAATCGATCAGGAAGAGTTCCCCGGCCTCCAGCTTGCGGTTCGTTTCCGTCGTCACGCGATAGTGCATGATAGCCGCGTGCTCGCCGGCTCCGGAGATCGTGTCGAAGGAGATATCCTTCAGCGGGTTCTGCATACTCTGGCCGACACGGGCGCGTGCCGCTTCCAGCTTCTCCGCCACCTCGATTTCGGTCACGGTCCCCGGCTTGATCTGCGACAGCCAGTAGAGAAATTCGACCATCGCGGCGCCGTCCTGCAGATGCGCAACCGCAGAACCGTTGATCTCAACGTTGTTCTTGACAGCTCGCGGAAGTTTCGCGGGATCATTCCCTTCCACGACCTCGCCACCCCCCTTGCGAATGATCTCCGCCAAGGCATACGAGGTAAGGTCCGGATCCACGACGACTCGACCGCCATCTCTTGCAACAGCGGACAGTTTCTTTTCGAGTTCCGACGGCGGAAGCTGCATGCACATCTGCGCCAGATAGGCTTCGGCCTCGATACCGGTCTTGCGCTTGTCGAGGAAGAGGTCCGCCTTGCCGTCGGCATAGATGATCGCACGCGCCAGCGGGTGCGGCGTGTGCGGAACGTCGGCACCGCGAATATTGAAGATCCAGGCGACCGAGGACGGATCGGCGATCAGCGCCGCCTTGAGGTTCTTCTTTGCAAGATCGGCAGCGATCGTTGCAATCTTGTCGGTCGCGAGCACGCCCGCCTGCACGACGCTCTGGATCATCACCTGTCCCAGCGGCTCCTGCGGCCGGTCGCTCCAGAGCTTGTCGAGAGGATTGTGAGGCAGGACAACGAGCGAACCGCCAATTTCGGCCAGCGCCTTTTCAAGTCGCCGCACGTCTGCGCCGGAATGCAGCCAGGGATCGATGCCGAGGCGCAGGCCCTTGGAGCCGTTCTTCGCAAGCCAGGCATGAGGCGGTTCGTTCACAAGGTCTCCGCCTGTGAAGACGGAACTATCCACTTGCTCGGCAAGTTGCGTCACGTAGCGCCCGTCCACGAAGACAATCGCCTCCGAACGCGTTACCAGCGCAACGCCCGCAGACCCGGTGAAGCCCGTCAACCACGACAAGCGCTCCGAACAAGCCGGCACGTATTCGCCGTTGAACTCGTCGGCACGCGGCACAAGAAAGGCGTCGATATCAAGCGCATCAAAACTTGCGCGCAAAGCCGAGACGCGATCGCGGCCGAATTGTGGCGTCGAAGTGACTTCGAAAGACTGGAACATGTTCAAGAATCCGGTGTTTTGGACGAATCCCCTAGGCGAGATTCGGCTATATTATAGGAATTTCAGACGAGTACGAGGAATTCGCGAAGTGACGTATGAGCGAAAGCCGCGCAATAATCCGGCGGAAATGAGGCACCGCCTCACAAAGTGGCATGCTTTATGCATTCCACGCATGGCTCCCATGAACGAAACCCTCTCCCTCAGCTTTTCTAAATCGCTATATAGGCGCCTTCAAACGGGTTCGAGATGAACCTGAAACGAAACAAAAGGAATTTAGATATGACTGCCCCTCTGTCGCGCTTCGCTTACAGCAGCCCGGTGCAGGCTGGCGAGCGCCAGACTGTGCGTCACATCATCGGCTCGCGCCGTCCGCTGCATGAGGACACCCTCAATCTGCTGGGCGCTGGCCAAAAGGTTACGCGCCATCAGGTCGCAACCAACTACGCGTTCTGAGCAACTCGCCGCTCCCTTCTCCTCCTCCCTCACGGGACCGGCGATCAGAACCAGTAGAAGCCCGCTCGAGCGCTCCTCCTCCTTCGAGCTCGCGGGCATTGACCGGGAAACTGGTCCAAAGGCGGTGCCATTGGCACCGCCTTTTCTTTTGCCCTCGCCTCAAGGACGATCGAGATGGATCGTCACCCAGCCATTACGCCAGATCGTACGGACGTGCCGCAAATGCGCACCGTTATAGGCCGCCAGCACCTTCCAACGCTGCGCAGCCAGAATGCCGGAAAGAATGACCGAGCCCCCGGGCGCCAAGTGGGTCACGAGTTGCGGCGCCATCTTGATCAAGGGCCGCGCCAGGATGTTGGCGATAATCAGATCGAAGGGGCCATGCGCGCAAAAGGCGGTCGAGTGAAAACCTGGCGCCGTCTCTGTGGCGATACCCGACGCAATGCCGTTGCGCCGAACATTCTCGGCAGCGACCCGCGTCGCGATCGGGTCAATGTCCGTTGCGAGAACAGGAATGTTCCGCAGCTTCCTGACAGCAATCGCCAGAACGCCGCTGCCGGTTCCGAGATCAAGCGCATTCCGCACCCGGCGGGAACGCAAGACACGGTCGATCGTCTCCAGGCAGCCTGCCGTCGTGCCGTGATGACCTGTACCGAAAGCCTGGCCGGCATCGATCTCGATCGCAATATCGCCGGACCGCACCTTGTCGCGGTCGTGCGATCCGTGGACCAGAAAGCGCCCCGCCCGAACCGGCTTCAGCCCCTCAAGTGACTTCGCCACCCAATCGACCTCGGGAATCACTTCGCGCTCGACTTTGGCCTCGGGAAAGCTCACCTTCAGCGCTTCCTCGACGCGCGCGCGAACCTGTAGTTCTTCTTCGCGCATCATGTAGACCGAGGCTTCCCAAATATCCTTCTTCTCATCGATCTCAGTGGTCGCGATTGCGAAGTCTTCTTCGCCGAAAACATCGGACAGCAGATCCAGAATCTCTCCTGCCTGCACTTCGGTCGTCGTCACATAAAGGCGTATTTCACTCACAAGCGGTCTTTCTTCTATAGGGCGCCATCGATCCAGGGCGGCGACTGCGTATCATATCCGGAAACGCCGTGAAGCAATTTCTGTCGGAATGCAGGTATTCGCAAAAGTAAGGGGACGGCAACATTGCGGATCGCGATCGCCACCGGATTCTTCATGGTAATAAGCGATGTCAGTTGATGGGTCTGCTTCAGCACCGTCTTCACCGCCGGCATTCTGAGACCCGCATATTCGCGCTCCCGCCCTTCCGAGATGAGCCAGGCCAACCAGCACGCGTCCTCGATGCCAAGGTTCATCCCCCGCGCACCGGCCGGCGAATGAATATGCGCCGCGTCGCCTGCAAGAAACACGTTGCCTCTTGCCATCACAGCGACATGGCGGAAGTGAATGCGAAAATCGGAGGCCCAGACACGCTCGGCGATTGCGGCAGGATGTTGGATGCGGCTCTCGAAATCGGGAAGCGTCGAGATGTAGCGCAGCACATCGCGGGTGACAGGCAAACGCCCGATCATGCCGGGATCGAACAGGGTTATCTCGGCAAAACCGGGATCGATCGGCACAGCGTAACGAAAGTCCGCCAGATAGAAGCTGCGCTCCAGCGCCTGTCCGGGGAAACCGATACCGACAGCTTTGCGGACCGCCGAATGGGCACCGTCGGCAGCGATCACGATATCGAAATCCGCCGTTTCGACCGATCCATCGGCCTTCCGTAGCGTTACTCGCGGCTTCGAAAGATCCCCGGAGACTGTCTCTACCGCAGTTTGCCATTCCGGAGCAACCTCATAGTCGGAAAGCTTGCCCAGCAGCAGCCGCTCGGTATGCCCCTGTGCCAGCGCGTGGATTGCGCTGTAGGGGCCGGGAACCTTCGTCGTGTCGATGTCAGCAAGCAGTCTTCCCTTGGAGACGATGCGGAAATGCGCAATCTGCTGCGCCTCCTGCAGTATCGTGTCCGACACACGCGAGGGTGAAAGCAGCGCCAGCGTTCTGGCATTGATGCCCAGCGCACGGCTTTCCGTCAGCGGCACGGGCCCGGCGTCGCTATCAACGATACGCGGAAGGAACCCGCGTCGGGCAAGTTCGAGGGCAGCAGTCAGGCCAGTCGCGCCGGCCCCGGCGATCAAGATGCTGCGATGCCCTGACGCCATGCCGTCATCCCTTGCTGACGAGGTTCTCCAGTTTCTTTACAGCCGTATCGGGATTTTCGCCATAGGCGATGGTCCCGGAGAACCGCCCTGCCGAATCGAGCAGGAAGACCGAGGCCGTATGGTCCATCGTGTAGTCGCCGTTCGGATTGCTCTCATCCACGGGAACCTTCTTGGCGTAGACGCGGTAACCCTTGATGACGTCGGCAACCTTGTCGGGAGCGCCTGATATACCGACAATGCGCTTGGAGACATTGGAGACGTACTGGTTCATGACGTCAGGCGTATCGCGCTCCGGATCGACGGTGACGAAGTACGCCTGAAGCTTCTTGCCCTCCGGATCGACCTTCTCCAGCCAACCATTCATTTCGAACAGCGTTGTCGGACATACTTCCGGGCAATGGGTAAAGCCAAAGAAGAGCGCCGTCGGCTTGCCGCGGAAGGCCTGCTCCGTGATTGGCTGGCCGTTCTGGGCGACAAGCGTGAACGGCACGCCGAACGGTCCCTCGGATACAGCCTCTTTTGTCTTGGTGACATTGAGCGTCAGCCAGCCGAGAATCCCGGCCATTACCAGCACCGCAACCCAGACCGCAATGCGGACAGTCTTCATCGATCGAACCTCTGAGATCGGGACCATTCCCGTTTCCGGGTGATATCGCCTCGTTCTTCAGGGTGCAATTCAACAAGATGTTTTCCAGGCGGCGACCGATTGCCCCACCAGCACACGGAAAAGGCGCAATCAAAATCGGAAAATCCAGTATTTACAAACACATATTCGACGCAACAAAGGCAACCTACAATCTTTGAGGGTTAGCAAATACTTAAAAATACATATCTATATTTAGCAATGGATAGAACGGTCGCCGTTCTCGTGACATGATGTCTGCCTGGCATTTCAACCCCGGCTATCCGCGTGAGCGCAAGATACATGCCGCGTCTCATCGCGGGGGGATAATCGTCACATGACTGATATGAAAGTGCGCAAGAGCCTCTCCGTTGGCCAGCGGCTTGGAACGCTGGCCGGCGCTGCATTCGTCGGCTTCGGCGCGATGCTTGGAGTCGGCTGGCACCAGAATTCGAGCGCCGACGCCGCTCTGAGGCATGCCAACGAGATCCAGGCTAGCGTCGATCACATCAACGAGCTGCGCACGGCAAATCTTACTCTAATTCTCGCCGCCATGGACACCATCGTCGATCGCGGCGATCGCGCCGTGATGCCCGAACGCCTGAAACTGATGAACGAAGCGATCGGCGAGCTACAGAGCAGTTCCAAGGAAATGCACCGCCTCGGAGAGGAGCTGAACGCGGGAAGCCTGCTCTCCACGTATGATGCAGACGTGGCGACACTCGGACAGAATGTCGTCGGAGACCTGAAAGCTGCCGTCGAATCTGGGGCGCCCGACAATGAATTCGACAGGCTTGATGACGCCATCGACGGTGGCGGCGACAAGGTGGGCGCGACTCTGGATAAGTTCGCCCGCGAAGGCGGCGAATTCGCCAAGAGGAGAATCGACGAAGCCAATGTGATCTCGCAGCGAGCGATGCACATCCAGCTTGCACTTGGCATCGTCGCTATCCTGACGATGGCGATCCTGCAGTACATCCATGGCGGCTCGATTCGCCGCGGCATCGAGGGCGTACGCAAGAGCATGCAGGGGATCATGCGCGGCGATCTCGATAGCCACGTCCCCGCCACTGAGCGTGGCGACGAGATCGGCGACATGGCGCGCGCGGCGGAGAGCTTTCGCCTTGCCGCAATCGAGAAGCAGGACCTCCAGGCGCGAAGTGAAAGCGAACGCCAGCAAAGTGATGCCGAGCGTCGCAGCCGCGAAGCGGCAAAACTTGCAGATGCCGAAGCGCTCGATAAAGCAGTAAAAGCACTGGGCCAAGGCCTCACACGGCTCGCTGGCGGTGACGTAACGGTCACCATCGATCAACCGTTCAAGCCGGAACTGGAGCGCCTGCGTAGCGACTTCAACGAGACCACGGCAACGCTCCGCCAGACGATGGCCGGCATCTCCCAGAACGGAGCTTCCATCCAGGCGAACAGCCAGCAGATGCGCTCGGCCGCCGACGACCTCGCAAAGCGCACAGAACAGCAAGCGGCCTCGCTCGAGGAAACCTCCGCTGCCCTCGATCAGATCACGGCAACGGTTCGCAACGCCACCAACCGCGCCGAAGAAGTCGGCCACATGGTGGCCAATACCCGGCAGAACGCGGCGAAGTCAGATGTGGTCGTCACCGACGCCATGGCGGCCATGGAGCGAATCGCGGCGGCCTCGCGCGAGATCGGAACGATCATCAACGTCATCGATGAGATTGCATTCCAGACTAATCTCCTCGCCCTCAACGCAGGCGTCGAGGCGGCGCGCGCAGGCGAAGCCGGCAAGGGCTTTGCGGTCGTCGCACAGGAAGTGCGTGAACTCGCCGGTCGCGCAGCGGGTGCCGCCAAGGATATCAAGGCTTTGATCGGGAAGTCCGGAGCCGAGGTGAAGGCCGGCGGTGAACTCGTGACGGCCGCAGGCGAAGCGCTGCGCCAGATCGGCGACGATGTTTTGCGCATCGACGAGCATGTTAAGTCAATCGTAACCTCTGCACGCGAACAATCCACTGGACTGAACGAAATCAATACGGCCATCAGCCAGATGGACCAGGTGACGCAGAAAAACGCGGCCATGGTGGAAGAGACGAACGCAGCAAGCCACGCACTCGCCACCGATGCCGACAGCCTGATCCACCTGATCCAGACGTTCAAGATCGGCGAGGGCATGAATGCCCGTTCTACGCCGCGGGAAGCCACCGCAGTCTCGCATCCAAAACCATCTCCCGCACGAAGCCTGATCGGCAAGGTGGCGGGCGCATTCAACGGCGGCGCAACCGCCTAAGCCATGGCCCCACCGGCCGGAGACAACTGGGAAGAATTCTGATCATGAACAGTACTATCATCAACCAGACCGGCTCGCATCTCGAGATCGTCTCTTTCCATCTCGGCGAGCAGGAATTCTGCATCGACATCATGGCGATCCGCGAAATTCGCGGTTGGGCACCGGTCACCCCGATGCCGCACACGCCGCCTTACGTGCTTGGCCTCATCAACCTGCGCGGCGCGGTGATCCCGGTCATCGACATGGCCTGCCGCCTCGGCATGAAGATGACGGAGCCGTCCGAGCGCTCCGCCATCATCGTCACCGACATAGCCGGCAAGCTCGTCGGCCTGCTGGTCGAGCAGGTCTCCGACATGATGACCATCAAGAGCGAAGACCTGCAGCCGGCGCCGGAGATCATTCCGGAAGCACAGCGCGCCTTTTGCCGCGGCATCGTTGCGCTGGAAAAGACCATGGTCTGCTTCCTGAACCTCGACACCGTCATCGCCGACGAGCTGGCACAGGCCGCGTGATCAGACTAGCCGGGTTTCGCTGCTAGGCCTGGCCCCTGACAACATTTCCGAACCGCTTGCGACCGAACGTTGCAAGCGGTTTTTCTATGCCGCCATTCTTAGGGCCGCATTGCAGGCTATCTCGTTGGCGAACGCCACCTCCGTCATGCGGTCGTTAGACATAACCTTGTAAATGAAGGGCGAAGGCCGGCGTTTCAATGTCGTTGGAAAAGGCAATGGGATACGCAGGATGAGCAAAGCACAGACCCGCCACACCGGAGGATGCGGCTGCGGCGCGATCCGCTATAGAATCGACGAGGCGCCCCTATCCAGCGGTATCTGCCATTGCCAGACATGCCGGAAGGTTGCTTCGGCTCCCGCGCTGCCGTTCGTCACCTTTCCCGTGCGAACACTGGTGTACGAACAAGGAGCCCCGCGGGCTTTCGCCTCCTCGAAGGGCGTCGTGCGGACATTCTGCGGCTCATGTGGTTCCCCGATCGGCTACCAGAACGATGCGGACCCCGGTTTGATCGACATCATGACCGTCAGCCTCGACGAGCCGGATGAGTATCACCCGACCTTTCACGTCTGGACATCCGAAAAGGTGTCCTGGGATGTCATCTGCGACAACCTGCCGGCCCATCCCAAAAGCCGTCCCTAACTCGACGGGCCGCGCTGCTGTTGCGGCTTGCCGTTCTTCCACATGACGTTCCGGCCGTAGAGCGGGATCGTCGAGATCGCCATCTTGGCCGAGCCGTCGGCCTCGAAACGATCGCGGTCGGATCGCAGACTGATGCCAGGATCGAACTACTCGACGATCTCGACCGTAAACGCAAAGCGGCCGATCTCGCCGGGAGGCAATGTCAGGCTGTACGGTCGCTTTGCAAGCTCCCTCGAGCCGTTCTTTTGAGCAGCCATCCCATGCCAGGGTTCGATGCAGATGAACGGCGCACCCGGTTTCTGCCAGAGCGCCAGATTGGGCAGATTCTCAAAACTGAAATGCATCGTCGGTCCGCCCTGGACGCCGTAGCGCAGCCCCGTCCCCGCATCCTCCGGAAAGATCATCGCATCCTGCTCGAACATGCCGTGGTCCAGCACAAGCCGTCCTGCCTTGAATGGGGATGCCAGCTTTGCGGGCGAAATCAGCCCATTCTCCAACCGCACCAAACCGGGTTCGCCCTGATTGTCGAGCGTTATAACGTGATCCTGCCCGGCCGCGCCTGGCAATGGCCAGAGGAAGGCGGGATGAAAGCCGAGCCCAAAAGGCATCGGCCGCCGGTCGCGATTGGTCACCTCGGCGGCGACGGTCAGCGCCCGCCGCTCAAGCGTATGCTCCACCGCCAACAGGAAGTCGAACGGAAAGACCGCCATCGTCGTGGGCGATGACGCAAGCTCATACCGGCACGTCGTCGCGCTGGCGGACGCAAGGGCAAATTCCGTCCGGCGCGCGAAGCCGTGCTGGCCCATCGGAAAGCTCTGGCCGTCGATTGCCAGCATGTCATCGGGCGCCTTGCCGACGATCGGGAAGAGCACAGGCGAACGCCCGCCCCAGAAAGCCGCATCACCATTCCACAGCCACGACCTGCCGTCGCTCGTCAGCAAGTCCTGCATCTCGGCGCCGAAAGAGGAGACATCGACTGTCAGGTACTGGTTTGCGATCCGCGTGAAGCTTGGCATCGAGCATCCTTTCGATTTGATCCGCAATCGGACCCTATCCGCGTCAACCAACGATTTCCATGACGACGCACGATTGGCCACCTCGCCCCGTCAGCGAGCGCGCAGCTATTGCGGCTTTCCGTTCTTCCAGATGACGCTCTGGCCATAGAGCGGGATAGTCGAGATCGCCATCTTGGCCGAGCCGTCGGTCAGTTCGCGAGAATGTGCGAGATAGATCAGCGTGTCGTTCTCCTTGTCGTAGATCCGGTTGACGACCAGTTTCTTCCAGATCAGCGACATGCCTGTCTTGAACACCTCGTCGCCGCCCTTCGACAGGTCAATGTCGCCGATCTCAATCGGACCCGTCTGACGGCAGGCAATGGAGTTGTTCGAAGGATCCTCGAACCAGTTGCCGTTCTTCACGCGGTCGATAACGCTGCGGTCGAAATAGGTGACGTGACAGGTCACGCCTTTCACCTGCGGGTCGGTAACCGCGTCGATGATGATGTCGTTGCCGATCCAGTCGACCCCGACCTTGCCGACTTGGTCGGCGGATGCCGTGCCGGCGCAGAGGCCTACAAGCGAGGCGGCGGCAAGCGCGATACAGCTCTTTCTGGACATGACGGCTCCCTGATTGCATCCGCATCTAAGGTAAGCGCGACGGATGCCTTTACAAGGAAGCCCTCACGCCTTCCTGCACGTGCAGGCCTCGTACCCCTCCGACGTCAGCCTTCCCGGTTTCATGCCGATCAGAGCAGGAATGGCGTTCACCGCTGTCGCCCCGACGGCCTTTGCCATCTCAATCGCCGCATGCGCACAGACCGCAGCGTCTTCGGCAGCGTTGTGATGCGCAAAGCGCAGCCCAAGGTGCTCGGCAATCATGTTCAGCCGATGAGACAGGAAATGCGGCCAGATTCGCTGTGCCATCTTCAGGCTGCAGAGATAGGTGAGTTCCGGATAAGATTGCCGATACAGGTCGAGACTTGTGCGCCAAACGCTGAAATCGAAAGCCGCATTGTGCGCGATCATGGTCGCGCCTCGGAAATCGTCGTGAAACTCGTCCATCACCTTCGGAAACTCCGGCGCGTCCTCGACGTGCTCCGGCCGAATGCCATGAATGGCGATGTTCATGCCGGAAAACCGCATTTCCTTCGGGCGGATCAGCCGTTCCTCGACGCGGGTGACCTTGCCATCCTCGATCCATGCCAGACCGACCGAACAGGCGCTGCCGCGTTGTTCGTTGGCAGTTTCGAAATCAATGGCGATGGTCTTCAAGGGGTTTCCGATTCGATTGTATCGATTTGGCATAGCCTTCCGGCCCTGTCGGCGCAAACCCAAGCTGTTGACATCCGCAACCGGATTGCGAAACATGGCGGGCATGAACGGATCGATGACCATGACGCTTACGCTGACGACCACCACCCTTGCAGGGTTGGCGGGAGCGACGGTGCGTTAGATCAAGCCCCGTCATCCCCGAAACCCTGCCGAGGCGAGCAGGGTTCTGGAACCGGCTCTCCTCACAACAACCAGGAGAGTTGCATGCAGAATAATCCAAGCAGTAGAAAAGCACCTGTCGGACTGTTGATCCGAGCCATCCGTCCGTCCGACACCGAAGCCTTGGCAGCGCTGGTCAATCTGCCGGGCTTTCGGGCCGGGACCTTGCGTCCGCCCTACCAGAGTATCGAAGAAACCCGCCGCCATGTCGAAAACAGCAATCCGGACGCGATGCGTCTGGTCGCAACCATCGACGGGCAAATCGTCGGCGACATCGGCATGACCCGCTTCCGCGGCCGTCGCAATCACGTCGCCGGCATCGGCATGGGCGTTCATGACGACTTTACCGGCCGAGGCATCGGCAGCGCGCTGCTCGCAGCCGTCATCGACGCCGCGGATAATTGGTTGAACATCATGCGTCTGGAATTGACCGTCTACACCGACAACGAAGCCGCTCTTGCGCTCTACAGAAAGTTCGGCTTCGAAGAGGAAGGCGTACTTCGTGCCTACGCCTTCCGGGCCGGCAGTTACGTCGATGCCTATGCGATGGCGAGGGTCAAGCGGTAGAAGAAGGCTCTGAGGTGAGCAGAACCGATGCCCTCACCCGCCGATCAGCGCCAGCCACTCGTCCTCGTCCATCGTCTGGACACCGAGTTCGCGTGCCTTGTCGAGCTTCGAGCCAGCGCCGGGTCCCGCAACGACGATATCGGTCTTCTTCGACACCGACCCCGCGACCTTGGCGCCGAGGCTTTCGGCCCGCGCCTTGGCCTCGTCGCGTGAGAACTTTTCTAGCGAGCCGGTGAAAACGACGGTCTTGCCGACGACAGGGCTGTCGGATGTCACCGGCTGTTCGGCGGGCAAGGGCCTCTTGTCGTTGAGCTCGTCAAGCAGCGCTCCGATCACGTTGATATTGCGCGGCTCCTTGTAGAATTCGACGATGGCACGAGCGACAATCTCGCCAATGCCTTCGATGGCGTTCAAGTCGTTCCAGGCATCGCCGGAAAGTGATGCAGCCTCCTTCATCGCCTCCTCGAAGGCGTCATAGGTGCCATAAGAGCGCGCCAGCAGTTTCGCGGTCGTCTCGCCGACATGGCGGATGCCGAGCGCATAGATGAAGCGGTGGAGCGCGATAGTGCGGCGCTCGTTGATAGCTGCGTAGAGCTTGCCGACACTGACCTTGCCGAAGCCGTCGATATTCTCGAGCTTGGTCAGTGAGCCCGCCTGCCGCTTCTCCAGTGTGAAGATATCGGGCGCGGTGCGAATCTGCAGCGCCCTGTCCTCATTCTCGAAGAAGAAGTCGATTTGCTTCGATCCAAGGCCCTCGATATCGAAGGCATTGCGGGAGACAAAGTGCTTGAGATGCTCCGTCGCCTGCGCCCTGCAGATGAAGCCGCCGGTGCAGCGGGTGACCGAATCGAGCTTGCCGGTCTTCTCGTTCTTTTCGCGCACGGCATGGCTGCCGCAGACCGGGCAGGTCTTCGGGAATTCGTAGCGGGCTGCATCTGTGGGCCGCTTTTCCATGACGACGTCGAGCACCTGCGGGATGACGTCGCCGGCCCGCTGCACGATCACGGTATCGCCGATGCGGATATCATGCTCCTCCTCGCGGATGCGTTCGCCCGAATTGCCGATGCCTTCAATGTAATCGGCATTGTGCAGCGTCGCATTGGTGACGACCACGCCTCCGACGGTGATCGGGGTCAGCCGCGCGACCGGCGTCAGCGCACCAGTGCGGCCGACCTGGATGTCGATATTTTCGACCGTCGTGAAGGCCTGTTCCGCCGGGAACTTATGCGCGGTCGCCCAACGCGGGCTGCGCGAACGGAACCCAAGACGGGTCTGCAGCTCAAGACTGTCAACCTTGTAGACGACGCCGTCGATGTCGTAGTCGAGATCCGGTCGCTTCAGGCCGATCTCGTCATAGTGCGCCAGGATATCGGCGACGGAATTCAACCGCTTCATCAACGGATTGACGGGAAAGCCCCATTCCTTGAACTTCTGCACCATGTCGAATTGCGTCTTCGGCAAATCATTGGGCTCGGAAATCTGGCCCCAGGCGTATGCGAAGAACTTCAGCTTGCGGCTCGCCGTCACTTTCGCATCGAGCTGTCGCAGCGAGCCAGCGGCGGTGTTGCGCGGATTGACGTATGTCTGCTTGCCCGCCGCCTCCATCTGCTTGTTCAGCGCCATGAAGTCGCTCTTGGCCATATAGACCTCGCCGCGCACTTCAACGACGGCAGGAACGCCCGCAGGCAACTCGTTGGGGATTTCCTTGATGGTGCGGATATTCGCGGTGACGTTTTCCCCCGTCGTACCGTCGCCGCGAGTCGCTGCGTTTACAAGTTTGCCATTCTCATAGCGGATCGACATGGAGAGGCCGTCGATTTTCGGCTCTGCGGTAAACGCGATCGACTGGTCCGGCAGACGGCCGAGAAAACGGTAGACGCTGGCCACGAAGTCCTGCACGTCCTCCTGCGAGAACGTATTGTCGAGCGATAGCATCGGGCGCGCATGCACGACAGGCGCAAAGGTCACCGAAGGCGCGGAACCGACACGCCGCGATGGGCTGTCTTCGCGAATGAGTTCCGGAAAGCGCGCCTCGATCGCGTCGTTGCGCCGCTTCAGCGCATCATACTCCGCATCCGAAATCGCCGGGCGATCCTCGCCGTGGTAAAGCTCATCGTTGCGGGCGATCTCCCTGGCAAGTCGCTCAAGCTCGGCAGCGGCATCTTCGATCGTCAGGGCATCAACGGCTATGGCTTCGGTCGACATACGGCTCTCGCTCCACGGAATCTGGAGTCGTTTTAGAGCAAAATGCATGGATTGAAAGAGAGCGAGACGTCATCTCCGGCGCCTCTCCCCAATTCGGCGATTGCGAAATCAGCCGTTCCCGGCCAGCAGACGGGCAGCCGCGGCCCTCGCCTCTTCCGTCACCGAGGCCCCCGCCAGCATGCGCGCGATTTCCTCCGTACGGTCGCCAGGCGCCATCGTCGCGACGCGAGTCGCGATCTTCTCGGAGCCTTCCGCAGCCGGCCCCTTCGAAATCAACAGATGCGTTGCGGCCCGTGCCGCAACCTGCGGCGCATGCGTGACCGACAGCACCTGTACACGGTCGGAAAGGCGCTTCAGCCGCTGCCCGATTGCATCCGCAACCGCGCCGCCGACGCCGGTATCGATTTCGTCGAAGACGAGCGTTGGCGCAGAGCCACGATCGGCAAGCGCCACTTTAAGGGCCAGCAGGAAGCGCGAAAGCTCGCCGCCGGATGCCACCTTCATGATCGAGCCCGGACGCGTGCCGGGATTGGTCTGAACGTGGAACTCCACCACGTCGATACCCTCCGAGGTCGCATCTTCGGGATCGGTGGTGATTTCCACCATGAATCGTGCCCGCTCGAGCTTTAGCGCCGGCAGCTCCGCCATGACCGCAGCAGCCAGCGCGTCTCCAGCATGATGACGCTTGTCGGAAAGCGTGCGGGCCGCCGTGTGGTAGTTCGCCTTGGCGACACCGACCTCCGCCTCAAGCTTGGCAAGCCTTTCCTCGCCAGCGTCGAGATCGGCAAGATCGCCGATCATGCGAACGGCGAGCGCCGGCAGTTCGGTCACCGGTACGGAGTACTTGCGCGAGGCGGCGCGCAAGGCAAACAGGCGCTCCTCTACACGCTCCAGCTCTTTCGGATCATATTCCGTTTTCCGGAGTGCCGCCTCGACTTCCATCTGAGCGTTGGAGAGCTGGTCCAGCGCAGCGTCCAGAAGCGCCACCGTATCTTCCAGCAGTCCTGGGGCTTCGTGGCTCTTGCGCTCCAGCCGGCGCACCAGCGAGGCGATATGCGGCACAGGAGAGGCGTTGCCGTTGAGGAACTCGGAAGCCTCGGCGATATCGCCCGCGATCCGCTCGGCCTTCATCATCTTCTGGCGGCGGTCGGCAAGTTCGTCCTCTTCGCCATCCTGCGGTGACAGCTTTTCGAGCTCCTCGACGGAGGAGCGTAGATAATCCGCCTCGCGCGCAGCATTCTCAACCTTCTCGCGCTGCTTCTTCAGTGTTCGCTCGGTATCACGCCAGATGCGGTAAAGGTTGGAAACGGCCGCAGAGTCTTCGTTCGCGCCTGCGAAGGCATCGAGCAGCATCCTGTGGGCATGCGTATCGACGAGAGCGCGATCATCATGTTGGCCGTGGATCTCGACCAGCATCTGTCCGGCCTGGCGCATCAGCTGAACACTGAGTGGCTGGTCGTTGACATAGGCCTTCGTACGCCCGTCAGAGTTTTGGACGCGGCGAAAGATGAGATCGCCATCATCATCGATGCCGTTTTCGCGCAGCAACTTGCGGGCGCCGTGATCCGGCCCGACGTCGAAGACAGCCGTCACCTGCCCCTTGTCTTCGCCGTGTCGAACAAGGCCGCCATCGCCGCGGCCACCAAGGGCAAGCGACAGGCTATCGAGCAGGATGGATTTGCCAGCACCGGTCTCACCGGTCAGCACCGAGAGGCCGGTCTCGAAGGCGAGATCCAGCCGCTCGATCAGGACGATATCGCGGATCGAAAGCTGGGTCAGCATTGGCCTCAGGAACCGAGCAGGAGTTTCTTGCCTGCAGCAGCGATCCAGGAGCCCGGGTTTTCACGCGGCTCTGTGCCACCGCTCTTCAAGAGCTTGAAGGAATCTGCGTACCACTGGCTATCCGGATAGTTGTGGCCCAGAACGGCGGCGGCGGTCTGCGCCTCCTCGACGATGCCCATTGCATAATAGGCTTCGACAAGGCGCGCGAGCGCTTCTTCGATCTGGTTGGTATTCGGATACTTCTCAACGACTGTGCGGAAGCGTGAGATTGCCGCAAGGTATTCCTTGCGTTCCATATAGTAACGACCGACCTGCATTTCCTTGCCGGCGATCTGGTCGCGTGCGAAGCGGATTTTCGCTTGCGCATCGTCGACGTATTCGGAATCCGGATAATTGTCGATGACAGCCTGCATGGCTTCGACGGTCTTTGCAGCCGCGCGCTGATCCTGCGTGACGTCGACGATCTGCTTGGAATAGGTCAGACCGATCAGATACTGCACATAGGGAGCATCCTTGGACTTCGGATACTGCGCCATATAGCGGTTACCCGAGGCGAGAGCATCGTCGAGACGGCCTTGGCGGTACTTGACGAAGGTGCTCATCACGAGCGCCTTGCGCGCCCATTCCGAGAACGGGTTCTCGCGGTCGATGGCATCGAACTTGCGCGCCGCCTCGGCCATGTTACCGGCCTTCATGTTGGCGAGGCCCTGGGTATAAAGAACATCCGGCGGATCGCTCTCGACGCCGAGCTTGGTAATATCGATGTCAGGGTCCGACTGGCATCCGGAAACTAAGGCACCTGCGCTCAGCACCAAGAGCGATGCGAACAAAGCGCGCGCTGTCTTCATCATACTTTCAGACCCTGCATAACCCATCGGAACAATCCCAACGCTGCCATCCCTCAACAGCAGCCACGCCTTGCTGGCGTTTCTAGCCACAAATGAGCAGCCAGAGCAACGCAATGATGATGCATTGACGCATTTTTGTGGCGACGCAGGCCATATTCACCGGTTTTGCACCGAGAAAGCTGCAACTGTTGCCGCTAAACATCTGCGGCAACACATCTATCGGGGAATCACCGTCGGTCTGTTCCCCATAAAGAAACCGCCTCCCGAAGGAGGCGGCCCTGGCCTTAAAGATGCGATGGAGGTCATGCCGACCAGGGAGCAAATTCCGGTGCGTTGACCCGGATGAAATCCCGAGGAGCAACACGCTGGCGCGGCGCAGAGGTCTCGACCACTTCATAGGCGGTCGGGTCGCTGAGCAGCGCCTTGAGAGCATTAGCATTCATCTTGTGGCCACCGCGATACGAGCGGTAGCAGCCGATAAACGGAGCGCCGGCCAGTGCCAGATCGCCGACGGCATCGAGTGCCTTGTGGCGCACGAACTCGTCCTTGGCGTAACGCAGGCCCTCGACATTGATAACAGTATTGTCGTCCGAGATGACGACGGAATTCTCAAGCGAGGAACCAAGCGCATGGCCAGATGCCCAGAGACGCTCGACATCCCGCATAAAACCGAAGGTGCGAGCGCGCGACAACTCTGACTTGAACGTCGCGGCCGTCATGTCGCCTTCCCATTTCTGCCGGCCGATCAGCGGGCAATCGAAATCGATCTCGACTTCAAAGCGCATACCGTCATAGGGACGGAACTCGCTCCACGAGCCGCCATGCTCGATGCGAACCGGCTTGGTGACGCGGACGTAGCGGCGCTTCACGCCGAGCGATACCAGGCCAACCTGTTCGATCGCTTCGATAAAGGGCATAGAGCTGCCGTCCATGATCGGCATTTCGGCGCCATGGACCTCGATCAACACGTTGTCGAGACCAAGCGCGTAGACAGCAGCCATGACATGTTCGATCGTCGCGACTGAGCGCGCCGGCGAGAACCCAAGAACAGTGCAGAGATCCGTATTGCCGACCTGCGAAGAAACAGCACGGTATTCGGAAACCTCGCCGTTCTCATGCATGCGATTGAAGACGACGCCAGTGTCGGCTTCTGCCGGGTTGAAGGTAATCGAAACGTCAGCACCGGAATGGACGCCGATGCCCGAGAGCGTGATCGGACGTGATACCGTCGTTTGAAAACCCAACATGCCAATAACCATAAATTTTGCCTTTATTATCCCTGGTGACCCGCCGCGGCTAACATGCCGAACTATCTGCCAGGGTTCATTTCACTCCGTCCAAGTCTCGCCATGAAGGGCACAAGGGCGGTTTCTTGACCCCATACATACGTGCGCCCGGGTTCCAATCCAAATCACTGTTTCTTTCGCATTGTTACGAAAGTATGCCATTGAAATAACAGCGCAATTAGCGCCAGATTCGATGCTCTGAAACGGCAATGCCCGGGAGCTTACTCCCGGGCATCCTTGTGGCGATTCTGTCCTTGCTTCAGTTCGACTGACGGCGCAGGAATGCCGGAATTTCGAGCTGATCGTCTTCCTGCATCATGCGAGCCTGCGGAACGCTACGACCCTGATCGTCGAGATTTCCACGGCGCGGTGCATAGAGGCTTGCTTCGGGAGAGAGCGGACGGCGCTGCTGCGAGGCAGCCGCAGGAGCCGACGTCATCTCCGGCGCGACTTCCTCTTCGCGGCGGCCAAGCGAGTTGGTGATCCGCTTCAGGAGGCCCATTGGACCACGCTCTTCATGCGCATGAGACGTCGGAGCAGGCTGCGAGCGATGGTCGATCTCTGCCTGAACCACAGGCGGGAAATCTTCCACCTTCGGCATACGTACGGCCTGCTGAGCGGCCATCGGCTGCTGCATGACCGGTGCCGGCTGGCTGATAACAGGCTGCTGAACCGGCTGGCTCATGACCGGAGCGTGAACTGGAGCCTGCTGAACCGGAGCTGGACGAATGACCGGAGCGGCCTCAGGAGCAGCGAAGATCTTGCTCTGCGGACGGAAGGTCTCCTGCATCGCCGGCTGCTGGACCGGGGCTGAAGCACGCGGCGCGTGGATTTCAAGCTCGCGTTCCATTTCGGCTTCAGCCGTACGGATTGCTTGCGCGACCGGATCGACGGGCTTGGGTGCCTGCTGCAGGACAGGTGCAGGCTGAACTGCGGCCGGCGCCGGAGCAACGGCCGCGGAAGGACGCACGATCGGCTTTGCCACCGGCTGGAAAGTCTTCCCTGCCGCCGCGTTGATGGCACGGTCGATGCCTGTCGCAACGACGGAAACGCGGATGATGCCTTCGAGCGATTCGTCGAATGTCGCGCCGAGGATGATGTTCGCATCCGGATCGACTTCTTCGCGAATACGGGTTGCCGCTTCATCGACTTCGAAGAGGGTAAGGTCGCGACCGCCGGTGATGGAGATCAGCAGGCCCTGTGCACCCTTCATCGAGGTTTCGTCGAGCAGCGGGTTGGCGATCGCAGCTTCGGCAGCCTGCATCGCGCGGCCCTGGCCGGATGCTTCACCGGTTCCCATCATGGCGCGGCCCATTTCACGCATGACCGAACGAACGTCAGCGAAGTCGAGGTTGATGAGACCTTCCTTCACCATCAGGTCAGTGATGCAGGCAACACCCGAATAGAGAACCTGGTCAGCCATCGCGAAAGCGTCGGCAAAGGTCGTCTTGTCGTTGGCGATGCGGAAGAGGTTCTGGTTCGGGATGACGATCAGCGTGTCGACCGACTTCTGCAGCTCTTCGATGCCGGCTTCCGCCAGGCGCATGCGGCGACCGCCTTCGAAGTGGAAGGGCTTGGTGACAACGCCAACGGTCAGGATGCCCTTGTTCCGGGCTGCCTGAGCGACAACCGGAGCAGCACCAGTACCCGTGCCGCCGCCCATACCGGCGGTGACGAAGCACATATGCGTGCCGTTCAGGTGATCGATGATTTCATCGATGCATTCCTCGGCAGCTGCGCGACCGACTTCCGGCTGCGAGCCAGCACCGAGACCTTCGGTAACATTGGCGCCGAGCTGGATAATGCGCTCTGCCTTCGTCATCGTCAGGGCCTGGGCGTCGGTGTTGGCAACGACGAAGTCGACGCCCTGGAGGCCCGCGGAGATCATGTTATTGACAGCGTTGCCACCGCCACCGCCAACACCGAACACGGTGATACGCGGCTTAAGCTCAGTGATATCCGGCTTTTGCAGCTTGATAGTCATGTTACCGTTCCTTCTCTTTATGGCCGCATCGCCACGCCGGCCAATTCACTCAATTATCAGAAGCTTTCTTTCAGCCACTGCCCCATGCGGGCAAAGCGGCTGGTATTTCCCCCAAGCGACATGAGCAGACCGCTCTGTGACGCATGTGTTTCCTGGTCCGCGACCTGCGGATAGATCATCAGGCCGACGGCGGTCGAAAAGGCTGGGCCCTTCGCTGCTGTCGGCAGGCCCGAGACGCCCATCGGACGACCGATTCTGACGTTGCGGGCAAGAATGCGGCGTGCGACTTCGGCAAGGCCGGTCAGCTGGCTCGCACCGCCCGTCAGCACGACGCGCTTGCCGACGATCGGGCTGAAGCCCGAGCGCTGGATGCGGTCGCGGATCAATTCCATCGTTTCCTCGATACGGGCGCTGACGATGCGTGATACCAAAGCGCGCGGCACCTGTGTCGGCAGGTCGCGTTCGTCTTCGCCGATCGGCGGGATCGAGATCAGTTCGCGCTCGTCCGAGGAATTCGGCATCGCGGAAGCATGGACGACCTTCAGGCGTTCGGCATCCTCGATACGGGTCGAAAGACCGCGGGCGAGATCCGTGGTGACGTGATGGCCGCCGAGGCCGACGGCATCCGTGTGCACCAGCTTGCCTTCTGCGAAGACCGAAATCGTCGTCGTGCCGCCGCCCATATCGATCGCCGCGCAGCCGAGCTCGACTTCGTCGTCGACGAGAGCAGCAAGGCCGGATGCGTAGGGCGTCGCAACGATGCCCTCGACCGAGAGGTGCGCGCGATTGACGCTGAGCTCGAGGTTCTTGAGCGCGGTACGCTCAGCCGTGACGACGTGCATGTCGACGCCGAGAACGTCACCATACATCGACAGCGGATCGCGGATACCGCGCTCGCCGTCAAGCGAAAAGCCGGTTGCCAGCGAATGCAGTACGGCACGATCCTGGCGCAGCGACTGCTGGCAGGCGGCGGAAAGGACCTTCTTGAGGTCGTTCAGTTCGACTTCCTGGCCACCGAGATCGATGGTCGCAGTGTAGATGTCGCTCGTCAGGCGCCCCGCCGTGACGTTGACAATCAGGCTTTCGACAGTAAGACCGGCCATGCGCTCTGCAGCGTCGACCGCAAGGCGAATCACGCTTTCCAGAGCATCCAGGTCAGAGATCGCACCGGTCTTGATGCCACGCGAGCGCTGATGACCGATCCCGATGATCTCAATGTTATGCGTGCGACCGGGCAAAACCTGACTTTCCTCGCGGGGCGTCAGGCGGCCGATCATGCAGACGACCTTCGTCGATCCGATGTCCAGCACCGAAACGACATGGGACCGCTTCGATGAAAGCGGCTTCAGGCGCGGCAATCCGAAATGGGACGAACCGAACAAGCTCATATATTTTGCCCCGCCTTCTTCAAATCCTTAGCCCTCTGATCGAGCACCAGTTGCCGGCGCGCCATCGCCTCCGGCGTCAACTGAATTGCCGTGCGGTCGGCGAGCCTCAGATCGACGGCAGCGATGTCGCGCTCCAGAAGATCCTGCTCCTTCATGACCTTCGACAGCCGCGCCAACGCCAGATCGACATCGTCTTCCGGCAGCTTCACCGAAATGCCGTTGTCCATGTGCAGATCCCAGCGACGACCCGAAACCCAGACGTAGGCCTTCACCCGCGCCTTGATCTCCGGCCAGTTTGCGAATTCGGCTTCGAGCGAAGTTGCAGCAGCCTCCGCGCCACGACCAACCACCAGAGGCAACTGCGAGAACTTATTGTCGCGCAGCGGAGCGATTACCGAGCCCCCCTTCTCCACGAGAGAAAGTTCCTGGCCATGCTGCCAGATGGCGTAGGCCTCACGCTCCTTGAGTTTCACCTCGATCGTCTTCGGATAGATCTTGCGAACTTCAACATTCTCGACCCAGGGAAGCTTCGCGATCTTCTGACGCGCCGCATCGACATCGAGCGC
The DNA here is from genome assembly GCF_014193145.1 of Rhizobium sp. BK060. Taxonomy (NCBI): domain Bacteria; kingdom Pseudomonadati; phylum Pseudomonadota; class Alphaproteobacteria; order Hyphomicrobiales; family Rhizobiaceae; genus Rhizobium; species Rhizobium sp. BK060. The sequence continues at coordinate 100,145 of NZ_JACHYW010000011.1, forward strand.
CACGAGCGACGTTGTGCCATCAAGCCCCAACAGCTGCAGGATCTCGATTTCGGAGGTCTCGGAATTGCCGGACACCTTCACATCATCGATCGCAAATCCGGCAGCCGTTGTCGTCGCCTGGGCAACGGCTTCTGTGTGACCACCGAGCGACATGCCATAGAGACCCGTCGCGGCAAAGAAAGCCAAGGCGGAGACCGTCCCGACATGAGCCGGAATATGGATGCGGCCGCTTCCGAGGCTGACAAGGAAGCGAACGACACGCCGCAGCGGGCGCGGCAGAATCAGCCGACCATCACCCTCGGGATACGAAGGCTCCACCTGATGACTTGGGCGCCCTATCCTTTTGACCGTCACCGAGAACAAGAAGCGTCCTCCACCATCCAACGGAGAAATTCACCAAACGAGTAGCCGGCATGACCGGCCATTTCGGGCACCAGGGAGGTTGGCGTCATGCCTGGCTGAGTATTGATTTCCAGCCAGATAATTTCGCCATCTTCGGAGAAGCGGTCGTCATAACGAAAGTCGGAGCGACTGACGCCACGGCAACCAATTGCTTGATGCGCCCTTAACGCCAATGATTGTATTTTTTGGTAAATATTCGGTGAAATTTCCGCAGGGATGACGTGTTTCGATCCACCCGCGACGTACTTGGCATCATAATCGTAGAAGCCATGCCCGAGCGGCACAACCTCGGTCACGCCGAGGACCCGATCACCCATAACGCCGCAAGTCAGCTCGCGACCATAGATGTAACGCTCGACAAGAACCTGCTCGCCGTAGCGCCATTCCGGAGAGCTGATGATCTGCGGAGGGTGAGATTGATCCTCTTGAACGATCACCACGCCGAAGCTGGAGCCCTCACGCACAGGCTTCACAACATAGGGCGGCTTCATCGGGTGCTCGGCCGGAAAGGCGAATCGATTGATCACCTCGGATTGCGCAACCGGAATGCCAGCGGCGGCGGCAACGCCCTTGGCCTTCTCCTTGTCCATGGCAAGGGCCGACGCCAGCACGCCGGAATGCGTGTAGGGAATCTCAAGATATTCAAGCACGCCCTGGATCGTACCATCCTCGCCGTAGGGGCCATGCAGTGCATTGAAGACGACATCGGGTCGCAAGGCAGCAAGCTTCGCAGACACATCGCGGTCGACATCAATCCGCGTCACCTGGAAGCCCTCAGCCTCAAGAGCATCCGCGCACGCCGTCCCGGAAGAAAGGCTTACCGGCCTCTCCGAGGAAAACCCGCCCATCAGGACAGCGACATGCTTGCGACTCATCAACACCCCCAAAAAATAACCTGCACACTGCGTTCCGACGCTTGCACCAAGCTTGTTTGTCGTCCGAATCTCGCTCGGTGATGCAGATGTATTAGAGTCCGATTATGGTTAATGAAGCGTTTACTTTCGTTAATTTTTGCCTTGTCCGACCGCCCGGACAGGGCCGTGCAAAACGCAGAAACCCCGTGGCGACAGCGCGTGACGCGCGGGGTTCCGTAAAGGAAGTTGTGTCAGTTCGAGCCCTCTTCGCCTGCTAATTTCCACACAAGGCCACCCAGAGCGCCGCCAAGGAGCCCTCCTGCGCTCAACCAGAGCGTTCATGAGGGATCTGCTTCATATTGATTCTGGTCAAGTGACCACACGCGGGCGTCGATGGGTGGAAAAAATGCAAAGCCTACTAATCTTTTTTTCGTTTGTTACGCGGTGACCATTTGCGCCGAATTAAAATTGCGTTAAGAGCCGCCTGCCTCCCAAGGCATCTTTACAATCCCGATTGGAATGAAAATGTCAGACGCGATATACAAAGTATCGCCGACTCCCGCTTCATCGAACCATGCGCAAGTCAACTCGCCGGCGCGTGTTCTGATCGCGAGCCTCGTCGGCACCACGATCGAATTCTTCGATTTTTACGTGTATGCAACCGCCGCCGTGCTGGTCTTTCCGACGCTGTTCTTTCCGAACAGCGACCCGACGACCGCACTGCTTGCATCCTTTGCAACCTTCTCCATAGCCTTCTTCGCCCGTCCGCTCGGCGCCGTGGTCTTCGGCCATTTTGGCGACAGGATCGGCCGCAAGACGACACTCGTTGCCGCGCTGCTCACCATGGGCATTTCGACGGTTGTGATCGGCCTCCTGCCCTCCTACGAATCGATCGGCGTCATCGCACCGCTGCTGCTCGCGCTTTGCCGTTTCGGCCAGGGCTTCGGTCTCGGCGGCGAATGGGGCGGCGCCGTGCTGCTCGCGACCGAGAACGCGCCGGAAGGCAAGCGCAGCTGGTACGGCATGTTCCCGCAGCTCGGCGCCCCGGTCGGCTTGTTCCTTTCCTCGGGCATCTTCTGGCTGCTGCTGCAGGTCATGTCTCAGGACGCTTTGCTGAGCTGGGGCTGGCGTGTGCCGTTCATCTCCTCGATCCTGCTGATCGTCATCGGCCTCTGGGTCCGCCTCTCAATCACCGAGACGCCAGCCTTCCAGAAGGCGATCGACAAGCAGGAACGCGTTGCTGTTCCGGTTGCCGAACTCTTTCGCAAGCACAAGCGTAGCCTGTTCCTCGGCACCTTTGTGGCGCTCGCGACCTTCGTGCTGTTCTATATCGGATCGGCCTACCTGCTGTCCTACAACGTCAAGGTCCTGAAGATCCCGTTCCTTGACGCGCTCGAAATCCAGATCGTCGGTTCGGTCGCCTTTGGTATCTTCATCCCGATATCAGGCAAACTGGCCGAGCGGTTCGGACGTCGCGAAATGCTGATCCTCACCACCTTGCTGATCGGTATCTTCTCGTTCTTCCTGCCCGGCCTGATGACCGGCGGCGAAGGTGGCATCCTGGTCTTCGCGATCGTCGCCATGGCGCTGATGGGCATGACCTACGGTCTGATCGGAACCGCGCTTGCCGCCCCCTTCCCGACGGCCGTCCGCTACACCGGCTCGTCGATCACCTTCAACCTTGCCGGCATCTTCGGCGCTTCGCTGGCGCCCTACATCGCCACCTGGCTGCAGGCAAACTACGGCATGCAGTATGTCGGCTACTATCTCGGCCTCTCCGCGGTCATCACGCTGATCTGCATCCTGGCTTCGGGCCGCGACGAAGTCTGAAGTTAACTCATATTGAAAACGAAGGCCGCAAAACCCTGGTTTTGCGGCCTTTCTTATCTGTAAGAAGGTAAAAAGCTATTTCCTGTCGCTCGAGCGAGGAACCAGCCGGACGAAGTCTACTCGCTGGTCACGCCCTGGAAGGGGCGGACTTCGCGTCCCGGCATGAAAACGCCGAGACGCTTGATTTCCCACTCAAGCTTGATGCCGGAATTCTCGAAGACCTCGCGGCGAACCTGTTCGCCGAGATATTCGAGATCATATCCCGTCGCCTGCCCCATGTTGATCATGAAGTTGCAGTGAAGCGAGGACATCTGCGCTCCGCCGATCACCAGACCGCGGCATCCGGCCTCGTCGACGAGCTTCCAGGCCGAATGCCCTTCCGGGTTCTTGAAGGTCGAACCGCCGGTTTTTTCCCGGATTGGCTGGACCGTCTCGCGATGGCTGCGCACGGCGTCCATCTCAGCGCGGATCTTGGCGCGATCCTCGCTATAGCCTTCGAAGAGCACCGACGTGAAAATCAAATCGTCCGGCACCGACGAATGACGGTAGGAATAGCCCATATCGGCGTTCGACAGGATGTGCTTGTTACCCTTGCGATCAACGGCGTTCACCTCGACAACCCGTTCACGCGTCTCCGCGCCATTGGCGCCGGCGTTCATGCGTGCCGCACCGCCGATGCTGCCAGGGATGCCGTAGTAGAAGTGGAAGCCGCCGATGCCGTTGTCCATTGCCATGGCCGCAACATGCTTGTCCGGGCAGATTGCACCGGCAAGAATACGATTCTCGCCAGCGAGCTCGACTGCGCCGAAGCCTTTCGCCGAAAGCCGGAGAACGACACCAGGAATGCCGCCATCGCGCACGAGAATATTAGAGCCGACGCCCACGACGGTGATCGGCACTTCTTCGGGCAGGATCTTGAGGAAGGCGATGAGGTCGTCCTCGTCGTGTGGCTGGAACATCAGCTCGGCCAGACCGCCAGCGTGGAACCAGGTGACACGGTCCATCGGCGCATCCGGTGTGATCCTCCCACGGATGTCCTTTACGCCGTCGCCGAGCGACGCAAGAAGCTTTTCCCCATTCACCTGTTTCATGCAGATATTCCCGAAAGGCTTTCCAATTGCTTGGGCAGCGCTGCCGCCCAGTATGTGATACTCCCAGCCCCCAACAGAACCACAAAATCCCCCGGCTTTGCAATCTCTGCGACCATTTCAGGCAAAAGCTCTGGGGACGACAAGAAGCGGGCATCACGGTGACCGCCCGATTTGATCCGTGACACAAGTGCCTCGGAGTTCGCCCCTTCGATGGGATCCTCGCCTGCGGCATAGACAGGCGCAAGGAAAATGCTGTCCGCATCGTTGAAGCAAGCCGCAAACTCCTCGAAAAGGCTCGATAGGCGCGAATAGCGATGCGGCTGATGGACCGCAATCACACGCCCCTTGCAGGCCTCGCGCGCGGCCCGCAGCACGGCCTTGATCTCGACCGGGTGATGACCGTAATCATCGAAGATCTGCACACCGTTCCATTCGCCGGTCAGCGTGAAGCGACGCTTGACGCCGCCAAAGGAGGCCAGTCCCTTGGCGATGTCCTCGCTCGACATGCCGAGACGGTTGGCAACCGCAATCGCGGCGGTGGCATTAGAGATGTTGTGACGTCCGGGCATCGGCATCACGAGATTGTCGAGCCTGATGACCTGCCCAGTCCGCCGGCGACGGATCTCGACGTCGAAAATCGAACGCGGACCCTCGACACGAACATTCATGAAACGAACGTCGGCCTGAGGATTCTCGCCATAGGTAATGATCTTGCGGTCCTCGATGCGGCCAACCAGTGCCTGGACTTCCGGATGGTCGAGGCACAGCACGCCGAAGCCGTAGAACGGCACGTTCTCGACGAACTGGCGGAATGCAGCGCGCACGGCATCGAAGTTGCCGTAGTGATCGAGGTGTTCAGGGTCGATGTTGGTGATGACAGCAACATCAGCGGGAAGCTTCAAGAATGTGCCGTCGGACTCGTCGGCCTCCACCACCATCCATTCACCCTCGCCCATGCGGGCGTTGGTGCCGTAGGCATTGATGATGCCGCCATTGATTACCGTGGGATCGAGGCCGCCTGCTTCCAACAACGTCGCCACCAACGACGTCGTTGTCGTCTTGCCATGCGTTCCGCCGATCGCGATCGCGTTGCGGAACCGCATCAATTCGGCAAGCATCTCTGCCCGGCGTACGACCGGCAGCAGCTTTTCGCGCGCCGCTACGAGTTCCGGGTTGTTCTTCTTGATCGCGGTCGAGACGACGACAACTTCGGCGTCGCCGAGGTTCTCGGCCTTGTGACCGACGAAGACTTCGATGCCCTTGTCGCGCAGGCGTTGCACATTGGCGCTGTCGGCCTGATCCGATCCCTGCACGCGATGGCCGAGATTATGCAGCACCTCGGCAATGCCGCTCATGCCGATGCCGCCGATGCCGATGAAATGAACGAGGCCGATGGCCTTCGGCATTTTCATGCGCGTTTCCCCTTGAACTCTGCAATTGTACGTCGTGCCGCAATAGCCTCTACCATGTCGGCAAGCAAGTTCGCAGCATCGGGTTTACCCGCCTGCTTTGCTGCAGCGGCCATCCGGCCGAGCTTTTCGGGGTCATTCATCACATGGGTGAGGATCGAAGCAATCTTCTCGGGCGAAAGCTCGGCCTGCGGAATAACCTTGGCACCGCCTGTCGCCGCAAGCGCTGCCGCATTCGCGGCCTGATCGTGATCCAATGCATGCGGATAAGGCACGAGCACGGCCGGCCGCCCGATCACGGAAATCTCCGAAACAGTCGATGCGCCTGAACGGCAGATAACGAGATGTGCAGCGGCAAGTCGTTCGGCCATATCGGTGAAGAAGGGGGCTGTGTCAGCCGCCATCTTCAACTGAGCGACGCAAACGCCCATCATCTCCGTATCTTCCGGCCGCACCTGCTGGGTAAGGCGCAGGCGATCGCGAAGTCCGTCATCAAGTAAGCTGATGGCGGTCGGCATCGCCTTGGAGAAATACTGTGCGCCCTGGCTGCCGCCGAAGACGACGAGATTGAAAGGTTCACCAGGATTCGATGGAGAATACGGCACTTTCGCCGCATCGATGATTGCCGGGCGCACCGGATTACCCGTTGTCACCGTTTTGTCGGGAAACTGACCGCCGCCTTCAGGCAGGAAGCCGCCGGCAATCGCTTGCACGCGGCTCGCCAGCGCCTTGTTGGCGCGTCCCATCACCGCATTCTGCTCGTGGATCATGGCAGGCACGCCAAGGCGTGTCGCGGCGAGCAGCGGCGGTACAGTGGGATAGCCGCCGAAACCGACAACAACCACGGGCTTCAGCCGTGCAATCAGCTTCTTGGCGGCCCGCATGCCGCTCCAAAGCGTCCACAGCGAGCGAGCGACGGAGACCGGATTCTTCGAGCCGATCGTCGCCGACGGAACGACGTGGATCTCATCGGCCGGGAATTTTCCGGCATAGCGCTCGGCACGACTGTCGGTGACGAGATGCACGGAATAGCCCCGCTCTTTCAGCTTGTACGCCAGAGCCTCCGCGGGAAACACATGACCGCCGGTTCCCCCGGCGGCAAGCAGGACGATGCCTTTGCTCATGAACTCTTACTCCGCCGGCATGCCATGCGCGACGCGGAAGAGGCTCCGATCCTGCGCACGCTTTTCCGGCCTATGGCGCGTCAGCGCGAGAATGAACCCGGCGGTGACGCAGATGGCGACCATGGACGAACCGCCGTAGGAAATCAGCGGCAGGGTCATGCCCTTTGCCGGCAGCAGTTCGAGATTGACGCCCACATTGATGATCGACTGTATGCCGATCTGCAGCACGAGACCAGCGACGGCAAAGCGGTTGAAGTCATTCCGCTCCTTGTAGGCATGCGAGAGACCGCGCAGCACGAGAACGGAAAACAGCGCGACAAGCGCCATGCAGAAGACGATCCCGAACTCCTCGGCAGCGACCGAGAAAATGAAGTCGGTATGCGCGTCCGGGATGATGCGCTTGACGATGCCCTCGCCCGGTCCCTGGCCGAACCAGTCGCCGCGGATGATGGCTTCACGCGCCGTATCGATCTGGAAGGTATCGCCCTCGCCGGTCAAGAACTTGTCGATACGCAGCGCCACGTGCGGGAACACGTAGTAGGCGCCGAAGAGTCCTCCGACCCCGCCGGCACCCAGAATAATGATCCAGATCCACGGCATTCCGGCCATGAAGAACATGCCGCCCCAGACAGCCGTTGTCAGGATCGTCTGCCCAAGGTCGGGCTGTGCGACCAGAAGTGCTGCCACGATGCCAAACAGGATGATGGCGAACAGGTTGCCCGGAATTTCAGGCTGCCTCGCATGCTCGGCAAAGAGCCATGCGCAGACCACCACAAAGGCCGGCTTCATGAACTCTGACGGCTGGATCGAGATGCCGGCCAAGGTGACCCAGCGGCGGGAACCCTTGACCTCGATGCCGAAGAACAGCGCCAACAACATCATGGCGAGAGCGACAATCAGCAGGATGATCGCCGTGCGCCGCACCTGGCGTGGCGTCAGGAAGGAAAGCCCGACCATGACAGCGAGCGATGGGATCATGAAAGCCGCGTGTCGCTTGACGAAGTGGAACGGCTCCAGCCCGATGCGCTCGGCAACCGCTGGCGAGGCGGCGAACGACAGCATGAAGCCGATGCCCATCAGGAAGATGAACATCGCCAGGAAAAAGCGGTCGATGGTCCAAAACCAATCGGCCAGAGGCCCACGTTCCGCGCGGCTTACCATGTCATTTATCTCCTGTTGCCGAACCGATCAGCATGGTGATTCCGTCGAGCGCTGCCACATGGCTGACAAATGCATCGCCCCTCACTTCGAAGTTCTTGTACTGGTCGAAGCTTGCGCAAGCCGGGGATAACATCACGGCCAGTGGGCCGCTTTCATCTTTTTCAGCATCCGCAGCCGCATGTGCCACGGCGCGCTCCAGCGTTCCGGAAATCTCATATGGCACGGCTTCGCCGAGCGTCGCGGCAAATTCGGCCGCGGCTTCGCCGATAAGATAGGCCTTGGCGATCCGCGGGAAGAAGCCCGTCAGCGACGTGATGCCACCGGCCTTTGGCAATCCACCGGCAATCCAGTAGATGCGGTCGTAACTCGACAGCGCCGGAGCGGCCGCATCAGCGTTGGTGGCCTTCGAGTCGTTGACGAAAACGACATTGCCGCGACGCCCGACCGGCTGCATCCGATGCTTGAGCCCGGGGAAGGACGTCAGGCCGGCACGAATTTCATCTTCCGAGACGCCAACTGCAAGGCATGCGGCGACGGCTGCAGCGGCATTCTGCGCATTATGGCTGCCACGCAGTGTCTGGATGCCGTTAAGATCGGCAATCGGCCTTGTTGCGCCTCCCGAGGCCTGGATAAGCTTCGTTCCATCCGCATAGATGCCATAGGGAAGCGCGTGGCGCCGCGAAATCCGCGTAACCTTGCCGCCTGCCCGCTCGATACGGTCTGCAATCATCTCGCAATGGCTGTCGTCCACGCCGATGACGGCAACGCCGCTGCCGGCAACAAGCCGCTCCTTGATGTCGGCATAGTGCTGCATCGTGCCATGGCGATCGAGATGATCCGGCGTCAGGTTGAGCAGGATGCCCGCGGACGGATTGAGTGTCGGAGCGAGGTCGATCTGATAGGACGAGCATTCGACGACGTAGAAGCGTCCATCTTTTGGCGGATCGAGCGTCAGGACCGCCGTCCCGATGTTGCCGCCGAGTTGCGTATCCCTGCCGCTGGACTTCAGGATGTGCGCGATCAGCGCCGTCGTCGTCGACTTGCCGTTGGTGCCGGTGATCGCGATGAACGGGCAATCCGGCGCATGCGCCCGGCGCTCGCGCACGAAAAGCTCGACGTCGCCGACGATATCAACTCCGGCGGCACGAGCGAGATCGACCGTCCAGTGCGGTTTCGGATGCGTCAGGGGAACACCTGGCGAAAGCACGAAGAGCGATTGCGCGCTCCAGTCGATGGAGCGCAGATCTACTGTATGAATGCCTTCAGCGGCAGCCTTGGAGACGCTGTCCGGGTTATCGTCCCATGCAGTGACCTCGGCACCACCCAATTTGAGCGCACGCGCCGTGGCAAAGCCCGAGCCGCCGAGCCCAAAGAGCGCGACCTTCTTCCCTGCGAGTGTCGTAACGGGGATCATTGCGGCCTTACCGCAGCTTCAGGGTAGAGAGACCAAGCAGGGCGAGACCGACCGCAACGATCCAGAAGCGGATCACCACCTGGCTTTCCGTCCAGCCCTTCTTTTCGAAATGGTGATGGATCGGCGCCATCAAGAAGACGCGCCGGCCAGTCATCTTGAAGAAGCCGACCTGGATAATGACCGACAGCGTCTCCATCACGAACAGGCCGCCGATGATCGCCATGACGATCTCGTGCTTGGTGGCCACGGCAACCGTGCCGATCGTGCCGCCGAGCGCCAGCGAGCCGGTGTCGCCCATGAAGATCGCGGCGGGCGGCGCATTGAACCAGAGGAAGCCGAGGCCGGCGCCGATGACGGCGCCGAGGACAACCGAGAGTTCGCCCGTGCCCGGCACGAAATTGATCTGTAGATAATTCGCGAAGACGACGTTACCCGCCAGATAGGCGATGACGCCAAAGGACGCAGCGGCGATCATCACAGGGACGATGGCGAGGCCATCAAGACCATCGGTAAGGTTCACGGCATTGCCGGCGCCAACGATCACGAAGCCGCCGAAGACAACGAACATGATGCCGAGATTGATCATGAAATCCTTGAAGAACGGAAACGCGACCGACGACCCGAAGGTTGAACCTGCCGTACCCGACGCCAGCGCCGTGCGCATCATGAAGTAGACGGCAATGCCGGCAATCACGAACTCGATGCCGAGCCGAGCCTTGCCGGAAAAGCCCTTATGGCTCTGCTTGGTGACTTTCAGGTAGTCGTCGTAGAAGCCGATCGCGCCGAAACCGAGGGTCACGAGCAGCGTCGCGACCACGTAAACGTTGGAAAGATCGGCCCAAAGCAGCGACGAACCGACAATGCCGGCGAGGATCATCAGGCCGCCCATGGTCGGCGTACCGGCCTTCTTGAAGTGCGTCTGCGGGCCGTCGGCACGGATCGGCTGCCCCTTACCCTGGCGGATACGCAACGAGTTAATGATGGCAGGACCAAAGAGGAACACAATGAAGGCGGACGTAAACAGGGAGGCGCCCGTGCGGAAGGTGATGTACCTGAACAGATTCAAGAATTTCAGGTGTTCCGACAGTTCGACAAGCCAAATCAGCATTCAGGGCCCCTTGTTTACCCGCTCAAAAATCGCGTTGCGTGTCGGCAAATGGCGGGAATTTGTCAAGGAGCGCGGCGACGATCTTGCCGAAACCGATGCCCAGTGACGATTTTACCATCAGCACGTCGCCAGCCGCGACAGCGTTTAATACATGTTCTGCGAGTTCTTCGGTCTTCTCGTGGTGGACGACCTGGACGCTCTCGGGGAGCGATTCCTTCAGCGCAACCATTTCAGGGCCGGCAAGCCAGACGTGCTCAATACCGGCAGCGAGCAATGGCCCCGCCAGATCCGAATGGACTTTCTGCGCGTAGTCGCCCATCTCCAGCATGTCGCCAAGCACGGCGACGCGGCGTCCCGTGCCCGTCGGCACGGAACTCGCAAGCACAGCGATTGCCGCTCGCATCGAAGCAGGATTGGCGTTGTAGCTCTCGTCGACAACTGTGAAGGAGCTGCGCTCGATCGCCAACCGATGACGACGACCCCTGCCCTTTTCCGGCTGGAGCGTCGCAAGGGCGCCGATCGCCTGCTGCATATCAGCCCCGACGATCTTCACAACGCCGAGGGCGGCCAACGCATTCTCGGCGATGTGCCGGCCCGGTGCACCGATCGCAACTTCCTTCGTCTCGCCGTCAATGGTGATCCACAACGTCGAACTCTGATCGGCGCCGTTGAACTCCGCCAGGCGAAAATCGGCTTTCGCATGCTGACCGAACGAATGGATGTGCTGGATGCCCCAAGCCTGCGCCGTGCGCTCCAGGAAGTTGAACTGATCGTTGTCTCTGTTAAGCACGACCTGCCCGCCCGGAACCACACCTTCGAAAATCTCGGCCTTCGCCGTTGCGATCTCGCGAATGCTCTTGAAATTGCCTAGGTGAGCCGGTGCAATCGTCGTGATCACGGCGACATGCGGTTTGATCATCTTGACCAGCGGACGGATCTCGTCCGGATGGTTCATGCCAACTTCAAAAACGCCGAAATAGGTATCGAGCGGCATCCGGGCGAGCGTCAAAGGTACGCCCCAGTGATTGTTGAAAGAGGCCACGGAAGCATGCACCTTGCCCGATGGAGCCAAGACTCGCCGCAGCATCTCCTTGGTGGTCGTCTTGCCAACCGAACCGGTGACAGCAACGATTTGGGCGCGCGAACGGGCGCGCGCGGCAATAGCGAGCTTGCCAAGTGCCGCCAACACGTCCTCGACAACGATCACCGGAACGGTGAGCCGCCCCATGGCTGGAAGGCGTGCTTCGCTGACGACGAGAAGAGCAGCCCCGTTTGCCATCGCCATCGACGCAAAGTCGTGGCCGTCAACGCGGTCGCCCTTGATGGCGAAGAATGCTTCGCCGGGCGCAATGGAACGGCTGTCGATGGAAATCCCGGTAATGCCCTCAGGCAAAGTTCCGAACGGCCGCCCTGCCATGGCGGCAATCATGTCTTCCGTCGTCCAAAGCCAGTTCACGGTTTCAGCTCCTCCAAAGCCTTACGCAATTCGGCGTGATCCGAAAACGGCAGGGTGACGCTCCCGATCGTCTGCCCTTCCTCGTGTCCCTTGCCGGCAACGATCAACGTGTCGCCCGACGTCAGCATTTCAACCGCGGTTCGGATCGCCTCGGCGCGGTCGCCGATCTCGGTCGCGCAACCTGCAGCCGCCATGATCTCGGCACGAATAGCCGCCGGCTCTTCTGAGCGCGGATTGTCGTCGGTGACGATCACCACATCGGCCAGACGGCAGGCGATCTCGCCCATAATCGGGCGCTTGCCGCGATCGCGATCGCCGCCGCAGCCGAATACGACGATCACACGGCCAGTCGTAAACGGCCGAACGGATTCCAGAACGTTGGCGAGCGCGTCCGGCTTATGTGCGTAGTCTACATAAGCAAGTGCGCCATCCTTGGTGTGCCCCACCAGCTCAAGCCGACCCGACGCGCCCTGCAGCTTCTCGAGCGCGGCCATGGCGACCTTCGCCGGCACACCCGTCGACATGGCAAGGCCTGCCGCCACGAGCGCGTTGGCCACCTGGAAGTCGCCGGCAAGCGGAATGTTGACCTCAAAGATCTCGCCGTCGGCATGAATTTCAGCCACCTGCTTGTGGCGAAAATGTTCGACGCGCTTCAGAGTCAGGTAATCGCCCTTGCGTCCGACGGTGCGAACACCGTGACCCGCATCGCGAGCCGCCTTGATCGCCTGCTCCGACCAAGCATCGTCGGCAAAGATCACGGCCGGTGCGCCCTTCGGCAGCAGCGTATCGAACAGCCGCATCTTCGCGGCCATGTAGCTTTCGACCGTCGGATGGTAGTCCATGTGATCGCGGCCGAGGTTGGTAAAGGCAGCGGCCGCGAGCTTGACGCCGTCCAGGCGGCCCTGATCGAGCCCGTGGCTGGACGCCTCCATCGAGGCATGCGTGACGCCCTCGTCCGCAAGTTCTGTCAGCAGCTTGTGAAGTGAAACCGGATCAGGCGTCGTTAGCGAGCCGTATTCGTTGCGTGTCGGCGAGACGACGCCGGTGGTGCCGATCATCGCGGCCGCATGCCCAGCATAGGCCCATATCTGCCGGGTGAAGGAGGCAACCGACGTCTTGCCGGCCGTGCCGGTCACGGCCACCATCGTTTCCGGCTGCTTGCCATAGAAGTGAGACGCCGCGATCGACAGGAAGCGGCGCGGATCGTTCACGACAAGAACGGGGATGGAGGCATCGATACCATGGGAGGCAAGCGCTACGACCGCACCACGCGTCGCCGCATCCGCGATAAAGCCCGCGCCGTCCGCCTTCGTCCCGGCGACAGCCACAAACACCATTCCGGGTTCGATCTTGCGGCTATCGGACGAGATGCCAGAAACCGCCAGCGCCCCGATAGCCCCAGCCAATTGATCTTCTAGTTCCGGAAATGCATCTCCGGCGATGTCTCGCAAGTTCATCGAATGTACTTTTCTCTCTCGAGCCGCCGCGCCCCCGTGGCGAATCGGCTTCGACATTCATTCAGTCTCAATAAGACACCAACATGGCCGATCCGTCGTCACCGAACTTGGGTTCCACACCGAGAATTGGCGCTGCGCGGGCAATGATGTTCTTCACCATCGGCGCTGCGGTATACGCGGCGATGTTCTGGCCTTTCTCACCATTGTGCGGCTCATCACAGAAGGTCAGCACGACATACTTCGGGTCATCGATCGGAAACGCCGCCAGGAACGCGTTGAAGTTGAGGTTCGTCGCATAGCGGCCGTTGACCACCTTGTCGGCCGTCCCGGTCTTTCCACCGACGTTGAAGCCGGGAACGTCCGCATTGCGGCCAGACCCCTTGATGCCGTTCAGCTTGAAGAGATAGCGCACATCGTCGCTGGTGCTCTTCTTGACGACCGCTTCAGCAACTTCGTCTGCCTGTTCGCGGTTGCGCGGAAGGAAGGTCGGCTCGATGAGCTTGCCGCCATTGACGAGTGCAGCGCCGGCAACCGCCGTCTGCAGCGGCGTGGTCGAGACCCCGTGGCCGAAGGAAATCGTAATCGAGTTGATTTTCTTCCAAACCTTCGGTTGGCTCGGCATTTTCACTTCTGGCAACTCGGTCTGCATCTTGGTCAAGAGGCCGAGCTTCGTCAGGTAATCTTTCTGAGCATCCATGCCGACGATGTCGATGATGCGGGCGGTACCGACGTTCGACGAATACTGGAAGACTTCAGGCAGCGTCAGCCAACGGCGTTGGCCGTGGAAGTCGTGAATGGTGAAGCCGCCGATGCGGATCGGCTGCGTGGCATCGAAGCTGTCGTTGAGACTGACCTTGCCGGTGTCGAGTGCCATGGCGAGGGAGAAGGTCTTGAAGGTCGACCCCATCTCGAACGTGCCGTTCGACATGCGGTTGAGCCAACCCTCCTTGGCGCCTTCCAGCGGATTGTTGGGATCGAAATCCGGCGCCGATGCCATCCCAAGCACCTCCCCGGTATGAATATCGAGGATCACGGCGCCCGCACCCTTTGCCTCGTAGTTCTTAACTGCGTTGACGACGACATCGCGCACGATGTTCTGGACACGAACGTCGATGGACAGACGCACAGGTTCAAGTGGCTGATCGCTTGTCATACCGACTGAAGCAAGGTCGGCAAGACCCTGATCGTCAATGTATTTCTCCATGCCGGCAACGCCGCGGTTATCGATGTTGACGTAACCGAGGATGTGCGCTGCGGTTGGGCCACCCGGATAGAAGCGACGCTTCTCTGGCCGGAAGCCGATGCCGGGAATGCCGAGCGCGAGGATCTGGCTCTGCTGCTTCGGCGTCAGCTGGCGACGGAGCCAGGCAAAGTGGGATGTGCGGTTCGCGAGCTTCTTATAGGTTCCCTTCATGTCAAGGTCGGGCAGAACTGTGGCAAGTTTCTCGACCGCCTCGTCGGCATCGACGACCTTATTCGGTTCGGCAAAGAGCGAGACAGTGCGGATATCGGTCGCCAGCACTTCGCCGTTTCTATCCAGAATATCAGGGCGCGACGCCATCAGACGATCCGGCGGCAAAATGCTGGACACGACCTCCGGGTCGCGGACCGCGTATTCAACGAGACGCCCGCAGATCACGCAATAGACCCCGAGGAAACCGACGATCAGCAGACCGACACGGCTCTTGGCCTGCCCCGCCCTCTTCTTTCGCGATCCCTCGATCGGCATGTTGCCACCGAAGCGGTTGTGTGTGCCTGCCGAAAAATGCGCCTGGCTCTTCAAGACCATGATGCGTGAAAGAAAGGACATCTCTACTCCACCGATCCGGTTGCCATCAGGTCTTCTTCTTCGGGTTGCGGCACCGCTGCCTTAGGCT
Source organism: Rhizobium sp. BK060 (assembly GCF_014193145.1). NCBI lineage: Bacteria > Pseudomonadati > Pseudomonadota > Alphaproteobacteria > Hyphomicrobiales > Rhizobiaceae > Rhizobium > Rhizobium sp. BK060. Next base: position 115,328 of record NZ_JACHYW010000011.1, read on the forward strand.
TTGCCTTGCCAGAACCAGCCTTCGCTTCGGTAACGTCGGGAACAGGAACCTGCGACTTCAACATCGGCAGCTCCTTGGCATGAACCAGCGACGTTGAAGCCGTTGGCTGCAACTGAAGCTCGCCATTGTAGTTGTTGACGAGACGCTCGAGTCTGTTCGGCTGGGAGAGCAAAGCCCAATCGGCCTTTAATAGATCGATCGTGTCCTTCTCGAGCTTGATCTCCGCTTCGAGGCGGTGAACCTCCTCAAGCTTGAGTTCGGCATGGTGCTTGATCGTGTAGGTGACAGCCGCCGCTGCTGTCATGACACCGACCAGGATGAGGTCCAAGGTTCTCAGCATATCAGGCTCCGAGCTTTCCGAGACTCGCCAGATTCGGCAATCCGAAGATGGAAACATCTGCCGCTTCGGCAGGTGCTGCAGTGCGCAGCCCCGCACGTAGCTTGGCCGAGCGCGCCCGCGGGTTTGCTTGCGCCTCCGCTTCGGTCGCAGCAACCATTGGCTTACCGATCCGCTCGAAGGTCGCCGCACGCTCGTGCGCAACGGGCAGGTGACGAGAGCCCGAAGCCTTGCCGGCGCGATCGGAGAAAAACGTCTTGACGATCCGGTCTTCAAGCGAATGAAAGGTGACGACAACGAGGCGTCCACCGGGCTTCAGGACACGCTCCGCGGCAAACAGCGCCTGCGCCAGTTCGCCGAGCTCATCGTTGACGAAAATGCGCAGCGCCTGAAAGACGCGCGTCGCCGGATGAATCTTGTCCTTCATCTTCCGCGGCGTGACGAGCTCGATCAGCCCGGCCAGATCACGCGTGGTCTCGAAGGGCTTATCGGCCCGCCGCTTTTCAATCGCATGCGCGATGCGCGGCGACTGGCTTTCCTCTCCGAGAAAATGAAAGATGCGGATCAGATCGGCCACCTTGGCGCGATTAACCACGTCAGCCGCGGAAACGCCTGCAGCCGACATGCGCATATCCAGAGGACCACTCTTTTGAAACGAGAAGCCACGCTCGGCCTCATCGATCTGCATTGACGAAACGCCGATGTCGAGCACGACCCCGTCGAGCCCGTCGTGGGGAGCACACTCGGCCAATTGAGAAAATTGAGAATGAACGAGCGTCAAACGACCCTGGCTGCTTGCCACAAGGGCCTGGCCGGCTTCGATCGCGGTCGGGTCCCGATCCAGGGCGATCACGTTTGCACCAGCGCCCAGAATGGCAGACGTGTAGCCGCCCGCACCGAATGTGCCATCCAAAATGAGCTTGCCGGGCAAAGGATCGAGCGCCGCAAGCACTTCGTTGAGAAGAACCGGAAGGTGGCGAACCGGTCCGCCACCGGCATCAGTTGAATCTCCGCCAGGATTCGCCGCCATTCCGTTCCCTCGTATTGTCAGGAACGCCCGCCCGCCAGCCGACGCCCTCCTCGTGCCTGCATCTGGGCAGCCTGAAATGCCTGCGGCTGCCACAGCTGAAAATGATCCGCCCGACCGACGAAGGTCACTTCGTCCGAGATGCCGGTGAAGTCGCGGATGAAATCCGTGACCATCAGCCGACCTTCCGCATCGAGCTTCATGAAGATACCGCCCCCGTGGATGAGAAGCGACATCTCGTTCGCGTCCGGCGAAAACGGATCTTCCGCAGAAATCTGACGCTCGAACCTCTCCAGGAGGTCCGGACCGCCGACACTGATCGCCGGAAACACAAAGTCCTGGAAGCAATAGAGCTCCTGAACATTGCGCTGCGCCAGCACGGATCGAAACGCCGCCGGCACGGAAACCCTGCCTTTGGAATCGATTCTGTTGGTCGCATTTGAAAGGAAGCGGCTCATGACACGAAACATCCGTTCCCGAAAGAGCCCGGACTGAACTCACAAGCCCGGAACCTCGAAATTCAGGCATAGCTTCGCGAGCCAAACGGGCGTGATCCCATCCGGCGCCTCCATCGAGGAAGACACCTTGGCTTTGCGATTGAGGGGCACCTACTTGCCCTTGCGCAGTGCATAACTGGGATAACATGGGACCATATGGGCGTCAATGGGAAACGCCCGTCTCACGATGAGCGCAGTATCGAAAATTTATAAGCTGTTAAGTTTAACAAAGGGTTAGGATTGCCCTTACCGATGCCAAGCGGGCGTGTTGCGAGCACGCCCTCGAAGGCGGCACATGTTTCAAATCGGCACAGCCAAATATGCGATTTCAAACAGAGGCTTAAGACTCCCTCTTCAAGAGTGGGAGGCGCCAGTCCGAGCGCCCCCGTGAAGAGGTAGGCGACCGCTATTTCCTTCGAAGTAGGGATCAAGCCGTTCGGATATTGCCATGTGCAAAATAATAAAGAGCCGGAGAATTGAATTAGTTCTGCGCCGCCGCATATTATCGAGGGCTAAATAAGTAACAGTGGAGTAACGCCATGACAAACTTCACACTAAAGGGGCTTCTGTACGGGCGCTTTGAGCCGGAAAAGCGTATTCCGCTCTCGCAGTCGGGCATGACAACCGACATCCAGTGCGATTCCTGCGGGAAGATATTCAAGCGCTGGTCCATTCTTGCGCGCAGCAGCACCACCTGCGAAGAATGTCTGGCGAAGGCGCCGACCGCCCACTGACGGCAATGCCGGAACCCTCATTTCGCAAAGGGAATTCGCCAGTTGGCCTGTAAGCCGGGTTCTGTATGGCCCCGGCCGAAGCCGGAACGTGGCAGCCATTCCTCTGGGACAACGTTCGCACGCTGCCTCACGCAACCCACCCGGATGACTGACCTGGAAACCGGCCGAAAGGCTTTCGCCTCCCACGTCATCCCTATTCGGTCTTGCTCCCGGTGGGGTTTACCTTGCCATCGCCGTTACCGGAAATGCGGTGGGCTCTTACCCCACCCTTTCACCCTTACCTGCCGTGCAGGCGGTTTGCTTTCTGTGGCACTTTCCCTGAGGTCGCCCTCGCCGGACGTTATCCGGCACCGTGTTTCCGTGGAGCCCGGACTTTCCTCACCCTACCGCCTTTCGGCATTTGGTAAAGCGCGGCTGCCCGGCCAACTGGCACGGTTCCCTTAGCGGAGACTTGGCGTGAATTCCACTGAAATGTCCGCAACGAGGAAGCAATACCACCACAATTGCCTGACGCGCCGCCGAAATGCGCTTGCCTACCGGAAGACGGGCGTCAACTCCTGGCCGAAGTCCTCGGCACAGAGCCAGCCCTGCGTCATGACGACCGCACCCAGCCGGCCAAGTTCGTCCGATGACTTAGCCGCGACGAAATTGCCGCCGGAGAGAACGGCGATGCGCGGCGAATCCGTGTATCCCACATAAGGATAGGCTGTTGCCGTGAAGGTCGCCACGCAAGGCGCCGAGGTTGTCGGACACCCGGCCAGCGCCGGCATCAGTTGAAGGGCCGTGGATACCAGAAGGTCGCGCTCCACCAGATCGCCGTCCGAGCGAAACCAGGCTCCGACGTCCTCCAGCGTGTCGAATGAGCGTGTTTCCAGATCGCCGCCGAGCTTGAGATAGGTCTTGCCGTCGGGATAGCGCACCGGTGGGAGGATATAGACATGGTCCTCGTCGCGGTCACCAAAGACGATCGTCGAAGGCATTTCGGACAAGACCGTCATTTCCCGCTCACCAAGCTCGAAGAAGGCGACAGTGCGCGCCGCAAGGCGAACATCGGTGGCAGCCGGCAGAAGATCGTTGAAATTGCTAAACCCGCCGGCGGCGACCAGCACACGTTCGGCGGTGTAGTGCATGCCATCCGTATGGACCTCTACGAACGTGCCCTCATCGCGAACCGAGGCAACGGTTGCATCGATGACCGTCACACCCGCCTGCCCAGAAAGCTTGGTCTGAGCCCGAACCAAAGCGCGCGGATTGATATGGCCGGCACGCCGCGCTTCGAAATAGCCGTTGAACGAAGGATTGAGGTCAAACTGAGGAAAGCGCGCTTGCAGCGCCGCAGACGTCAACATTTCAACGTCGAGATCAAGCGCTTCGCTTACCTGCAGCGCCCGCCCAAGGAATCCCTGGCCCGGTCGGGCGGGCGGTCCGGCAAACAGACAACCCACTTCCGAGAAAAAGGAAATGCCGCTTTTCGCTTCGATTTCCCTATAGCGATCGAGCGAGCGCGCCGCCAACGTCGCCCAAACCATATTGTCGTCGAAGCACCGCGTGATGCGGGCCTCGTCGTAATGACTGGCAAAAACGCCATGATGGCTCTTGCGCTCGGCCGGCTCACCGGGGCCGATGAGCGCAACGCCCTCGATCATCCCGGAAAGGTGACGGGCTGCAGCCGCGCCCATCATTCCGCTTCCGACGATGATCACCTTGAAATCAACTGCCACATGTCACCTCATTTCAGAGGTCAGATAACACAGGCGTCATGTTGAACCATATCGTTAAGTGCCTGACCGAAGTGATTCTCGACCAAGCAGTTCAGATGATCAATCGAGCATCGCCAGGACTTTGCCGCAATAAGCCTTCGAGACTGGGTTCATGCGGGTTGCGCCGTGGCCGGCATTGTACTTCAGGATCGTGTCGCAGGTTTCGCCACCGCCGAGCTCATGCGCTGCAGCCAGGTATTTCATGCCAAATTTGATGTTCGTCTCCGGATCGAACAATCCTTTACTCGTCCCCGAATAACCCATCATCCTTGCAGTCGCCGGCTTGATTTGCATGAGACCTATTTCACCCGCGCTACCGCGTGCATTCGGATTGAAATTGCTCTCTACGCGCACGACCGCATGAGCAAGCTCGACGGGCACATCGTACTGGTTTGCATATTTGACAATGAGAGCGGAATACTTGTTGGCGGTGAAGTCCGGCATCGCATAGCCGCTGGTCCGGTCAACAGTCTTCAAAGGAACTGTCTGAGATCTTGCACCCCATTCGCCCGCAAAGGCGCAATTGATACCCATCAACAGTGCGCTCGCGCACACTGCAGCAGAAATAATCTTCTTCATACAGTCTAATTACTCCGACCCAAAGAATTTCCGGATCGAAATTCTAATAACAATCCGGCCATATGCAGCAGATATACATTAGATGTTCTGCAGCAATTCTTTTTGTTTCAATTGACAACCGCCTGAAACCCCTAAACAAACCAGGCGGCACCGTTCGACGATGGCGTTAGACCATCGCAATGAGGAGATAATAGGGAAATCATGTGGCGGCGCAGCAGACACCCGAATTCTTCGGAGTCGGAGCCGCTTAAAAGTACGACTTATGAGGAGTAGCGCGGAAGCGACGCCAGCAGACGGTGTAGCGTGTCTATCGTCGAAAAATCCGCAATTCCGTCGATCCGCGCAGGCCGAAAGTGGCGTTGGAAGGCCTCCACATCGCCCGCCGTCTTATCGGAGAATTCGCCTGTGATTTCCGTCGCATAACCGTAAAGCGAGAGCATCGACTGCAAGGCCTCGACCGGCTGGCCGTGGTCTCCGCGTTGGAAAAATCTTCCACCTGCGATCGGAGCAGGCTCGACCCAGTGCCCGACACCAGCTCTGTGAAGGCCTGCCCAGGGAAATTTTTCCCCCGGATCAACCTTCCTAATCGGTGCAACATCGGAGTGTCCAAGCACCCGTTCGGGGGCAATGGACCAACGTTGGCCGCAATCGCGACACAATTCAATGACTGCCTGAATTTGTTCTTTCGGATACTCGGGAAGACCGCCGGGGTGCCCCGCATTGGCGATCTCGATCCCGATCGACACAGAGTTGATATCGGTCTCGCCCTGCCAGTAACTTTTGCCGGCGTGCCAGGCGCGGCGCTCCTCAGGCACGAGCTGAAGAACCTCGCCGTCTTCACCTACGAAGTAGTGACTCGAGACCTGGCTCTCGTCACGACAGAGCCACTCCAACGCTCCATCCGGCGTTGGCATGCCCGTATAGTGCAGAAGTATCATATCAGGCTTGCGCCCGCCCGCACGCTCCCCGTGATTGGGCGAGGGACGAACAAGGGCTTTCCGGTAGTCGGCCTCGAACGAGGTCATGCTGCGCGGCGTTCCTTTTCGATCGCCTCGTAGGCTGCATTCAGAGCAGCCATCCGCTCATTGGCAATGGCATGGAACTCGGCTGGTACGCCACGGGAAATCAGCCGATCCGGATGATGTTCACTGACAAGGCCATGATAGCGACGGCGAATCGTCGTGAAGTCATCGGAGGGCGACACGCCGAGCACCTTGTATGGGTCGCGACCCATGGAGACATGGCGCGCTGCGATCCGTTCGAAATGCTCTTCATTCATATGGAAGATCTCGCCGACATGCCGCAGGAAGGCCAACTCCTTCTCGTGGACGAGCCCGTCCGCCTTGGCGATGTGGAAGAGACCGTCCAGCACCTCTTCCAGCACCGGGCAATTGGCTGCACAAGTCACGCACAAAGATGAAAGGCGCTCTGCATAGGCCTCATAGCCGGCAACGTCCTGACGCGCCATATTATAGAGGCGTGCAACATTCTTCGCCTGCTCGGGCGGGAATTCGAAGATCTCACGGAAGGCATCGACCTCCCTCTCACTGACGATTCCATCCGCCTTGGCCATCTTCGCCGACAAAGCGATGATCGCGACCGAGAAGGCGACCTTGCGGCGCGTCTCGGGATCACCCTCGAAAACTGTCCGGATAGCCTCGACCACCGCCGAAAGGACGTTGCCCGCGGTGTTGCCAATGGCATTCAGCAGTTTTTCCCAGAAGGACATAAAAGTCTCTCGCAGTGCAAATAGATGAAACACCTTGACCAAATAATGCCTGCCTTTGCAAGGCGGCGATTGGTCGTAGGATGGAATAGACCTTTCACAATTCGTTCATGGTCGCAGCGCGAAGTGGGTCCCAACTGCTGCCAGTGAGTGACGATCGCGCTTTCCACAGCCTTCTGAAGCGCCATCTCGAGCTTGAAACGATTATATCACCGCTTCCGCCTGTCTTCGCCGTTTGGGGCCTGATTTTCATAATAACTACACTTTACATGCCCCTTTCCCTGTCGCATCCATGCGTTAGGTAAGCAGCACGCAACTGCGCTGATATTGAGACGTTGGAGGGATCATGGCCAAACAGAAAGTCGCAATGCTCACGGCTGGAGGCCTGGCACCGTGTCTGTCGTCGGCGGTCGGCGGACTTATCGAACGCTACAGCGACGTGGCGCCGGACATCGAGCTTGTCGCTTATCGCTCCGGATACCAAGGAGTGCTCCTCGGCGATAGCATAAAGATCACCGCTGACATGCGGGAGAAGGCACCGCTTCTGCATCGTTACGGCGGCTCACCGATCGGCAACAGCCGCGTCAAGCTGACCAACGCAGCCGATTGCGTGAAGCGTGGCCTGGTCAAGGAAGGTGAAAATCCACTGCGCGTGGCGGCCGAGCGCCTCGCCAATGATGGGGTCACGATCCTTCATACGATCGGCGGCGACGACACGAACACCACGGCTGCCGATCTGGCGGCATATCTGGCCGCCAATGGCTACAATCTGACGGTCGTTGGCCTGCCCAAGACGGTCGACAATGACGTCGTCCCCATCCGCCAGTCGCTCGGCGCGTGGACGGCCGCGGAAATTGGCGCGCAGTTCTTCGACAACGTCAGCAACGAACAGACGGCGGCACCGCGCACCCTGATCATCCATGAAGTCATGGGACGCCACTGCGGCTGGCTGACGGCAGCAACTGCCCGGGCCTATCTGCAGCGGACGAAGAATTACGAATATGTCGATGGCTTGATGACGAACGCCAAGATGAAGAGCATCGATGCGGTTTATCTCCCTGAAATGGCGTTCGGCCTCGATGCGGAAGCCGCACGACTGAAAGAAATCATCGACCGCACGGGCCACGCGACGGTATTCGTTTCGGAGGGCGCTTGCCTTGACGCCATCGTCGCGGAACGCGAGGCCGCCGGCGAGACCATCAAGCGCGACGCTTTCGGCCACGTGAAGATTGATACGATCAATGTCGGCGGCTGGTTCCAGAAGCAGTTCGCAGGCCTCATCAATGCCGAGCGCTCGCTCGTGCAGAAATCGGGCTACTTTGCCCGTTCGGCACCTGCCAACAGCGATGACCTCCGTCTCATTCAGAGTATGACCGACCTTGCCGTCGAAAGCGCCCTCAACAAGGTATCGGGTGTTACCGGTCACGACGAAGCGCAGAACGGCAAGTTGCGGACAATCGAGTTCCCGCGCATCAAGGGCGGCAAGGCTTTTGACATCTCCACCAAGTGGTTCGGCGAAGTCATGGACACAATAGGGCAGAAATACCGGACGGCATGATTGACTGAGGCTTGATATGGTGTCTTTGCTTTTACCCTAGGGAATAGGAGGAGATTCCATGTCGCTCGAAGCCTGGCTCGCTTTTGCCGCTGCGTCTGCAATCATGCTGGCCATCCCGGGCCCGACGATTCTCCTCGTCGTTTCCTATGCCCTCGGTCATGGCCGTAAGACGGCGCTTGCAACGGTAACCGGCGTTGCACTCGGCGACTTCACCGCGATGACCGCATCGCTATTCGGATTGGGGGCCCTACTCGCGGCCTCCGCAACCCTGTTCACGGTACTGAAGTGGATCGGCGGCGCCTATCTGATCTGGCTCGGAGTAAAACTCTGGCGTGCACCCGTGATTTCCGAGCCCATGGCAGACAATGACAACCTGCCCGAAAAGAAATCGCTCAAGGTTTTCCTCCACGCCTATGTCGTAACGGCTCTCAACCCGAAGAGCATCGTATTCTTCGTCGCATTCGTTCCGCAGTTCCTCAATCCGGCTCTGCCGTTCTTTGGCCAGATGCTCGTCATGGAAGCTACCTTCCTGGTGCTCGCGACCATCAATGCCTCTATCTATGCGCTGGCCGCAAACGCGGCGCGCGGCCTTATCCGCAAGGCAAGCGTTCAGCGCGCAGTCAACCGTACCGGCGGCACCTTGCTCATTGCTGCAGGCGCCGTAACCGCTGGCTATCGGCGCATCGCCGCGTAAATATTTTCGGCGGGTTGCGGCTAAACAACGAATACGTTAATTGCGGAATCCGGGCTTAAGGTTTTTGGTAACTTCTAAATGCTGCCGGGGCGGCGCATTCACGAAAGTGAGAGTATGGTAGCGATCGGTTTTTCCGGCCTGAAACGCAGTCTCATCGTCTCGACGATGCTCTGCGGCGTTGTTGCCGGATGCACGAGCGTCGAATACACGTCGCAGGCAGAATTGACCGCAGCCCAGACCGTTGTTCCGACGCCGAAGCCGGGCGAAGACGCTACGCTTGCAGCCGTGCCGGCCGGCGAAGGCGCGCCCCAGACGGCGATGATCACCACCGCCGATCCGACAGCAACTGCCCTGGCAGCACCGGCCATGCCGGCAACCGATCCCTCGCAGTTGAGCAGCCAGATCCAGCAGGCCACTGCAACGGGTTATGCGCAGATCCCGCTCACGCCCGAGATGACGGCTATCCAGTCCGTTATACCGACACCGCGACCGGGCACCACTTCTCCGTCGACGCAGCTCGCCTTTGCTGCGACGCCGCAGGCTGGCACTGGTGCGATTGCCGCGCTTTCCGCAATAGATACCATGCCGCATCCGATGATGGACTACGGCTTCGACACCTCAGGTCCGTCCGACCCGCCGACCGCTCCACCCATGTTCAGCGACAGCGACGACGATGGTGCACCGACGGTCGAGAAAAGCGCGATCACCAAAATTATCGACAAGTACTCGAAGCTTTACGAGGTGCCCGCATCCCTGCTTCACCGCGTCGTGCATCGGGAAAGCCGTTACAATTCGAAGGCCTATAACAAGCGTGGCTACTTCGGCCTCATGCAGATCAAGTACAATACGGCTAAGTCGATGGGCTACGACGGCGAGCCCGCCGGCCTGTTTGACGCCGATACCAACATCAAATACGCCGCCAAATACCTTCGCGGCGCCTGGCTAGTCTCCGACAACAGCGAAGACGATGCGATCCGCCTCTATGCCCGTGGCTACTACTACGATGCCAAGCGCAAGGGCATGAACGACGTCGCCCACGGCAACTACTGACCACTGCCGTGCAGCACCGCTAGAATCTCCTTTACCAGGACCTGCGGCTTATAACGGAGCCAGCTCGGCGTCAGCCCGAGCCTGACGACGACAAGCTTCGCGGATGGCACGATCGCAATGCTCTGTCCGTCGTGCCCCTCCATCCAGAAGGTGTCATCGGGAAGACCGGCAATGGTGCTGCTGTCACCCCCCGGCGCGGCAAGCCAGGCCTGCGCCTGCGTATATTTGCCACCCGAGGCCACAGTCGGCGTCCGCATTGCCGCCATGAACTGTTCCGGCAACAGCCTCTGTCCATTCCAGACGCCGTCTTGAAGAAGAAACTGCCCGAAACGGGCCCAGTCCCGCGCAGTGGCGTAGAGATAGGAGCTGCCGGCAAAGGTGCCGCGCGCGTCAACCTCCAGTACGGCACTCGACATGCCGATCGGGTCAAACAGCGCCATCTTGGGATAGGCAAGCGCCGCCTGCATGTTGCCGATCCGATCCATCCATATCTTCGAGATCAAAACCGATGTGCCGCTCGAATAGTTAAAGCGCTGGCCCGGGCTCGCCTCCAAGGGGAGGCTCGCCGGGAGCGCCGTCATATCTGCATCGAGATAGAGCATGCGTGTGACATCGGCGACCGTGCCATAATTCTCGTTGAAGGCCAGGCCGCTCTCCATGCCCAGCAGATCGCTGAGCTTGATTGCTGAATGGTCGCCGCCCTGCCACTGCGGCAGGAGGGCGACGTCATCAAACCCGATCTTGTTGTCCTGCATCAGCCGTCCGACAATCGCCGCATTGACGGTCTTCGTCATCGACCACCCCGTCAGCGGCGTCGTCGGACCGAAGCCGTCACCGTAGCGCTCGGCAATGATACGGCCGTTGCGAACCACGACAACCGCGCGCGCTGCAGGACCGGTCAAGTCGCTGTGCGAGAGCAGTGCGTCGATACGGCTGTCATTGACCGTCGCGACGGCATTACCCTGCGGCCATATCGCATCATTTTGCGGCTCTCGAGCGACCGGACGATCGGGCACTGCGCTCGCGGCCGCTTCAAAATCCCCGTCCGGCACGCTGCTGCAGCCGAGCGCGCCGCGATAAATTGCATAGCCCGGTGCGAAGACCCCGAGGATGCGCGCTGTAACCCGTTTCTCCTGCCTGTCGACAACCACACGCACAAGCCGCAGCAACGGATTTCCGGGCGCCTGAACGTCCTCATAGAGCACCTCTTCAGGATCCCGCCCTGCAAGGAAGACGTTCGAGCAAACGATCTTGGCCGCATAGCCGTCGCCCACCCGCAGCAATTCAGGTGGGCTGACATAGAGCCAAGCCGCGCCCATTGCGACGATCGCGATCAGCAGAAGGGCAAGTGACTTCACGACACGCAGCACAAATCGCATGTACGGTCCTCCATGCCTGCAAGAGAAGCAGGAAAGCCCGCGGCGCGAAAGACCCCAACGCCCGGATGGTTTCTATTAGCTACCGCGGAAAGGCCTGCCCACAGCCTGCGTCATCAAACTGTAGTGACGGCGCGCTAAACGCCCTGAACGCTAAAAGGGTGAAAGACTCATATGACGGAATTTGCACCGGATGCCGGCTTCCGCAAGAACCGGAAACTCAAGGCAGCTCTTCTCCGCCACAATGCCTTCTCCAAGGCGGGCTTTTCGGAACGGCTCTTTGGCCTGCTGTTTTCCGGTTTGGTCTATCCGCAAATCTGGGAAGATCCCGACCTCGACATGCTGGCGATGGAGCTTCAGCCGCATCATCGCATCGTGACGATCGGCTCCGGCGGCTGCAACATACTCGCCTATCTCTCCAAAAGCCCGGCGTCGATTGATGTGGTGGACCTTAACCCGCATCACATCGCCCTCAATCGCCTGAAACTCGCGGCGTTCCGTCACCTTCCCGGACACGCCGACCTCGTTCGCTTCCTCGCCACACCGCGCGAAACATCGAACAGCCGCGCCTTCGACCAGTTCCTCGCAGCAAATCTCGACGAGACAACCCGGAACTACTGGAATGGCCGCAAGTTCGGCCGTCGGCGCGTGACGGTTTTCGACCGCAACATCTACGAAACCGGTCTCCTCGGTCGGTTCATCGGTGCAGCCCACCTGCTTGCCCGCCTGCACGGCGTCGACCTGACGGAGATGACCAAGACGCGCTCGCTGCGCGAGCAGCGCCAGTTCTTCGACGAGAAGATCGCGCCGCTCTTTGACAAGCCGGTTGTGCGCTGGATCACCGGCCGCAAGAGCTCGCTGTTTGGCCTCGGCATCCCGCCGCAGCAATACGACGAACTGGCAAGCCTCGCGGCCGACCAGTCCATTGCTCCGGTCCTACGCCACCGTCTTGAGAAGCTCGCCTGTCACTTCCCCATGCAGGAAAACTATTTTGCCTGGCAGGCGTTCGCTCGCCGCTACGCGCCAAGGGGCGAAGGCCCGCTTCCGACCTACCTCGAGCCCGCGAACTACGAGGCGATCCGTGCCAATGTGGATCGCGTCAACGTTCATCACGCAAGCTTCACCGAGCTGCTCGCCGGCGAGCCGGCAGCCTCGCGCGATCGCTATATCCTCCTGGATGCACAGGATTGGATGACGGACCAGCAACTGAATGATCTGTGGGCCGAGATCAGTCGCACAGCCCGTGAAGGCGCTCGGGTGATTTTCCGCACCGCGGCCGAAAAGAGCATCATCGAAGGACGCCTGTCGCCTGCGATCCGTGATCAGTGGACCTACATGGAGGAACGCTCGATTGAACTGACGGCGCTCGATCGCTCGGCGATCTATGGCGGCTTCCATATCTACAGGAAGACCGCGTGAGCGGGGTCGACACGAACCCGGTCGCAAAGGACGACGACCACGCCGCCCTGATGGACGGCATGTACCGTTATCAGCGCCACATCTATGACCTGACGCGCAAGTATTACCTGCTCGGCCGCGATCAGACGATCCGCAATCTGGATGTGCCGGCAGGCGGCACCCTTTTGGAGGTCGGTTGCGGAACCGGCCGCAACCTCGCACTTGCCCATAGATATTATCCGCAGGCTAAGCTCTACGGGCTCGATATTTCGGCGGAGATGCTGATCTCCGCGCGCAAGACATTCGATACCAAAGCCACGCTCCCTGATTTCCGCGTCGCGGACGCGACGGCCTTCACGCCGCGCGAGTTCGGCGTCGGCGGCTTCGACCGCATCCTCATTTCCTATGCGCTTTCTATGATTCCCGACTGGGAATGCGCGATCGACTCGGCCGTGGCCGCCCTAGCCCCCGGCGGCGAGTTGCACATCGTCGATTTTGGTCAGCAGGAACGCCTGCCGGGCTGGTTTGCGCGTCTTCTCAAGGCATGGCTGCGAAAATTTCACGTGTCGCCGCGTCCCAATCTGCGGCAGGTTCTTAAGTCTCAAGCCTCTGAAAACCAAGGACGACTGACGTTCGAGACCATCGGCGGCGGCTATGCCTGGCGGGCTGTCATTGTGACCAAACCTTGACATTTCGCTTGAAACTAACCGAATTTTTACGTTGATATGGGAAATAGAGGGGACATTCCTCTGCTGGACGCGTTTATCACGAAGGTCGAGCTGTGGGGCAAAAATTCCATTCGTTTCGCGACGGAACATCTATGCGCCGGCTTCTGTTTTGCGTTTTGCCGTTGGCTGTCATGCTCGCCGGGTGCACGTCATCGGGCTATGACTATCTCGAAACAGCGTCCGTAAAGCCGAAGACGCGCTTCAAGGACACCGATCCTCAGGACTTCGGAACAAAGCATCCGGAGAAGCAGCCAGTTCACGGCATCGACGTCTCGAAGTGGCAAGGCGATATCGACTGGCAGACGGTCAGGAACTCCGGCGTCGCTTTCGCATTCATCAAGGCGACCGAGGGCAAGGACCGCGTCGATTCGCGCTTCAATGAGTACTGGCAGCGCGCCCGCGCCGTGGGCATTCCGCACGCTCCTTATCATTTCTACTATTTCTGCTCGACGCCTGATGAACAGGCCGATTGGTTCATCAGCAACGTGCCGAAAGACTCGATGCGGCTGCCGCCTGTCCTCGATGTCGAATGGAACTCAGAGTCCAAGACATGCCGTTATCGCCCAGATCCAGCCACGGTGCGCGCACAGCTGCAGCGCTTTATGGACCGCCTCGAGGCCTACTACGGCAAGCGTCCGATTATCTACACGTCGGTCGATTTCCACCGTGACAATCTCGTCGGCTACTTCCAGAATTACCACTTCTGGGTCCGCTCCGTCGCCAAACATCCCGAAGTTACCTATGCCGACCGCCGGTGGGCCTTCTGGCAGTACACGTCGACGGGCGTCATCCCTGGTATCAAGGGCCCGACGGACATCAATGTTTTCGCCGGATCGACGCAGAACTGGCACAACTGGGTAGCCGCGGCATCCAAGGACACAAATTCTTAGTAACCTCCCCTCGTCTTTCTTGCTTCCGTCACAATCATCTGGGAAATCGACGGAAATTCCATTGACGACGAGGATCGAAACTATGCACCGCTCGCCCGCAAGCCGCACGGCACTTGCACTCCTTTTTGCTGCCGGTCTTGCCACCGGCGCTGCCGCTCAGACGCCGGCACCGAGTGCACCGGCTTCGCAGGCGGCCGCCCCGGCATGTGATGGTGATCTCGCTGGGTTCTTGGCCGGCGTAAAGGCCGACGCGATTGCAGCAGGCGCATCCGCAGAAGCCGCCGACAAGGCACTTGAAGGCGCACAGATCGACCAGAAGGTCTTGAGCCGCGACCGCGCGCAGGGTGTGTTCAAGCAGACCTTCCTGGAATTCTCACAGCGCACCGTCAGCCAGGCCCGCCTCGATATCGGCCGCCAGAAGATGAAGCAGTATGCGGATGTCTTCGCCCGCGCCGAGCAGGAGTTCGGAGTGCCCGCCGGCGTCATCACGGCCTTCTGGGCCATGGAAACGGATTTCGGCGCTGTGCAGGGCGATTTCAACACCCGCAACGCGCTCGTGACGCTGGCTCATGATTGCCGGCGCCCCGAGTTGTTCCGCCCGCAGCTGATCGCCCTTATTGAAATGGTTCAGCATGGTGATCTCGAGCCGGCAACCAACACAGGTGCCTGGGCCGGCGAGATCGGTCAGGTCCAGATGCTGCCCCGCGATATCGTCGCTTACGGGATGGACGGTGACGGCGACGGCCATGTGCGCCTCAAGCAGAGCGCTCCCGATGCCATTCTGACGGCAGCAAAATTCATCCAGCATCTCGGCTTCCAAAAGGGGCAGCCCTGGATTCAGGAGGTCATACTTCCCGAGAGCCTCCCGTGGGAAAAATCCGGTATTGGCGGCCCTATGACGGCCGGCGATTGGTTTGCCCTTGGTGTCAAGCCGCGTGACGGTAACACGAGCTTCGGCAACCTGCATGCCGACCTGATCCTGCCCCAGGGCCGCCTCGGCCCGACCTTCATCGCTTACCCGAACTTCCAGATCTACCTCGAGTGGAACAAGTCGTTCATCTACACGACCTCGGCCGCTTATTTTGGGACCCGCCTCGCCGGTGCCGAGCCCTATCTCAAGGGCGCGCCCGAACAGGGCCTTTCCAATGATCAGATGAAGGAACTGCAAACGAAGCTCGGAACGCTCGGCCATGACGTCGGCAAGGTCGACGGCATCCTGGGTTCGGGCACGCGCGTTGCCATCCAGAAGGAGCAGCAGCGCCTCGGCATGCCGGCCGACGGCTGGGCAACGCCGACGCTCCTTAACTCCCTCTAATCGCGCATCTTGAGCGCACGCTTTCGGGCCGGGCTTCACACCCGGCCTTTTCATTTGCGCGGATTATTCCATGGTTTCAGACGCTTCAGGCAAAGCCTTCATCTTGCCGCAAGTGTGAAGGCAGGATCGCCGACTTTAACGGCAGGTTAAAATCTGTGAATATTTTTCTGCGGGAATTTCTTTCGCAATTTCAGTGAATTAGTTGCGGCCCCGCGTCCGCGATGTGACATTTTCGCCGCAGTGCAGTATAAAATCCGCTTTCCAAGCGACACAATCACGACATATTATCGCACCGTTAACGCGAGGAGACAGACATGGGACTTACACAATCCTTGAATGTCCTTTTGGTCAGCGCGGCGTTTGCATTCGTATTGACAATGCTTTTCATCTGAACGTCGTGCCGATTGAACAGTGCCGAGACTCCTGAGTAGCGAAACAGTTCAATGAATCGGAAAAGCGCATCCCACGAGGAGATGCGCTTTTCTTTTTGTCTTCCGACAGGAGCAGCCTATGCGGCGGCACCGGCCTTCTTGGCACCGTCCCGCGTGAAGCCGAGATTGGTCAGCACGGCCGAGACGAGCGGCGCACGATTCATGGTGTACAGGTGAAAGTCGGTGAGCCCGCGACGGGCCAGATCTTCGATCTGTTCGGCTGCAACCTCGGCCGCAACCTTTGCTCTTTCTTCCGGCTTGTCGTCGAAGCCCGCAAAGCGCTCATCCAGAAACGCCGGTATGAGAGTGCCGCAGGCGCCGGCGAAGCGCTTCAGCTGCGTCAGGTTCTGGATCGGCATGATGCCCGGCACAACGGGAATATTGATACCGGCGGCCCGCACTTGCTCCAGATAGCGTTCGAAATTGTCGTTGTCGAAGAAGAATTGCGTCAGTGCCCGGGTCGCGCCGTTGTCCGCCTTCTGCTTCAGCATGTCGATGTCGGCAGCGGTATCGCGGCTCTCCGGATGCTTCTCGGGATAGGCAGAGACCGAAATCTCGAAATCGCCAATCTCGCGCAGTCCGGCAACCAATGCCGCCGCGTTTGCATAGCCGCCGGGATGCGGCTGGTAGGGCGCGCCGACGCCGCCCGGAGCATCGCCGCGAAGCGCTACAAAATGCTTGACGCCAACCTTGCGGAAGGTCTCGATGACGCTGTGCGTTTCATCCTTCGTCGCCCCGACGCAGGTGAGATGCGATGCGGTGGCAAGGGGAGTCTCGGCGAGAAAGCGCGAGACGGTTGCCAGCGTCGGTGCCTTGGTGGTGCCACCGGCGCCGTAGGTTACCGATACGAAGTCGGGATCCCAGTCCTGCAGCTCGCTGACCGTGTTCCACAGCTGACCTTCCATCTCTTCCGACTTCGGCGGAAAGAACTCGAAGGAAATACCGATCTTGCGGCGCGCGGCGCTGTTCAAAGCCATATGATTATCTCCCGGCAAATATGGGTTCGGCGCCTTCGCTCGCTGAGGAGGCTATGAGACGCCGGGGGTCGCGCGCAAGCCAGACGGTGACGGTGAGCCCCTGCCCGCTTTGATGACCCGGATGAAGGTCGACGACCTGCTCGACATCCAGCCCCGCCTTCCGCAGCCAGTCGGATATCGACTGATGCGAGAAGCCGAGGCGAACATGCGCATGCTCGTCACGAAGGTATTCCAGCCCATGCGGCGCCAGATCGATGATGACCAACCGCCCGCCCGGCCGCAGCATACGCGCCGCCTCGGAGATCGCGATCTCGGGCTGATCGAAAAAGTGCAGCACCTGGTGGATCGTGACCACGTCGAAATCCTGCGCCTCGAACGGCAGGTTCAGGATATCGGCTTGACGAACGGATGCCTTGGTGATCCCTGATTTGTCGAGATTGGCACGCGCCACGCTCAGCATATCGCGGCTGGCGTCCACGCCGATCGCCCGGCGATAGAGGCCGGACAGGAGTTCAAGGATGCGACCCGTCCCCGTGCCGAGGTCGAGGAGCGATTCAATCGGCTGGCTGCCGAGCAGCCGAATGACGGCGGCGTCGACCTCTTCATCGGCGGCATGCAGCCGGCGAAGCTCGTCCCACTCGGCGGCGTTGCGGCTGAAATAGGCCTGTGCGCGCTCCGCCCGCTGGCGCTTCACCGCAGCCAGGCGCTCGCTGTCACGCAGGATCACCGGATCATTCTCGGAAGCATGCGCCAACAGGCTGCGCACGAAAAGGACTGCCTTGCCATCCTGACGCAGCCGGAAATAGGCCCAGGCGCCCTCCTGGTAGCGGTCGATGAGATCCGCTTCGCCGAGCAGCTTCAGGTGGCGAGAGATGCGAGGTTGGGACTGGCCGAGGATTTCGGTAAGATCGGTGACCGTCAGGTCTCCTGCCGCGAGCAGGGCCAGCAGGCGTAGACGTGTCGGCTCACCGGCCGCCCTGAGGACGTCCACCAACGCATCCAGTCCGAGTCTGATAGGCTCACCCATATCCGATCCAATCAACATATAAAGATATCTTTATGTGAATCGAGAGGACGTGGCAAGATGCAATTCAATCCGTTCACGAAATTAGCTGCTCGGATCGCGACATCAATGCGCGCAAAAAAACCCCGGCGAACCGGGGCTTCAACGCTTAAAACCAATATCCGATGATCAGCGCGTCAAGCGCTTGTAGGTCACGCGCTTCGGATTGACCGAATCGGCCCCGAGGCGGCGGATCTTGTCCAGCTCGTACTCTTCGAAGTTACCTTCGAACCACTCGACGTGGCTGTCACCTTCAAAGGCGAGGATGTGCGTGGCCAGACGGTCGAGGAACATGCGATCGTGGCTGATGATAACGGCGCAGCCGGCAAAATTCTCGAGCGCATCCTCAAGGGCTGCCAGCGTTTCCGTGTCGAGGTCGTTGGTCGGTTCGTCGAGCAAAATGACGTTGCCGCCGGCCTTCAGCATCTTGGCCAGGTGCACGCGGTTGCGCTGACCGCCCGAAAGCGTGCCGACCTTCTGCTGCTGGTCGCCGCCCTTGAAATTGAAGGCGCCGCAATAGGCGCGCGAATTCACTTCGTGCTTGCCGAGCTTGATGATGTCGTTACCGCCGGAGATTTCCTCCCAGACGGTCTTGTTGCCGGCGAGCGCGTCGCGGCTCTGGTCGACATAGCCGAGGTCGACAGTCTCACCGATACGAATGTCACCGCTATCAGGCTTTTCCTGGCCGGTGATCATGCGAAACAGCGTCGTCTTGCCGGCACCGTTCGGACCGATGACACCCACGATGCCGCCGGGCGGCAGCTTGAAGGTCAGGTTCTCGATCAGCATGGTATCGCCGTAGCCCTTGGTGAGGTTCTCCGCTTCAATAACCACCTGGCCGAGACGCTCGCCGACGGGGATGACGATCTGCGCATCGCCGGGGCGACGGGCGTCGGCCGCAGCGACCAGTTCGTCGTAAGCGCGGATACGGGCCTTGGACTTCGCCTGACGGGCCTTCGGGCTGGAGGCGATCCACTCCTGCTCGCGGCTGATCGCCTTCTGGCGGGAGGCCTCTTCGCGGCCCTCCTGCTGCATGCGCTTCGCCTTCGCCTGCAGGTAGGCCGAATAATTGCCTTCGTACGGGATACCACGGCCACGGTCGAGCTCGAGGATCCAGCCTGTGACGTTGTCGAGGAAGTAGCGGTCGTGGGTAATCATCAAGACGGCGCCCGGATATTCGCGCAGGTGCTTTTCAAGCCAGGCGATGGTCTCGGCGTCGAGGTGGTTGGTCGGTTCGTCGAGCAGCAGCAGATCAGGCTGGGCGAGCAGCAGGCGGCAGAGTGCGACGCGGCGCTTCTCGCCACCCGAGAGCTTTTCGACCGAGGACTCGCCGGGCGGGCAGCGCAGCGCGTCCATCGCCATTTCCACCTGGCTTTCGAGGTCCCAGAGGTTCTGGCTGTCGATGACATCCTGGAGCTTAGCGCCCTCTTCCGCCGTCTCGTCGGAGTAGTTCATCATCAGCTCGTTGTAGCGGTCGAGGATCGCCTTTTTCGGCGCAACGCCTTCCATGACGTTCTCAAGGACCGTCTTGGAGGCATCGAGCTGTGGTTCCTGCGCGAGGTAACCGAGCGTTGCGCCGTCGGCCAGCCATGCCTCGCCAGTATATTCCTTATCGAGGCCCGCCATGATGCGCAGCACGGTCGACTTACCAGCACCGTTCGGGCCGAGAATACCGATCTTGGCATCCGGATAGAAAGAAAGGTGGATGTTCTCCAGCACCTTCTTGTTGCCGTAAGCCTTGTTGAGGCCGGCCATATGGTAGATGAACTGACGTGCCATTGATAATTCGCTCCGCGGGGGATTTAAGTTTTGCCGCTATGTAGGCGAATTGCGCCAAAGGAGCAACGCGCGACGGCCAAAATCCGGAGGCTTTTGCGACCGTCGTCGGGATCGGAACCTGGCACGCTGTTCTGTTAGTCGCCTCGTATGGCCTAAAGGTCGACAGACCGGCCTTGGTTTTCGGTGAGCGGGATCAAAAGCCGGCGGCGTCCACGACGCCCTCATTGCAGCCGAACGACGTCCGCCCTGCCCCTTGGATAAGGTCGCGCAGGCTCGTTTCGCCATTCGATGTCGCGGCTTCCGAAAGACCGATCGTGAGTTCGCTGATGACGCGGTTTCCGCCGGCACGCCGGCAGCTCATCTTGACGCGATCTCCGGCGCCAGCGCCAAAGCTTTTATCAAATACGGCCTTGATCGCCTCCGCCGTCAGCGGCTTGCCGATATTGGCCGCGAACAGATCGCGGACCGCCGAAGCATTGAGCTCGTCGATCAGCCGGACAGACGTGGCGAAATAGTCGTCGGCACTCAGCTTTGTGCAGGTACCGTGTTTGATCCACTCATGCCGCTCCAGGCCGGATTGCGTTCCAGGCATCGCCTTTGCGAGTGCGGTCTTGGTCGCAGCAGACAGCTCCACCACCGGCAGCTTGTTCCAGTCGCCGTCCTTGTCCGCGGCGCGCAGGTCGCCGGAGACGTCGCAATAATCCTTGCGCATCGGCCATAGCCCGTGCAGCGAGAAATTGGTCGCATCGAACCTGTCCTTGGTCTGGCTGCTGCATTCCGGTTTGCGCTGGTTGGTTTCGCAAAAGGCAGGCTGCCAGCTGGCAGCCAGAATGAAGCGCGTTCTTCCAGCGCCATCCTGGGCTCCCGCAAGGCCGGCTGCCGCGATCGCAATCAGGAATACTGCCATACGCAGAAATGGATTGCTCATTTTCATCCCCACAAGGAACAATTCATGAACAAGAAATCACGCCGGCTTTATTTTCACAACCCTCAATCCGTAGGATGCGAAAATCCGGTCGCATAAATATTTGGATGTGTTGCATTTCCCGGGCGATCTGATCTTCTCCCGCCAATGGGAGGATATGATGTTTGCAGATACGCAACGCCTTGAAACGGCGAACGCTTCGCTTGGATTTCATCACGAACCGGCGCAATCCGAGGTACGCGGAATTATCCTTGTCTCCCATGGACTGGCCGAGCATTCCAAGCGTTACGCCCGTTTTGCGGTGGCGATAGCGGCTCGTGGCTACCATGTCTTTGCCTTCGATCACCGTGGACATGGCGAGACGACCGCGGCCGACGCACCGATCGGGCGTTTTGCGCGCAAGGAAGGCATCCGGCAGGTGATCGATGATGTCGGTTCGGTCCGCGACCACGCCGTGACGCAGTATCCCGGTCTACCCGTCATTCTTTTCGGACATTCGATGGGAGGCCTCATTGCGCTTAACGCGGCGCTCACCCATCCGGAGAAATATGACGCCCTCGCGGTCTGGAACTCCAATTTCAACCCCGGCATATCAGGACGGGCCGCGCAAGCGATCCTGCTCGCCGAACGTGCACTGAAGGGCTCTGATGTTCCGAGCGGCATCCTGCCGAAGCTCACCTTCGGCACCTGGGGCAAATCCATCGCCGGCCGTCGAACCGACTTCGATTGGCTAAGCCGCGATCCTGCCGAAGTCGACAAGTATATCGCGGACCCGCTGTGCGGCTTCGATGCCTCGGTGTCACTCTGGCTCGATATTTTCGAACTGACGTTTCGCGCCCCGCGAATGACGCATCTGGAACGACTGCCGAAGCAGACGCCGATCCATCTTGTCGGCGGCGGGCAGGATCCGGCAACAGATGGCGGAAAAGCGGTGATCTGGTTGTCAAACCATTTGAAAGCCCGTGGCTTCTCCCGTATCACGACGCAAATATATCAGGACATGCGCCACGAAACGCTGAATGAAATTGGAGCGGACGCGGCCATCGCTGCATTCGCTGACTGGTGCGACGAAGCGATCGCAAGATCCTGAACCGAAGGATTTCGCGATGGACAATGGCATCTCTTCCCGCCCCGCAGCCGCTTCGGAGGTGTCGACCGGCATTCTGTTGATGTTCCTGTCGGTGCTTGTATCCCCGATCATCGACATCTTTTCCAAGCTCGCAATAGCTACGATTCCCGCGGCAGAAATCACGGCCGCGCGCTTCGTCGTGCAGGCCCTCTGCATGCTGCCGATCGTCATCTGGCGCGCAAGCTGGAAGACCTTTTCCTGGCGCGCCAACATCTTTCATGCCATTCGAGGCGCCATCATAACCATCTCCATGGTCTCCTTTGTTACGACGCTGAAGTACATGCCGGTTGCCGATGCGATCGCGATTTTCTTCGTCGAACCCATCATACTGACGATCCTGAGCAGCATCTTCCTCAAGGAGACAATCGGTTGGCGCCGCTACACTGCCTGCGGCGTCGGATTTTTCGGCGCGATGCTAATCATCCAGCCAAGCTTCCAAGAGGTCGGCTACGTCGCACTTCTGCCTGTCGTCAGCGCGTTGTGCATCGCCATCTTCGCCTTGATGACCCGCGTGCTTTCGCATCGGGAAGATCCGTGGGCGATGCAGCTTCAGATGGGCATCTGGGGTCTACTGTTGTGCGCCATCCTGCTGGCTTTCGGCAGCGCGACGGGTTCCGACGTCTTTGACGCGGTGATGCCGGATGGCCGTGGCTATCTCTACCTGCTCGGCGTCGGTGTCACGGCTGCCGTCGCCGGCATCTTCGGCGTCTATGCCTACCGCGCAGAGCCCGCCTCGACATTGGCACCGCTGCAGTATTTCGAGATCGTGTCGGCGACCGTCTTCGCCTGGCTCGTCTTCGGCGACTTTCCGGATGCGCTCAAGTGGCTCGGCATCTTCATCATCATCGCATCGGGCTTGTACATCATCTGGCGCGAGCGACGCTTTGCATCGAAGCCGGTATCCGATACACCTCAATCGGCCCTGGCGCCCTGATCTGCTCGTGGGAGGAACATGACAGACAATCAGCCCCAAAAGCCGCCGCTGTCCGGCATACGCGTCATCGAGCTTGCGAGGGTCCTTGCAGGTCCATGGGCGGGCCAGATGCTGGCCGATCTCGGCGCCGACGTGATCAAGGTCGAAAACCCGGAGGGAGGCGATGACACCCGGCACTGGGGACCACCCTTTGTCGAGGGTGCCGACGGCGAAAACCTCTCCGCCGCCTATTACCACGCTGCCAACCGCGGCAAGCGTTCGATCACCGCCGACCTAAAGCGCGAAGAAGATCAGGCGCTGGTCCGCCGCCTCATCGCCACGGCCGATGTCGTCATCGAGAACTTCAAGCTCGGTGGGCTCGTGAAGTACGGTCTCGACTACGAGAGCCTGAAAAAGACCAACCCAAAGCTCGTCTATTGCTCGATCACCGGCTTCGGCCAGAACGGTCCCTATGCCAGCCTGGCAGGCTATGACTATATCGTTCAGGGCATGTCCGGCTTCATGTCGATCACCGGCGAGCCGGACGGACAGCCGATGAAAGCAGGCGTTGCGATCGCCGACATCTTTACCGGCATTTACGCGGTCGCAGCCATCGAGGCAGCGTTCATCCACGCGCAGAGGACTGGCGAAGGGCAGCTGGTCGACATGGCGCTGCTCGACGTCCAGTCGGCCGTGCTCGCCAACCAGAACATGAATTATCTCGTGTCCGGCCGCGCCCCGACGCGACTTGGAAACGCGCATCCGAATATTTCGCCCTATGAAGTCGTGCCGGCCGCCGATGGCTATCTGATCCTCGCGGTCGGCAATGACGGCCAGTTCCGACGCCTGTGCGCGATCCTCGGCCTTGAGGGCATTGCCGACGATCCGAGCTTTTCGACGAACAAGGCGCGCGTAGCAAACCGTGACGAGGTTCGCAGGCTGGTTTCGACCGAAACGTTGAGATGGCAGAAGGCCGACCTGCTGCGGGCCTGTGAGACGGACGCCGTTCCGGCCGGCGCGATCAATACCATCGAGGAAATGTTTGCGGATCCACAAATTCAGGCGCGTGGGTTGCGGGTAGATCTCGCCGACGCAAAGGGTACCGTCATTCCCGGCGTGAGGACGCCGGTCGTGCTGTCGCAGACGCCCTTGCGTTACGAGCGGCCGAGCCCGCGGCTGGGAGAGCATCAGGGGGAGGTTCTGGCGGAGCTCGCCGAACTGGAGGAGAAAAGATCATCATGAAAAGAACCGGCGGGGAACTGATCGTCGAGGCCTTGAAAGCGAATGGGGTGAAACGCCTCTCCTGCGTGCCCGGCGAGAGTTTCCTTGCCGTTCTCGATGCGCTTTATGACAGCGACATCGACGTGGTGGTCTGCCGTCAGGAGGGTGGCGCGGCCATGATGGCCGATGCCTGGGGCAGGCTCACCGGCGAGCCCGGCATCTGCATGGTAACGCGCGGGCCTGGCGCCACGAACGCCACGGCCGGGCTGCATATCGCCAGGCAGGATTCCATTCCGATGATCCTCTTCATCGGGCAGGTCCAGCGCGACGCCCGCGAGCGAGAGGCTTTTCAGGAGGTCGAGTTCCGCCGCGCCCTCACCGAATTCAGCAAGTGGGTGGGCGAGATCGACGATGCTGCTCGCATTCCCGAGTTCGTCACCCGCGCATTTGCGATCGCCACGTCAGGCCGTCCCGGCCCCGTCGTCTTATCACTGCCCGAAGACATGCTGCGCGACGAAGTGGAGGCGCCCCGCGCCAAGCGCTATTTGCGCGTCGAAGCGCATCCCGGTCGTCGTCAGATTGACGACTTTTACCTGCGACTGCTGAAGGCGGAGCGGCCGGTGGTCATCGTCGGCGGCACACGCTGGGATGCGGATGCGGTCGCCGATCTGAAAACCTTCTCGGAACGCTTCGCCCTGCCCGTCGGATGCTCGTTCCGTCGGCAGATGCTGTTTGATCATCTCCACCCCAACTATGCCGGTGATGTCGGCATCGGTATCAACCCCGCACTGGCGAAGGAAATCAAGGAGAGCGACCTGCTGATCCTGCTTGGCGGGCGCATGTCGGAAATGCCCTCCTCCGGCTATACGCTCATCGACATCCCCTACCCGCAGCAATCGCTTGTCCATATTTATCCCGATCCATCCGAGCTTGGCCGTGTCTACAGGCCCGACCTCGCAATCTGCGCGAGCCCGAGTGATTTCGTTGCGGATCTTGCTGATCTCGAGGCACCAAGCGAACTCAGATGGGCGGAGCGCACCGAACGGATGCATCAGGCCTACATTGCGTGGTCGACACCGCCGCAAAGCGGTCCCGGCCCAGTCCATATGGGACCGATCATGGAGTGGATCGAGGCAAATACGCGCCCCGATGCGATCTTCACCAACGGTGCCGGAAACTATGCCACCTGGCTGCATCGGTTCCATCGTTTCTGTCAGTTCAACACCCAGGCGGCACCGACATCAGGCTCCATGGGCTACGGCCTGCCGGCCGCGGTTGCTGCCAAGCAGCTCTTTCCCGAACGCGAGGTCATCTGTTTCGCCGGGGACGGTTGTTTCCTGATGCACGGCCAGGAATTTGCGACCGCCGTTCGCTACAACCTGCCGATCATCGCCATCGTCATCAACAACGGCATATATGGCACCATCCGCATGCATCAGGAGCGCGAGTATCCCGGTCGCGTCAGTGGCACCGATCTGACGAACCCGGACTTTGCGTCGCTTGCGCGCGCTTACGGTGGCCATGGGGAAACAGTCGAGACGACGGAAAGCTTCGCAGCCGCCTTCGAGCGCGCACGGGCGAGCGGCAAGCCCTCGATCATTGAGGTAAAGCTTGATCCGGAAGCAATTACGCCGACGCGTACGCTTTCCGAAATTGCCCAAACAAAAAGCCG
This sequence comes from Rhizobium sp. BK060, assembly GCF_014193145.1. Taxonomy (NCBI): domain Bacteria; kingdom Pseudomonadati; phylum Pseudomonadota; class Alphaproteobacteria; order Hyphomicrobiales; family Rhizobiaceae; genus Rhizobium; species Rhizobium sp. BK060. The sequence continues at coordinate 141,107 of NZ_JACHYW010000011.1, forward strand.
GTGAGCGAACCCACCGGCCTTCGAAATCGCAATGCCGCCGACTTAGTCGAGGGCGGCTGTAACCGTGAACTCGACCTTGTACTTCGGCGCAGCAAGCTTGGCTTCGCTGGTCGCGCGAGCCGGCGTGTTGGCTGGATCGACCCAGGCTTCCCAGGCGGCGTTCATTTCGGCGAAGTAGGACATGTCGGAAAGATAGATCAAGGTCTGCAGGATCTTGGACTTGTTCGAGCCGGCTGCAGCGAGCAGACGATCGACTTCGGCCAGCGCCGACTTGCACTGTTCGGTGACGCTTTCGCCTTCGCCGACCTGGCCAGCGAGGTAAACGGTGTTGCCGTGGACAACTGCACCGCTCATGCGGGCGCCGGCGTCGATACGCTTGATGCTCATGATGTTCTCCTGTTTGCGAAACGAACGACGCCGCTGGAATCGAGCGGCGCCGGATTTGGTTTGCCGATCGGCACTAGGCGCGAATGTGGTGCGTCTTCTGATAGATCGCGGTCGAGCGGGCGCCGGAGCGGCAGTAGCCGAGCATCGGGCGCGCGAATTCATCGAGCGCATCAACCATCCCCGTGATCGCCTCTTCGGTAACACCCATCGGGCCGACCGGCACATGTGCGATATCGAGGCCGAGTTCCTTGGCGCGCGCTGCTACCAGTGCATATGGCGTCTGATCGGGGCTCTCGTCGTCGGGGCGATGGCAGACGATCGATTTGAAGCCCAGGGCCTTGATCTGATCGAGATCCTCGACCGAAATCTGACCGGAAACCGAATACTCGTCGTCGATCTGGCGAATGTCCATCGCTAATCCTCCTGAAATCGTGGGCTGAATGACTACGCCGCCCCATGCCCAGCGTCAACCGCAGATCACTCAAACGAAGGCGAAGCTGAGCGCATAATGTCGGCTCTCTCCGGGCTTCAGCATGACGAAATCGCCCGATGCCTCCAACTCCGAACGCGACACCCAGCGATGCGATACCGGCTCGATTCCAAGGACGTCGGCGGGCGCTTTCTGATTGCGCCAGACCTGCAGGTGCGGCAACGTCTCGGCAAGGACGCGCACTCGGAGAACCTTGCCGCCGATTGCGGCGATCGGCCCAAGCCGTACCTCGGCAAAGCCGCCTTCCGTTGCCGGCGCCTCGACGCAGAAGATACCAGCCGGCTCCTCGCCGAAATTCCACGGAAAGCCACCACCCTCGAGCATCTTGCCTTCGAGGCGCGTGCCGGCATCAAACCATTTGCCGCCGATATTCATGTGGTACATCAGGAAGGTCGGAACGATCTTGTCGCTCGTATTGACGACCTTGTCCGTGAGGCGCGCCTCCCCCGTATTGCCGTCGATGAACCACTGGCGTTCGATCCGGACCGACAAGCCCTCGACCGTCACGATATCAATATCCGCCCGGCACTCGGCATTGCCATTGTCAAACTTCGTCCAGAGAACCTTGGCTGCGTGCCCGGGCCCGGACCCGTGCAAAGGATAGACCTTTCCGTCCGCCCGTCCCGGAATCGGTTCGCGGTGACGGATATGGTCCGGCCCGCAGGTAAAGAGAAAGCCTTCGACCGAATGCGATATGCGCGCATCGCCGTCGTCGGGGACCGCCTTCTTGGGAGCGATGTCGACGCCATCGACGACACATCCGCCGATATCCATCAGCGACGTTTCGTCCAGCATCAGTGTCGGCCCTCTGGCGGCGGCAAATTCGATCATCGTTCAACGTCCTCCCGGTAGCGGCTTGCGCACCGTTATGTCTCGGCAGGGATTTCGTCAATCACGACGGCGCGCCTTGCCGCGTGGAACCGACTAGTCGCTCCAAATGTTCATGACTAAAGGAGAAATCACGGGATTTTTATCTTTTGTTCAGCACGATCTCATAAATTCCACACTAGCGTCAAAATTCGCAGGTGTGTGTCGGCCAAGTCACTGAAGGGTATGAAGACGTGAATCGCTTTGTAATAACGGGATTGTCTGCCGCATCTGCCCTGCTCGCCATCGCTATCGCAGCGCCATCTGCCGATGCGCAGCAGCTTTACAACGGACGCCAAGGCGACGTCGTCTTCGTGGCGCCCAACGGTGACATCCTCGACTATGTCCCGTCGGGCGCGGCTTACGCGCGTGATCGACGCGGCAACCGCGTGCTGGTCGATCCCTATGGCAATGTGATCGCGACCGAGATGCGGGCCCGCGGCTATTACCCACGCCCGCCGGTGCGCGACGCGTACAACAACGATGCCTATTATGGCGACGATCCCTACGGCGATGGTCGTTACGCTGAGCGGGGCGCCGTGACCGGCTCGATCCCGCGCAACGCTCCGGTCGACCGCCAGCCGCTCGATGACCAACCCTATCCGCAAAGCGGCGACGACTATGCGTCCATCGAGCAGGATCAGCAGACGCCCGAAATGTTGCAGCCGAAGCCGTCTCAGGAGCCGGTGATCACGCTCAAGAACAAGTCGAAGTCCGAGATCGTCGCATTGCAGGTATTCCTCGACCGCGCCGGAGTGTCCCCTGGCGCGATCGATGGCCACATGGGCGCGAACGTCACCAAGGCGATCTACGCCTATCAGCAGATGACGGGCGAGACGCTCGACCCAAACAACACCGACGCAATTCTCGAGCAGTTGCGCATGAGTGGCGGTCTGCCGCTCGTCAGCTACACCATTACGCCTGCGGATGCCGCCGGCCCGTACGTTGCGGAAATCCCGGAGGACTACGCGCATAAGGCTGCGATGTCATCGCTCGGCTACACCTCCACGACGGAAATGCTCGCCGAGCGCTTCCATATGGACGAAGGCTTCCTGAAGGAAATCAATCCGGGCGCCGATTTCACGGTGCCCGGCACGATCGTAAAGGTCGTCAATCCCGGTGAAGTGAAGGCCGGATCGGTCGCGCGCATCATCGCCGACAAGGGCCGCAAGCAGGTCTTTGCCTATGACAATGCCGGCAATCTCGTCGCCGCCTACCCCGCCTCAATTGGCTCCACCGATACGCCCTCGCCGTCCGGTACGGTGACCGTCGAGCGCGTCGCCTTCAATCCGGGCTACACCTACAATCCGAAGATCAACTTCCAGCAGGGCGCCAACGACAAGATCCTGAACATTCCGCCGGGTCCGAACGGCCCGGTCGGCACGGTCTGGATGGCGCTTTCCAAGCCGACCTACGGTATCCACGGGACGCCGGAACCATCGAAGATTGGCCGCACCCAGAGCCACGGCTGCATCCGTTTGACGAACTGGGATGCCACCGAACTGGCGAAGATGGTCAAGCCCGGCGTGACAGTCGAATTCACCGACTGATCTACCAGCCCGTTCCATCAAGAAAAAATGCGCCGCAAAGGGCGCATTTTTGTTTTGCTGACAGTTGTCGCTAGGCAGCTGAACGGATCAGCGGGCCAGTGCTGCGTGCCGGTTCCGGAAGCTTCACTGGAACCTTGCCCATGATCTCCTCAGCAAAACAGCGGGCGTTGTCCCGCGCCTTGTCGAGGTTGCTGACGCGAGCCGGATCGAGGGAATGCAGCGTGCCACCGCAGTCAAAAATATCGCGGAAGGCGGAGCGTTCGATGATCGCGGTGTCGAGGACCGGGACCTGACGCTCACTCAGCAACGACTTGACGATCGAGAGCGCTCGCGTCGTCACCATCGAATTGACGCGCGTCAGCACAACCGAGTGTCCGATACGGATACCCGCCTTCTCGTCGAGATACTGCAGCAACTCGAGGACCTGCGCTCCGCCACGGGCGTCCATCGCGCATCCCTGGATGGGAATCAGGACATGATCGGAAAGGCCGATTGCCGTCGCAAGCAGCGGATTGCGCGCGCCCGGAAGGTCGATGATGAAGTAGTCCGTATTGTGCTTGTTTTCCGATATGTGCAGCGGCAAGGACGCCGACGTGACGAAATCGATCACCGAGATATTCGCCACATGCCCGGATACTTCATGCCACCGCGTGATCCAGTGCTGCGGATCGGCATCGAGGATTGTCACCCGATAGCCCTTCTGGGCAAGCTCGGTGGCGAGAAGAAGTACGGCTGTGGTCTTGCCAGCGCCGCCCTTGGTGTTTGCGAAAGTGATGACTGGCATGTTCGGTCCTCGAAGGGAAAATGTGAGCCTTTCTATGGCTCTGCCGCGCACTCTCGGAAGCATCGTGCGGTTAATGCATCCTTTCTAATTATGGTTAACAACTCCTAAACGTGACACCTGAAATTGCGGCCAGCATTTCTTGCACTCTGGCGAAATCGCGACGCCCTTGAAAAAAAGCCCGGAAAGCCTAGGCTTTCCGGGCCAGTTCAGGTCCGCCGTCTTCTTTAAGTTCAGAAGCAATCCTTAAAGAGTGCCTTGGTATTTTCGAGTGTCATCTTGACCGGATTGCCGCCAGCACTCGGGTCCTCGATCGCCATTGCCGAAAGTTCATCGATTCGATCCGGCTTGATTCCCATCGCAGACAGGCTGTCGGGAACACCGAGCTCGGAGCGAAGCTGCAGGACGTAGTTATAGAAGCCGTCGAAGCCGCCGGAGATGCCGAGATAGGCCGCGGCGCGCGCAATCTTCTCCTCAATCGTCGAACGATTGAAACGCAATACCGCTGGCATCACGACGGCATTCGTCATCCCGTGATGGGTGTTGTAGACCGCGCCGATCGGATGCGACAGCGCGTGAATGGCGCCGAGACCCTTCTGGAAGGCGACAGCGCCCATGGCGGCGGCTGACATCATGTTGGCGCGGGCTTCAAGGTCCGTGCCCTCCCTGTAGGCGCGCGGCAGGAATTCTTTGACGAGGCGCATGCCCTCCAGCGCGATACCGGCAGACATCGGATGATAGAAGGGCGAGGAATAAGCTTCCAGGCAGTGCGCAAAGGCGTCCATGCCGGTGCCAGCGGTGATGATCTTCGGCATGCCGACGGTCAGTTCCGGATCGGCAATGACGACGCCCGGCAGGAACTTCGGATGGAAGATGATCTTCTTCACATGCGTTTCGGAATTGGTGATGACGCTGGCACGACCAACTTCCGAGCCTGTGCCGGCCGTCGTCGGGACGGCCACGATCGGCGCGATGCCTTCGACGCTCGCGCGCGTCCACCAGTCACCGATATCCTCGAAGTCCCAGACCGGCCGTGTCTGGCCGGCCATGAACGCGACGCACTTGCCGAGATCGAGGCCCGAGCCGCCACCGAAGGCAACGACGCCGTCATGGCCACCGTCCTTGAACGCCTTAACGCCAGCCTCGAGGTTCTTGTCGTTCGGGTTCGGATCGACATCAGCGAAGATCGCGCGGCCAAGGCCGGCATCTTCGAGAATGTCGAGCGCGGTCTTGGTGATCGCCATGGAAGCCAGGCCGCGATCGGTGATCAGCAGCGGCTTCTTCATCCCGAGGCTCTTGCAGGCGTCTGCCAGTTCCTTGATGCGGCCCCGGCCAAGCTTGAAGGCGGTCGGGTAGCTCCAGTTGGCTGTGATGTTGCTGCTCATGCTGTGACTTTCTTCAGATGGTAGGATTTCGGACGCGTCAGGTTGTGGAAGCCAATGATCGACAGCGAACCCCCTCGGCCGGTTTCCTTGACGCCGGTCCAGCACAGAGCCGGATCGAGATAGTCGGCGCGGTTCATAAAAACGGTGCCGGTCTCGATCTCGCGGCCGAGCCGCCCTGCCCGTTCCGGATCCTTCGTCCAGAGCGAAGCCGTCAGGCCGTACTGGCTGTCGTTCATCAGCGTAACGGCTTCGTCGTCGCTCTTCACCTTCATGATGCCGACGGCAGGACCAAAGGTCTCCTCGCGCATAAAGGCCATGGAATGATCGACGTTGACGAGGATCTGCGGTGCGAGATAGGCGCCGCCATCGTCCTGTGGGAACAGCTTGGGGTCAACGAGCGCCTTGGCGCCCTTGGAAACGGCATCGGCGATCTGCTCGCGCACGACCTTGGCAAAGCGCTTGTTGGCCATCGGGCCAAGCGAAGTCTCAGGATCGAGCGGATTGCCGAGTTTGTAGTTCGACACCCAGGCGACCGACTTCTCGACAAAGCTGTCATAGAGCGATTCATGCACATAGATGCGCTCGATACCGCAGCAGCACTGGCCGGAATTATAGGTCGCGCCGTCCATCAGCGTATCGACCGCCGCGTCGAGGTCGGCGTCTTCCATGACGTAGCCCGGATCCTTGCCGCCGAGCTCTAGCCCGAGCCCTGTGAACGTTCCGGCTGCCGCCCGCTCCATCGAGCGGCCGCCTTCGACCGAACCGGTGAAGTTGACGAAGTTGAAGCTGCCCGCAGCAATCAGCGCCGAGGTCGTTTCGTGGTCAAGGAACACGTTCTGGAAGACGTCCTCGGGAACGCCGGCCTCGACAAAAGCCTGCACCAGCCGCTCTCCAACCAGCAGCGTCTGTGACGCATGCTTCAGAACGACCGTGTTGCCCGCCATCAGCGCCGGCGCGATCGTGTTGATCGCCGTCATGTAGGGATAATTCCAGGGGGCCACGACGAACACAACGCCATGCGCTTCACGTTCGATGCGACGCTCGAACTTGTCGCTTTCCTCGACAACCAGTGGCGCGAGCGCATCGGCGGCGATCGAAGCGACATAGTTGGAGCGCTCGTTGAAGCCCTTGTACTCGCCGCCGTAGCGGATCGGGCGGCCCATCTGCCAGGCAAGTTCCGGCACAACGACGTCGGACATTTCATTAAGGCGCGCGACGCCCTTCAGTACCAGTTGAACGCGCTCTTCCAACGGCCGCTTCGCCCAGGCCTTCTGCGCCTTGCGCGCACGCGCCACCGCCTCTTTCGCCGCCTCTAGCGAAAGCGCCGGCCGCTCGGCGAAAACCGATCCGTCGATCGGTGAAATGCATTGGATCATTCCCATGATCTTCATCCTATGTTTTCGCGTGCCGAAACCGGCAGCCCCCAACAATCTCCTCAGATATGGAGATCATATGACAGGACGCCATCCGGCTTTGGCTACGCCTATTATGCTCTTTCGAAACCGCGCGCCACTTCCCAGTCGGTGATGCGACGATCGTATTCTTCCTGCTCCCACTGGGCAGCACGGGTATAGTGGTCGATGACGTCGTCGCCAAAGGCATTGCGAAGCATCTTCGATTCCGTCATGGCGACTGTTGCCGCGCGCAACGTACGCGGGATCTCGCGGACGCTGCGTGCTCCATAGGCGTCGCCGACGAACGGCGCCTCGAGCTCCATCTTCTGCTCTATGCCATCGATGCCGGCGGCAAGCAGCGCGGCAAAGGCGAGATGGGGATTAAGGTCGGAGCCGCCGACACGGCACTCGATACGAATCGCTTTGGTGTCGTCGCCGCAGAGGCGATAGCCGGCCGTGCGGTTGTCCTTGCTCCAGATTGCCTTCGTCGGCGCAAAGGTGCCCGCCATGAAGCGCTTGTACGAGTTGATGTAAGGCGCGAGGAAGTAGGTGATCTCGCCCGCGTGGGCGAGAAGACCGGCCACGTAGTTGTTCATCAGCGGCGACATGCCGTACTTGCCCCCCTCGTCGTGGAAGAGCGGCGTCTTGCCGTCAGCGCTCCAGAGCGACTGATGGATATGCGACGAACTGCCGGCGGCATTGTAGTGCCACTTCGCCAGGAAGGTGATCGCCTTGCCCTTCGACCAGGCGATTTCCTTGCAACCGTTCTTGATGATCGAGTGGCGATCGGCCATCGTCAGTGCGTCGGCATAGCGGACGTTGATTTCTTCCTGGCCCGCGGACGCCTCGCCCTTGGAGTTTTCGACCGGAATGCCGGCGCCCTGAAGGCCGGTGCGGATTGCCCGCATGACTTCTTCTTCCTTGGTTGTCTGGAAGATGTGGTAGTCCTCGTTATAGGCGCTGGCGAGCTTCAGGTTGCGATAGCCTGACGCATGCGCAGACTCGTAGGTCTGGTCGAACAGGAAGAATTCGAGCTCCGAGGCCATGAACGCCTTCATGCCCATGTCTTCCAACCGCTTGACCTGTTTCTTCAGGATCGCGCGCGGCGAGTGCGGCACCTCTTCATGCGTGTGGTGGTCGAGGAGATCGCAGAGCACGAGCGCTGTGCCTTCGAGCCACGGAATGCGGCGCAACGTCGAAAGATCGGGCTTCATCGTGTAGTCGCCATAGCCCTTTTCCCAACTCGTCGCCTTGTAGCCGGAGACGGTTTCCATCTCCATGTCGGTGGCAACGAGATAGTTGCAGCTGTGCGTTTCCTTCCATGCGCTCTCGAGGAAGTATTCAGCCTGAAAGCGCTTGCCCATCAAGCGGCCCTGCATGTCCACCTGGCACGCCAGAACTGTATCGATGCGCCCGTCGGCAACATCCTGCTTGAGATCGTCGAGGGTATAGATGCTCATATTGAATCCGCCTGACATTGAACTGAAATCGGGGCAACGAAAGAGCATACTGTGAGACGGGCCTGCCGCCTCTGATGCGTTTTCGTTGAGCCGGAAAGCGGGGCCGCCATCGCGGCCCCGCGGTTGGAGAGGGAAGTCGAAACCTCAGGCTTCGCCAACGGCCTTCTCGGCAGCCGCGATCTCGGCTTGACGACGCGCAACCTCGTCGCCGATCGGCGGGCCCTTGAAGCGGCGGCTTTCGAAGCCGAACCAGACGATACCGGTGAGGACCAGGAAGCCGACAGTGATGTAAAGCGCCCACTGGTTCGGCGGCTGAATGCCGAGGACGAAGATCAGCATCATCGCCAGGATCGACAGGACCGCAAACAGCTTGAACGTGCCTTCGCCGAGGTTCCATGGTCCCATCTTGTCCCACTTCGACGTGCCCCACGCGAAGAGACCGAGGGTGATCGGGATCGCGAAGGAGAAGAACAGGAAGATGACCGTGCACGAGACGACGATCGTGTAAACCGGGGTCTCGCCGATCGAAACAAGCGACGAGCCCCAGACGAACAGAACAGAGAGGATCGAACCCGTCCAGATGGCGGCAACCGGCGTGCGGTGCTTCGGGCTGACCTTGGCAAGAGCCTTGGATGCCGGCAGACCGCCGTCACGCGAGAAGGCGAAGATCATGCGGGAGACCGAGGTCACCGTCGCCAGACCACACAGCCATTGGCTGACGAAGATGGCGAGGTAGAGCAGATCCTTGACGACAGGATTGACCTGACTGTCCATGGCCCAGAAGAACACGTTCCAGCCCTGTTTGGCCGCATCGTCCATGTTCGGGAGCATCAGCACGAATGCGCAAAGCATGATGTAGCCGAAGAGCGCCGACCAAAGAACGGAGGCGACCATGCCGCGCGGAACGGAATGGGCGGCCTTGACCGTTTCTTCCGAGGTATGTGCCGAAGCGTCATAGCCGGTGATCGTGTAGATCGGCAGCAGGAGGCCGAGCAGGAACACCCAGGCGCCCGAGGTCGACGGCCAGACGTTGCCGCCGGCTTCGCCGGAATAGTTGGCGAAAGTGAAGAGACGGGCAATGTCGTAGGACGGCGCTGCCAGCAGGCAAACTGCAGCAAGGGCGATTGCCGTTACGAAGATCAGGTAGCCCGAGAAATCCGTGAGCTTCGCCGTCAGCCCGATCCCCATGTGGTTCACCAGCGCCTGGGCACCGGTAATGATCACCAGGAACAGGATGCGAACGGTGGTGGTATCGGTCAGCCCGAAATAGCTGGTGCCGAACGAGCCCATGAAGAAGTAGTAGGTGCCGACATTGATCGCGCCGAGAACCGTGACAAGACCGAGCAGGTTGAACCAGGCGGTCAGCCAGCCGGTGAAACGGTTGCCGAGGATCGAGCCCCAGTGATAGAGGCCGCCTGCAGTCGGATAGGCCGAGCTGATCTGCGCCATCGCGACAGCGAACACCAGCGAAACGAAGCACCCGAGCGGCCAACCGATGCCGATGGCCGCACCGCCAGCACCCGCCGTGGCTTGAGCCAGCGAGTTGATGCCGCCGGAAAGAATGCAGATGATAGAGAATGAGACCGCAAAGTTCGAGAACGAGCTCATCCGCCGTTCCAGCTCCTGGGCGTAGCCCATGGAGTGCAGGATGTGCATATCCTGCTTTTTGTCGTGATCCGTGTAGTCGGACATGACTTCCCCCTGTTTAGCGATCAGCCGCGGGATTGCGGGTGATCATCCAGTGCCAAAGTGCCCGCGACGTTTTCGCCTTCGGGCTGATCGCAGTTAGACTGCCCCCTGGGATCTTTTTCTTCGTTGTCAGGCGTCCAGGCTTTGCTGGAGAAGCCCCGTCAGATAGTCGGCCACGACCCCTTGACCGTCTTCGTCTGAGATGAGGTCGTTGCGGACCTCGATCATTACATTGCGTAGCCCGTTGGATAGCCCATGCAGGATCAGCGTGTGGGTCACGCCATCCGCAGGGCCATAGGGCTCGTTGCGTTCGATTTTGTAGAGAGGCGAGCCGGTCGATGCGGCGTTCAAAACGCTGTCGGCAAAGCGGCTGTCTTCGTCGTGCAGTATACCAATTTCCACGGTGCGCGTCTTCCCGTGGTACACCGGAGTGAAGCTATGGACTGTTGCAATCACCGTCTCCTGCCCCCTCGCCATGCGATCGCGAATCAGTGCGCGAATGGCGTCGTGGAAAGGAATATACAATGCTTCGGTGCGCATGAGGCGTTCTTCCGCGCTGAGATTGGCATTGCCCGGAATATCGTAGATTTCGCTTCTCGAGGGCATCGCCCCCGGAGACTCCGGCGGCCTGTTGCAATCATAGATCAATCGCGAGAACCGCTGGTAAATGAGCGTGGCATCGAGCGCTTGTGAAATCCCGCGGGCAACTGCCAATGCGCCTGGATCCCATGCGATATGACTTTCCAAGGCCTCGCCGGACAGACCGAGCGTTCCGTAGCGTTCAGGCAGGAGGCGGGACGCATGTTCGCAGATCACAAGCAACGGGCTCTTGCCGGTCGGCCGCTCGACCGAAACGCACCCCCCTTCCGTTTCGCTTAGGACCTTGAACTGAGCAGGCACCACAGCCGCATCCCGATCATTAATAAAGAATGTATAAGAAAAGAATTCTTCAGGTTCCGACGACTGTCAAGCGCATCCTGAAAATTTCTTTTCATGACGGTAGTTGACATGGATTGTGACAGCGTTGTTAACTTTCGGTGGGAAAGTGGCACAAGACCAATCCCGGGGAGCAGATCGCGTGACCGCTGCGTCGAAGACAGTTTCGGACGTAATCCATTCGCATTTTGGCACGCTTACGCGGGCCGAAAAGCAATTGGCTGAGAGCCTGTTGGACAACTACCCCGTCTCCGGACTGGGGAGCATCACGACGATTGCAGAAAATGCCGGCGTATCGACGCCGACAGTCGTGCGCATGGTCCAGAAGTTGGGCTTCAAGGGCTATCCCGACTTCCAGGCGCACCTTCATCAAGAGGTCGAAGCGACGATCTCGAACCCTATCACCAAGCATGACCGCTGGGCCTCCAATGCGCCGGGAACGCACATTCTCAACCGCTTTGCCGACGCAATCATGGGCAACCTGCGTCAGACGCTGAGCGGCCTGGATACGGCCACCTTCAACAGCGTTGCCTCCCTGCTGTCCGATCGCAAGCGCAGCCTCTACTTCGTCGGCGGACGCATTACCGGCGCGCTGGCCGAGTACTTCTTCACCCACATGCAGGTCATTCGACCGAACACGGCGTTGCTGTCATCGAACTCCAGCAGCTGGCCGCAATACGTGCTCAATATGAGTCCCGGCGACCTGCTGGTCATCTTCGACATCCGCCGCTACGAGCAGGAGATGGTCAGCCTCGCGACCGCCGCTCGCAAAAGCGGCGCCGAGATCGTCGTCTTTACCGACCAATGGGGCTCTCCTGCTGCCAAGCTCGCGCGCCACAGCTTCCGCGTGCAGATCGAGGCCCCATCGGCCTGGGACTCGTCTGTCGTCACTCTCTTCATCGTCGAAGCTCTCATCGAAGCCGTTCAGAGCTCGACTTGGGACCAGACGAAAGAACGTATGAAAACCCTGGAGGGCCTATTCGAGCAAACCAGACTTTTCCGCAAACTCAGCTAGGAGGGAAAATAAGACAGATAGATGACGTGAGACGGTCGAGCGAACAGCGTGTTGTAAATGAAACATCGCCGCCAACTGCCTGCTATACAAAGAAAAAAGAACGTCACCAAACTGTCACGAAAGCTTCACGTAACGTCAGTAACAGCATCGTCGGACACTGAAAACCCGAAGGAGAACAACAGTGATCTCTAATATTTCGAAAATGCTTTCGCTTTCTACTGCGATTGTCGTTGCTTCGACTGCAATCGCAGCCGCTGAGCCAAGCGCTGAACTTATCGCTGCCGCCAAGAAGGAAGGCACGCTGACGACGATTGCGCTTCCGCACGACTGGTGCGGCTACGGCGACGTCATTGCCGGCTTCAAGGCTAAGTATGGCCTCGAGGTCAACGAACTGAACCCGGACGCAGGCTCGGGCGACGAAATCGAAGCCATCAAGGCCAACAAGGGTAACACCGGCCCGCAGGCTCCTGACGTCATCGACGTCGGCCTCTCCTTCGGCCCCTCGGCAAAGGCAGACGGCCTGATCCAGCCCTACAAGGTCTCGACCTGGGACTCCATTCCGGACAGTGCCAAGGATGCTGACGGCTTTTGGTACGGCGACTACTACGGTGTTTTGTCGTTCGTCGTGAACACCGACATCATCAAGGAAGTGCCGAAGGATTGGGCCGACCTGAAAAAGTCGGACTACGCCAACAGCATCGCACTTGCCGGTGATCCGCGCGCGTCGAACCAGGCTGTCCAGGCCGTTTATGCCGCTGGCATCGCAGCCGGTGAAAAGGATGCGACCAAGGCTGGTGAAGCAGGTCTCGCTTACTTCGCCGAACTCAACAAGGCCGGCAACCTCGTTCCTGTGATCGGCAAGTCCGCTTCGCTCGCTCAGGGCTCGACCCCGATCGTCGTTGCGTGGGACTACAATGGTCTCTCCTGGCGCGATACGCTGAAGGGCAACCCGCCGGCTGAAGTCGTCGTTCCGGCTTCGGGCGTCGTTGCCGGCGTTTACGTCCAGGCGATCTCCGCCTTTGCTCCGCATCCGAACGCTGCAAAGCTCTGGATGGAATACCTTTACTCGGACGAAGGTCAACTTGGCTGGCTGAAGGGCTATTGCCACCCGATCCGCTTCAACGATCTGGCGAAGAACAAGAAGGTCCCGCAGGCACTTCTCGACAAGCTGCCGCCGGCTGCTTCCTATGAAAAGGCAGTCTTCCCGACGCTCGCCGAGCAGGCTGCTGGCAAGACCGCTATCACCACCAAGTGGGACAGCGTCGTCGGCGCCAACGTCAAGTAATCTCTGACGCAGCACCTCTCCGCCCTCGTGGCGGAGAGGTTTCATTCTTCATTGCCCCGATAAGGCTGTCGTCTATGACCACTGTTTCAACATCCGCGGCCCCAGCCACGCCCATGATAAACCGCGACAGGATCGTAGACTGGCTCGGCATCGCGCCGTTCATGATCTTTGCTGCGATGTTCCTTATCATACCGACGCTTTATCTGGTCGCAGGCGCGTTCCTGACGCCGGAAGGCGACCTGACCCTCAAGAATATCGTCGATCTCTTCACGCCGTCGATCCTCAGCGCCTACTGGATCAGTATCAAGGTGTCCGTGGCATCAGCCTTGGGTGGCGCGCTGATCGGCTTCTTTCTCGCCTGGGCGGTCGTGCTCGGCGGTCTGCCGAACTGGGTTCGTTCGGGCCTCCTGACCTTCTCCGGCGTCGCCTCCAATTTTGCGGGCGTACCGCTTGCATTCGCCTTCCTCGCCACGCTCGGGCGCACCGGGCTCGTGACCGTCCTGCTGCGCGACTGGTTCGGCTTCAATCTCTATTCCACCGGCTTCAACCTGCTGAGCTTCTTCGGGCTAACTCTCACCTACATGTACTTCCAGATCCCGCTGATGGTCCTGATCCTGACGCCGGCGCTCGACGGCATGAAGAAGGAGTGGAAGGAAGCCGCATCGATCCTTGGCGCGACCAATGGCCAGTACTGGCGCATGGTTGCCTTTCCGATCCTCTGGCCGAGCCTGATGGGCACGACGCTGCTTCTCTTCGCGAATGCCTTCGGCGCCATCGCCACCGCCTACGCGCTGACCGGTAGCTCTCTCAACATCGTGCCGATCCTGCTCTATGCACAGATCCGCGGCGACGTGCTTCACAACGCCAACCTGGGCTACGCGCTCGCGCTCGGCATGATCGTCATCACCGGCCTGTCCAACCTCCTCTACATCCTGCTGCGCATGCGCGCTGAACGGTGGCAAAAATGAAGACATCACGCCTTGGAGCCTGGATCGCCATCGCATTCGGCGCGATCTACTTCGTGCTGCCGCTCATTGCCACGATCGAATTCTCGCTACGCATGCGCCGCGGCGCCTACAGTTTCGATGCCTACGCTTCGGTTTTCTCTGAGGCGCAGTTCCGCGAAACCTTCGGCTATTCGATGCTGATGGCGCTGCTGACGATCGTCTTCGGTATGCTGCTCGTGGTGCCGACTGCCTATTGGGTGCGTCTGCGCTTGCCGCAGATCCGCCCGATCGTCGAGTTCATCACGCTGCTGCCACTGGTTATCCCGGCAATCGTGATCGTATTCGGCTATCTTAGAATGTACAACTCTTCCTCGATCCTGCCGCTGACGGGCTCGACGACAGGTACGAACATCCTGCTCGTCCTCTCCTACATGACGCTGTCGCTGCCCTATATGTACCGCGCCGTCGACACCGCCATGCGCGCGATCGACGTCCGCACGCTGACGGAAGCGGCCGAAAGCCTCGGCGCAAGCTGGACGACGATCTTGTTCAAGTGCATTTTCCCGAACGTCATGAGCGGCGTACTCTCGGGCGCCTTCATCACTCTTGCGATCGTCATGGGCGAATTCACCATGGCCGCGCTCCTCAATCGTCCGGCTTTCGGCCCATACCTGCAGCTGGTCGGCGCCAATCGCGCCTACGAGCCGTCGGCGTTGGCCGTCATCGCCTTCTCTATCACTTGGCTCAGCATGGGCCTGCTGCAACTCGTCTCCCGCTTCCACAAAGCCGCCCCGGCTAAGTCGTAAGGTATCTGGTTTCATGGCTTTTCTCGAACTCGCAAACCTCAAGAAATCCTTCGGCGCAACGCAGGTCGTGCATGACTTCAACATGCAGATCGAGAAGGGTGAATTCATCTCGTTCCTCGGCCCGTCGGGCTGCGGCAAGACAACGGTCCTGCGCATGATCGCAGGCTTCGAAGCGCCCTCGGCCGGTCGCATCGCCATCGGCGGCAAAGAGCAAAACAATTTGAAGCCCAACAAGCGCAATATCGGCATGGTTTTCCAGGCCTATGCGCTGTTTCCCAACATGACCGTTCACGACAATGTCGCCTTCGGCCTGAAGGTCGCCGGTGAGCAGGCGACGGAGATCGATCAGCGCGTCAAGGAAATGCTCGGGCTGATCAAGCTCGATCATCTTGCCGACCGCTATCCCTATCAACTGTCTGGTGGACAGCAGCAGCGCGTGGCGCTTGCCCGCGCCCTTGCGGTACGCCCGCAGGTGCTGCTGCTCGACGAGCCACTGTCAGCCCTTGACGCCAAGATCCGCGTGTCGTTGCGCGAGGAAATCCGCGCCATCCAGCAGAAGCTCGGCATCACCACCGTCTTCGTGACGCACGACCAGGAAGAGGCCCTCTCGATCTCCGACCGTATCGTCGTCATGAACGCCGGCCGTGCCGACCAAATCGGAACGCCATTCGAGATCTACAACACGCCGGCAACGCGCTTCGTCGCCTCCTTCGTCGGCACGCTCAACATGATCGAGGCGAAGGTCGTCGATCCGGCCGCCAACCGTATCCAGATCGGCGATCAGGGCGTGACCTTGAAGCAGTCGGTCGCCGCCTTCAAGGCTGGTGATACCGTCTCGCTGGCCCTGCGTCCGGAGGCCGGATCGCTGGCTGAGGGAACGCCAAGCGATACGAAGCTGACCGGTCAGGTCGTGTCCGCCCACTTCCTCGGTTCTGTCATCCGTACGCGCATGAACGTCGGCGGCAACGTCATCTCCTTCGACATGTTCAACAGCCCCGGCGTAACGCCCCCGGTCGCGGGCGAGACCGTTACGCTTCGCTTCATGGCGGCCGACCTCCTCGTCATCCGCGACTGACCACGCGGGCAGGGCCGCGCTCATGTTTTGCGGCTTTGCCACACTCGCTTCCGCATTTCCGGGCGCTGCATCTTGCGGCGCCGGAAATTGCTTGGAATAGCGACCTTGATGCGCAACGACAGCTGAAACGTTTTCGTTCAGCAAAGTCAGCACCATACCCCCTGCCATGACCGCACCGGCATGGCCTCAAACCGGATGTTTCAATGATTACCTGCTATCTGCGTTACACGATCGACCCTTACAAGATCGCCGAATTCGAGGAGTATGCTCGACTCTGGATCCCGATCGTCAATCGAATGGGCGGCACGCATCACGGTTATTTCCTGCCGTCCGAGGGCGCCAACAACATTGCTATCGCGCTGTTCTCGTTCCCGAGCTTCGCGGCCTACGAAGATTACCGTACCCGCATGGCAGCCGACCCGGAATCCCAGGCCGCGTTCGATCTCGATAAACGTAACCGAAGCATCATCAGCTACGAGCGCAGTTTCATGCGGCCCGTCCTTGGCTGATCGGTAGAAACGAAAGACCCCGCTCGATCGCGGGGCCTTTGGTTCGTGGCGGGCCTAGCTAGCGGATCGCCTTGTCATTTGCATCGAAGCGATGCATGTGGGCCGTATCCGGCGTCGCATAGACGAACTCATCGGGCTCGTACTTGTGCTCGCCAAAGAGCCGCGCGGTGATGAGACCGCACTGTTCGGATTCCAGATAGATGATCGTGTCCGCCCCGAGATGTTCGACATGGACGACCTTCGCCCGCCAAGTGCCATGTTCGCGCGAAAGGGTCAGATGCTCCGGGCGGACGCCAACGGTCTTTGCGCCGGCATCGGCGACCTTGTCGCCCGGAATGAAGTTCATCATCGGCGAACCGATGAAGCCCGCGACGAAGACGTTTGCGGGGCGGTTGTAGAGCTCCATCGGCGAGCCGACCTGCTCGACCGCGCCGGCATTCAGCACCACGATCTTGTCGGCAAGCGTCATCGCCTCGACCTGGTCGTGGGTGACGTAGATCATCGTTGCCTTGAGGCTGCGGTGCAGGCGCGCGATCTCGAGACGCGTCTGGACACGCAAGGCGGCATCGAGGTTCGACAGCGGCTCGTCGAAAAGGAAGAGCGCCGGCTCTCGGACGATCGCGCGGCCAATGGCGACACGCTGGCGCTGACCACCGGAAAGCTCGGCCGGGCGCCGGGCGAGATACGGTTCGAGCGACAGCATCGACGATGCCTTGTTCACCCGCTTGTCGACCTCGTCCTTCGGCGTGCCGGCCTGCTTGAGACCGAGGCCCATGTTGTCCTTGACCGTCAGGTGCGGATAGAGCGCATAGGACTGGAACACCATCGCGATACCGCGCTTGGCGGGAGGCGTCAGCGTCTCATCCTTGCCATTGATGAGAACGGCGCCCGAGGTGACGTCCTCCAATCCGGCAATGCTGCGCAGAAGCGTCGATTTTCCGCAACCCGAAGGTCCAACGAAAATAACGAACTCGCCGTCCTTGACCTCCAGGTCGATGCCCTTCAGCACTTCGTGCGTGCCGTAAGTCTTGCGGATGGATTTGAGTTGAAGCGATCCCACTCGTCGTATTCCTTATCGTTTGGCCGGCTCTTGGAGCTTGACGGCTTGTCCGGTACGCACGCTTTCGTCGGCGGCGAGGCAGATGCGCAACGAAGCGACGGCGTCTGCCATGTGGCGGTTGAGGTCGATGTCCTCGCGAATAGCCTTCAGCATAAAGGCCTGCTCGCGGTCGCAGAGTTCCTGATGGCCAGGTTCTCCCGCCATCGTCATATCCTCGTCCGGCCTGAGGAACTTGCCATCAGGTCCGGTCCCCGCCGTGTGCAGACGAATGACCGAGGTCTTGGTGTGAGCGTCGATGTCGTCAGACTTGGCGTTCGGGTCCATCACGATCGACACAGATCCCTTCGGCGACATGATGTCCTTCACGAAGAACGCCGTTTCCGAGATCATCGGGCCCCAGCCGGCTTCATACCAGCCGACTGAACCATCCTCGAACAGCACCTGCAGCTGGCCGTAGTTGTACATATCGGGCGCGATTTCGTCCGAAAGGCGCAGTCCCATGCCGCGCACCTCGACCGGCTTGGCGTCGGTGATCTGGCACATGACATCGACATAATGCACGCCGCAATCGACGATTGGCGACGTCGTCTGCATCAGTGACTTGTGGGTTTCCCAAGTGGGGCCGCTGGACTGCTGGTTGAGATTCATGCGGAAGACATACGGCCCGCCGAGCTTGCGCGCTTCCTCGATCAGCCGCATCCAGGACGGGTGGTGACGGAGGATGTAGCCGATCACCAGCTTCCGCCCAGCCTTCTTTGCCGCCGCGACCACACGTTCCGCATCGGCGACCGTTGTCGCCAGCGGCTTCTCGACGAAGACGTCGCAACCCGCCTCGAAGGCAGCGACCGCATAATCGGCGTGCGTGTCCGAGTAGGTGCAGATGGCGCAGAGATCAGGCTTCAACTCGGTGAGCGCCATCTTGAAATCCGAATGGATCTTGTAACCCCTCAGTTCCTCCGGCAGATCAGGCATCGAGCGGTTGACCAGCCCGACAATCTCGAAGCCGGGATTGCTGTGATAGGCCAGCGCATGGCTGCGTCCCATGTTGCCGAGGCCGGCAACCAGGACGCGGATTGGCGTGTCGGATGCACTCACTTGACCGCTCCCGATGTAATGCCGCGGATCAACTGCCGCGAGAAGATGACATAAAGGACGAGGATCGGCAGGATCGCCAGCGACAGCGCGGCAAGCACGGCGTTCCAATTGGTCACGAACTGCCCGATAAAAATCTGCGAGCCGAGAGTAACGGTCTTGGTTGCTTCGGATGGCGCCAGGATAAGCGGGAACCAGAGGTCGTTCCAGATCGGGATCATCGTGAAGACGGCAACCGTTGCCATGGCCGGGCGTACCAACGGCAGCACCAGCCGGAAGAAAATCGAATATTCCGAGAGCCCGTCGATGCGACCGGCATTCTTTAGGTCATCGGAAACCGTCCGCATGAATTCCGACAGGATGAAGATCGCCAGCGGAATGCCCTGAGCCGTGTAGACGAGGATCAGCGCCGTCAGCGTGTTGACGAGGCCAGCGGCTACCATGCCTTGGAGAATGGCGACTGTGCCGAGGCGAATCGGGATCATGATGCCGATCGCCATGTAAAGACCAGTCAGTGTGTTGCCCCTGAACTTGTATTCCGAGAGCGCGAAGGCCGCCATCGCTCCGAACAACAGCACGAAGAAGATCGAAACGACGGTTACGATGAAGCTGTTCTGGAAGTAGGTGGCGAAGTCGCCCTGCCCCAGCACGGTCTGATAACCGACAAGGCTGAAGGTCGAGGGCGTAGGTACCTGCATCGGCGAACGGAAGATCGCGTTGCGGTCCTTGAACGAGTTGATGATCGTCAGGAACACCGGGAAGATGGCAACAAGCGTATAGCCGATGAGCGCCAGGTGGACGAGGCCGGTGCGGATGGGGGATGTGCGTGCTCTATTGGACATGACACACTCCTCAGAATTGGTACCGGCGCAGGCGCCGCTGGATAGCAAAGAGATAGAACGACACGCCGGCGAGGATGATCAGGAACATGGCCGTCGCGATCGTGGCGCCCATTGAGCGGTCGCCGAGCTGGAGCTGGAAACCGAAGAAGGTGCGGTAAAGCAGCGTGCCGAGAATATCGGTCGACATGTCGGGGCCAGCAAGTGCGCCTTGTACCGTGTAGATCAGGTCAAAGGCATTGAAGTTGCCGACGAAAGTCAGGATCGAAATGATGCCGATGGCCGGCAGGATGAGCGGCAGCTTGATCTTCCAGAACTGTGCCCAGCCGGTGATGCCGTCGCACTCGGCGGCCTCGATCACTTCTTCCGGGATGCTGAGCAGCGCAGCGTAGATCAGCATCATCGGAATGCCGATATATTGCCAATTGGAGATCAGCGACACAGCGATCAGCGCCGGTCCGGATTGCCCGAGCCATGGGGCGAAAAGCGACTTCATGCCAACGAGGCTCATCAGCCACGGAGCAACGCCCCAGATCGGCGACAGGATGAGCTTCCAGATGAAACCGACGATCACAAAGGAAAGCAACGTCGGCAGGAACATCGCCGTGCGGTAGAACGCCACGAAGCGAAGCCGCGGCGTCGACAGCAGCGCGGCCAGCGCGATGCCGATCGGGTTCTGCACACACATGTGAATAAGGAAGAAGATGAAGTTGTTGACCAGCGCATTCCAGAAGTCGCGTGCCCAGCGCGCATCGCCGAACAACACCTTGTAGTTCGCGAGCCCGACGAAGGCAGGCGCGCCGTCGACGGTGTTGTAGAACGAAAGCCTCAGCGTTTCGATCAGCGGCAGGATCATGATCGCCGAATAGACGACGAATGCCGGGAAAAGAAAGACGCCGATGTGCCAGCGCACCGGGCGACTGATGGGAACGACATCGATAGCGGATTCGGCTTCGCTCATGGCTTTTGCCTGTTCTTCTTGGCTGCACCTGTGGCGCAGCGCGTCTGACACTGCGGGCAGAACGCCCGTCCCTCTAGTCGTCTCCCCGTCGCTTCGGGTTTCGAAGGCGGCGGGGAGAGGAACAGCGGATACGAAATTGGCTTTGAGCCGAAGTGAGGGACGGCTGGCGCCGCCCCTCAGCTTTCATCACTTGCCTGGCTTGTACCAGCCGTCGAGGCCCTTCTGGAGCTTCTCGGCAGCCACCTGCGGCGTATCCGTGCCGTTGACGACGTTCGCCGACTCAATCCAGGTCTCGTTTTCGAGGTTCGGCGTGCCGCGCCCCAGGATCTGATAGGTCGAGCGGATTGTCGACTTGTACGGGCCGCGCCAGGAAACGAACTCCTGAGCCAGCGGATCGGTCATCTTGACCGGGTTCGAATTCAGGCTGAAGAACCCCGGCAGCGAGTTCGCGTAGATGTCGGCGAATTCGCTGGAAGCAACCCAGCTCAGGAACTTCTTGGCTTCTTCGGCATGCGTGCTCTTGGCATTCAGAGCGACGCCGATATCCGGATGATCGGAGATATAGCCCTGGTCGCCGGCCTTCGGAACCGGCGGCGGGAAGGCACCCATCTTGAACTGCGCCTGGCTGTTGAACAGCGCGATTTCCCAGGAACCGGCCGGGTAGATCGCCGCACGACCGAGCGTGAAGAGGTTCTGGCTGTCAGAGTAGGTCTGCGCTTCGAAGCCGTCGCCGAGGTAAGGCTTCCACTTGGCAAGCTCCTCGTAGGGCTTGACCCAGCCGGCATCCGTCAGCTTCTGCTTGCCCTCGATCAACGACAAACGACCTTCTTCGCCCTTCCAGTAGTTCGGGCCGATGTTCTGGTAGCCCATGGTTGCGGCTTCCCAGAGGTCCTTCGTGCCCATGGCGAGCGGGATGTAGGTGCCGTCTGCCTTGATCTTTTCGAGCGCGGCAAAGAACTCGTCCTCCGTCTTTGGAACGGAGATGCCGAGCTTGTCGAACGCATCCTTGTTGTAGATGAAGCCGTGGATGACCGAGGCCATCGGCACGCAGAAAGTGGACTTGCCGTCGTCGGTCGACCAGGCAGCCTTTGCAACCGGCGTGAAGTTCTCCATGCCAGCCAGGCTGGTCAGATCGACGAGTTGCTTCTTCTTGAACAGTTCGAGCGATGTATCGAACGGACGGCAGGTGATGATGTCACCGGCCGAGCCGGCGTCGAGCTTGGCATTCAGCGAAGCGTTGTACTCGGTCGGCGCCGTCGGCGAGAAGACGATCTTGATACCCGGGTTCTTGGCTTCGAATGCCGGGATGATCTTCTCCTGCCAGATCTGCAGGTCGTCGTTACGCCAGCTTTCGACCGTCAGCGTGACGTCGGCGGCATGAGCAAAGCCCACGGATGTCAGCAGGCTCGAGGCCAGCAGGAAGCCTTTCAGTGCGGTGTTCTTCATTTCCCTCTCCTGTTTTGAGCGCCGATGAGGCGCTGTTCTTGACCTGAAACGAGCGGTTGCGTGCATGAGATGGCACCCACCGCCCCCTGAGGGCCGTCAGCAACTGCCGGCCCGAAAGCTCAAATCGGCTCGGCGGGCAAAGCACCCGTCGACCAGATAGCGCACCCGACCGAAAACCGGCCCGGCACAGCGACGAAAGGGAAAACTGATTGCGAAAAGCGACTTGAGAGCGACTGAGCCGCTACAGCCGGATCCACATTCCATCGAGTGGCCCGGCTTATCTTTATCCTGCCGGTTTATCGCTGCCCGATGCGCTGTTCCCTTTGATGGAATTAAGTCCAAAAAAATACCAATTGTCCAGCCAATTTTAACGTTTCGACGACAGAAAAACGCCATTAAAAATTTTAGTATTTAAAATCAATATGATAATAGGATGAATTTTTAAGTCTCTTTGGGCTTGGTAAATGGTATTTTTTTGGTATTGTAATGAAAACAAGGGAAATGAGCGGATTTTTTTGGTGGTTCAATGACAGAACTTACGATCGGCATTGATGGCGGCGGCTCCAGCTGCCGCGCCGCAGTCACGGATGCGACAGGACGTATCCTGGGCCGTGGCACGGCCGGCCCATCGAACATCCTGTCCGACCTTGATAGCTCGCTGCTCAACATCGTCGCGTCGGCGAAAAACGCATTGAGCGACGCCGGTCTCTTGCCTGAAACCGTTTCCAGCGTTGCGGCCGTCATTGGCGTCGCCGGCGCAAATGTGGGCGACTATGCCGCGCGCATCGAGCGTGCCTTGCCCTTTGCCAGACGTCGTGTCGTCACCGATGCGACGACGGCACTCCAGGGAGCGCTCGGCGATTGCGACGGCGTGATTGGCGCCTTCGGCACCGGCTCTGTCTACAATGCCCGCCGCGACGGAAAGCTTTACGGCATCGGCGGATGGGGATTCGTTGTCGGTGACCAGGCAAGCGGCGCCCGCCTCGGTCGCGACCTTCTGGAGCAGTCTCTGCTCGCCCATGACGGTGTGCGCCCCCCCTCGCCGGTCACCCAGACGGTCATGGCCGAGTATGGCGATGATCCCGAGCGCGTCGTCGAGTTTGCCCATGTCTCCCGTCCCAATGACTTCGCCCGCTATGCGCCCGTCGTCTTTGAGGCTGCCGCGAAAGGCGATCCGGTTGCGACGGCGATCGTGCAGAACGCGGCAGCCTCGATCGGCGAGAGCCTGGATGCCCTGCTTTGGCCGGAATGCCACGCCATCTGCCTGCTCGGCGGCCTGGCCAAGGCTTATCGTCCGTGGATTGCAGAGCGCCACATCGCCTTGCTGCAAGAGCCGAAGGGCGATGTCCTGCAGGGCGCCATCGAGCTCGCAGTGAAGTTCTTGCGCGAGGAAGGAAGAGGCGCGGCATGACGGATGATTTTGCAAGCCTCCTTTCCCCCGAGCGCCTTCAGGCCGGCGGCACCGGCCCGCTTTACGTCAAACTGCGGCGCACGCTGGAAGATGCCATCCGCACGGGCACGCTCAGGCACGGCGATGCCCTGCCGCCCGAGCGCGACATCGCCGAATTTGCGACGGTCAGCCGGGTCACGGTGCGCAAGGCGATCGATGAACTCGTCGCCGACGGCCTGCTTGTCCGCCGTCACGGCTCCGGCACCTTCGTGACCAAGCCGGTATCGAAGGTCGAACAGCGCCTCTCGCAGCTCACCTCCTTTACCGAGGATATGGCTCGGCGTGGAATGACCTCGCGCTCCGAATGGCTGCACAAGGGCATTCATACGCCCTCGCCGGATGAAATGATGATTCTCGGCCTCGCGACCGATGTCAGGGTCTCGCGCCTTAGCCGTCTGCGCATCGCCGACGACCAGCCGCTGGCAATTGAAAACGCCAGCGTTTCCGGCGAATTCCTGCCGGATCCCTTCGTTGTGACAACGTCGCTCTATGCGGAACTCGAGCGTCGCCAGGTCCGTCCGGTGCGTGCCGTTCAGAGGATTTCGGCGACCAACATGAAAGAGGCCGATGCGCACTTGCTCGGCGTCCCCGTCGGCGCAGCAGGACTGTCGATCGAACGTATCTCCTATCTGGGCTCCGGGCGCGCAGTCGAATTCACCCGCTCGCTCTACCGCGGTGATGCCTATGATTTCGTCGCCGAACTCACAATCGGTGCGCCGTGATGCCTGGTCGGATTGAAGAGACGGCGATGCGCCTCTATTGATTGCACCCATGACATCTCGCATCAGGATCCTCGACACCATCTCCGATCCCGGAAATCCGGCAAAGCCGAACGACGACAGCTTCGGGCACAACGAGGCTTGCGCCTTCGTCATCGATGGTGCGACGGGCCTCGGCGATCGCCAATATATGGATGAGGCAGGCAGCGACGCCGCGTGGATCGCGCGGCATTTCGCACGCGGTTTTCAAGATCAGATCACCCGCGACACCGACATCTCGCAGGTTGCGCGCAGCCTGTCGCTGGCAGCCCGTGCGGAATTTCTCCGCCACAACGAGAATGTGCCGCGCTACGCCTGGCCGTTGACCGCCTTTGCCATGCTGCATCAAACACGCGACGGCTTCCATTTCATCGGCCTCGGCGACTCTTGTCTCTTTCTGCTGCAAGAAGATGGCTCAGCCACGATGTACATGGCGATCCCGGGTGCCTATGAATATGAGCAGAACCAAGCGCGAAAGCACATTGCGCGAACGGGCGGCATCACGAAGGAAGGTGGCGCGCTCGGCAATCCCGAGACCCTCACGTTGTTGCGCCAGCACCGCGAGCGGCAGAATACGCCAGAGAGCGGCGTCTGGACCCTCGGCCTCGTACCGGAGGCGGCCAACCACCTGGTCTCCGAGCCGCTTGATATTAAAGGCAGGGCGCACGCTATCGTCTGCAGCGACGGTTTTTCGGACCTCGCGGTCCTTTACGCGGCCTATGATTCGGCAGGCTTAGTGCGCACCGCACGCGAGAAGGGTCTGCGGCCAATGCTTGACGAACTCAGGCGCTTCGAACGCGAGATTGATCCTGAGGGGTTGCGCTATCCGCGCTACAAACAAAGTGACGACACAACGGCGCTGCTTGTCGAGTTAGCGCCCGACACGTGAGGCGATTTTCGATTCAGATTCAGTTCGTTGCGACCAGAACCTGAATCAATCTATCCGACACTTGAATCAAATACTGAAGACGCAGCCGATCAGGCCGCGTCTTCGATTTCCTCGTCACGCTTGCGCGGCACGTAGTTGAGAACCGGGCCGAGCCAGCGCTCGACCTCAGCAACGTCCATGCCCTTGCGGGTGGCGTAGTCCTCGACCTGATCCCGCTCCACCTTGGCGACGCCGAAGTAGTAAGCGTCGGGGTGACCGATGTAGATGCCCGAAACGGAAGAGCCCGGCCACATTGCGTAGCTTTCAGTCAGCTTCACCCCAGCCGCCTTCTCGGCATCGAGCAAGCCGAACAGCGTCTTCTTCTCGGTATGGTCAGGCTGCGCCGGATAACCCGGAGCAGGACGGATACCGGCGTATTCCTCGGTAATGAGCTGCTCGTTACTCAGATACTCGTCCTTGGCGTAGCCCCAGTATTCGCGGCGAACCTGCTCGTGCATGCGCTCGGCAAAGGCTTCTGCAAAGCGATCAGCCAGCGCCTTTACGAGGATCGACGAATAGTCGTCGTTGGCCCGTTCAAAGCGTTCCGCAATCGCGACCTCCTCGATACCAGCCGTGACGACGAAGCCGCCGACATAGTCCTGAACGCCGCTTTCGACAGGTGCAACGAAGTCCGACAGTGCGACGTTCGGCCGGCCATCACGCTTCGACAGCTGCTGGCGCAGCGTGAAGAAGGTGGCAAGCTCATCCTTGCGGCTGTCGTCCTTGAACAGACGGATATCATCGCCGACCGCGTTCGCCGGCCAGAAGCCGATGACCGCACGCGGATGGAACCACTTCTCCTCGATGATCTTCGCCAGCATCGCCTGCGCATCGGCCCACAGCTGGCGTGCCGCCTCGCCCTGCTTCTCGTCTTCCAGAATTGCCGGGAAACGGCCGCGCAGTTCCCAGGTCTGGAAGAACGGCGTCCAGTCGATGTACTTGGCGATCTTCGCGAGATCGTAGCCGTCGAAGACCTTGGTACCGAGGAAGCTCGGCTTGGTCGGCTTGTAAGCCGTCCAATCGACCTGCTGCACGTTTTCGCGGGCTCGTGCCAGCGGCAGACGCACCTTCTCGGCCTCGCTGCGCGCATGCGCGGCGGCCACCTTCGCATATTCGGCGCGGATATCGGCCACGTAGCCGTCGCGGCCCTCGGGCGACAGCAGCGATGAGACGACACCAACGGCGCGGCTGGCATCCGTCACGTAGACAGCCTGCCCCTTGTTATAGCCAGGATGGATCTTGACCGCCGTGTGAACGCGGCTCGTCGTTGCACCGCCGATCAACAGCGGCAGATCCAGTCCCTGCCGCTCCATTTCAGCGGCGACATGCACCATTTCGTCGAGCGACGGCGTGATCAGGCCGGAAAGACCGATGACATCGACCTTCTCGGCAACAGCCGTTTCGAGGATCTTCGTTGCCGGTACCATGACGCCGAGATCGATGATCTCGTAATTGTTGCAGGCGAGCACGACACCGACGATGTTCTTGCCGATATCGTGGACATCGCCCTTCACGGTCGCCATGAGAATCTTGCCGGCAGCCTTACGGTCGTCGCCGCCGTTCCGGCGTTTCTCTTCCTCCATGTAGGGAAGCAGCACGGCAACCGCCTGCTTCATTACGCGGGCAGATTTGACGACCTGCGGCAGGAACATCTTGCCGGAACCAAAGAGATCGCCGACCACGTTCATGCCGGCCATCAGCGGGCCTTCGATGACGTGCAGCGGCCGCGCGGCCTGCTGACGGGCTTCCTCGGTGTCGGCCTCGATGTATTCGGTGATGCCGTTGACCAGCGCATGCTCCAGCCGCTTCGCGACGGGCCATTCGCGCCAGGAAAGATCCTGTGCCTTTGCT
The DNA here is from genome assembly GCF_014193145.1 of Rhizobium sp. BK060. Taxonomy (NCBI): domain Bacteria; kingdom Pseudomonadati; phylum Pseudomonadota; class Alphaproteobacteria; order Hyphomicrobiales; family Rhizobiaceae; genus Rhizobium; species Rhizobium sp. BK060. The sequence continues at coordinate 168,068 of NZ_JACHYW010000011.1, forward strand.
TCTCTTGTGCCAGCGCCACGGAAGCGTTCGGCCACCTCAAGTAGCCGCTCGGTCGCATCGGCGCGGCGGTTCAGCACCACGTCTTCGCAGGCTTCGCGCAGTTCCGGATCGATCTGGTCGTAAACGGCAAGCTGCCCGGCGTTGACGATCCCCATGTCCATGCCCGCCTGGATGGCGTGGTAGAGGAACACGGCATGCATCGCCTCGCGCACCGGCTCGTTGCCGCGAAACGAGAAGGACAGGTTCGAGACGCCGCCTGAGATATGCACCAGCGGCATCGTCTTGCGGATCGTCCGCGTCGCCTCGATGAAGTCGACGCCGTAATTGTTGTGCTCCTCGATACCGGTCGCGACCGCAAAGACGTTCGGATCGAAGATGATGTCTTCGGGCGGGAAGCCCGCCTTTTCGGTCAAGAGCTTGTAGGCGCGAGCGCAGATCTCGACCTTGCGCTCGTAGCTGTCTGCCTGCCCCGTCTCATCGAAGGCCATGACCACGACGGCCGCGCCATAAGCGTGCAGCAACTTTGCCTGGGCGAGGAAGTTCTCTTCGCCTTCCTTGAGCGAGATCGAGTTGACGATCGGCTTGCCCTGAACGCGCTTCAAACCGGATTCGATGATCGAAAACTTCGACGAGTCGATCATGACAGGCACGCGAGCGATATCGGGCTCAGCCGCGATCAAGTTCAGGAACTCGACCATCGCCCTTTCGGAATCGATCAGCCCCTCGTCCATGTTGATGTCGATGATCTGCGCGCCGTTTTCCACCTGGTCGCGCGCCACATCGAGTGCTGCCGTGTAGTCGGCATTGGTGATCAGCTTGCGGAACCTCGCGGAACCCGTGACGTTGGTGCGCTCGCCGACGTTGACGAACGGAATGTCCTTGGTCAACTCGAAGGGCTCGAGACCCGACAGCGACATAAAGGGGCGATGCTCGGGGATCGGACGCGGCTTGTACTTGGCGACGACTTCGGCAATCGCCTGGATATGTTCCGGCGTCGAACCGCAGCAGCCGCCAACGATGTTGACGAGGCCTTCGCGCGCAAAGCTCTCGATCTGCGCCGCCATCAATTCCGGCGTCTCGTCATACTGGCCGAACTCGTTCGGCAGGCCGGCATTCGGATAGGCGCAGATGAAGGTGTCGGCAACGCCTGACAGCTCCTGCAGGTGCGGACGCATGGCGTTGGCGCCGAGCGCGCAGTTGAGGCCGATCGTGAACGGATTGGCGTGACGCACCGAATTCCAGAAGGCGGACGGCGTTTGGCCGGACAGCGTACGGCCGGAAAGATCGGTGATCGTGCCCGAGATCATCACCGGCAGGCGGATTCCCTTCGCCTCGAAGCGCTCCTCGCAGGCAAAGATTGCGGCCTTGGCGTTCAGCGTGTCGAAGATAGTCTCGATCAGGATAATGTCGGCGCCGCCGTCGATCAGGCCGTCTATCTGCTCGCCATAGGCGATGCGCAGATCGTCGAAGCTGACGGCGCGGAAGCCCGGATTGTTGACGTCGGGCGAAATCGAGGCGGTGCGGTTCGTCGGGCCGATGGCACCGGCGACGAAGCGGCGGCGGCCATCCTCGCGCTCGGCGCGGACTGCCGCACGGCGCACGATCTCGGCGCCTTCCTTGTTGAGGGCGTAAACCTCGCCTTCCATCGCATAATCGGCCTGTGCAATGCGTGTCGACGAGAACGTATTCGTCTCGAGAATATCGGCACCAGCCTTGGCATATTTGTAATGGATCTCTTCGATCGCATCCGGCTGCGTCAGGATCAGAAGGTCGTTGTTGCCCTTCTGGTGGCAGGCACAGCCAATGAAGCGGTCGCCGCGGAAATGGTCTTCATCGAAGCCCAGCCCCTGGATCTGCGTGCCCATGGCACCGTCAAGAACAAGGATGCGTTCGCTGGCGGCTTTCTTGAGCGCCGCAAACACTTCACTTCCGTCGCGCTTTGCCCCTTCGGAACCAAACAGAGTATCAAACACGGGCGGACTCCTTGACGTCGTTACAGGCCAATTGACCAAATCACATAAAGATATCTTTATGTCAATATATGCCTCGCATGTGGCACCTTTGCGGCGCTGGGCAGATGACAGACTCGGGTGGCCCCTATATAGGCGGTTGCGAAGGCTTTGTGCACGAAATCGGAGGAGTATCATGGCACATGCAATCGGCGACGCCGCGCTCGGAAACTGGACCACCCGCGCATACCACCGCAATTGGCTGCTTGCACAGGCAAACGGGCTCTTCGATTTCTTCCAGCACAACTCCGTCAACCCGAAGGGCGGTTTCTTCGATCTCGACGACACCGGCAAGCCGCTCAATGCCGCCGGCCAGGTCCGCCCGATCCATATAGCCTCCCGGGCCGTTCACTGCTTTGCGATCGGCACCCTCCTCGGCCGTCCCGGTGCCGCCGGCGTCGTGGATCACGGTATGCAGTACATCTGGAAGCATCACCGCGACACCAAGAACGGTGGCTACTTCTGGTCACTCGACGACAACGGCCCCGTCGATTCAAACAAGCAGGGCTACGGCCATGCCTTCGTCCTGCTTGCAGCCTCCTCTGCCAAGACGGTTGGCCATCCGCTTGCCGACGGCATGCTTGCCGACATCACCGACGTCCTGAACACCAAGTTCTGGGAAGCCACGCACGGCGCCATCGCCGAGGAGTTTACTGCCGACTGGCAACCGCTCGACGGCGGCAACTACCGCGGCCAGAACTCCAACATGCACCTGACCGAAGCGCTGATGGCTGCCTTCGAGGCAACTGGTAACCGCGACTATCTGGCCAAGGCCGAAAGCATTGCCGACCTCGTCATCCGTCGCGCAGCCGGTTCTGTCGGCTGGCGCGTCGCCGAGCACTTCAGCACCGATTGGGGCCTCGACAAGGACTACTATCATCCGAACGAAATGTTCCGCCCTGCAGGTACTACCCCCGGCCATTGGCTGGAATGGACCCGTCTCATTCTTCAACTCTGGGTGCTCGGCAACAAGAAGCATGACTGGATGCCGGATGCGGCCAAGAGCCTGTTCTCGCAGTCGATCGCCCTCGGCTGGGACGACAATAAGGGCGGCTTCTTCTATACGCTCGACTGGCAAGACAAGCCCGCCAAACGCAACAAACTGTGGTGGCCTGCTTGCGAGGGTGCCGGCGCCGCGCATTTCCTGAACGAACATCTGCCGAGTGACTATCACGAGGAGCACTACCGCAGGATCTGGAACGTGATCGAGCGCTCCTTCATCGATCACAAGAATGGCGGCTGGCATGAGGAGCTAACGGAAGACCTAGTGCCTGCCCATACGATCTTCCCTGGCAAGGGCGACATCTACCACGCCCTGCAGGCCTGCCTGATCCCCCTCTTCCCGGCAACCGGCAGCCTGACCAAGGTCATTCCCGAAGCGGGCGGCAAGATCTGATTTGAAGCGAGCGCCACCTCAATGGCGCTGGACTATCATTTCAAGTGATATCGCGTCGGTGCCGTGACTTGAGCGGAGGGTTCGATGCGGCGCACCGGCGCAAACGACGACGCGCGTGGAATGGCTGTGCAATAGAGAAACAAATCGGTACGAGGTTTGGTTTATGAGGCGGATTCCAACGACCAATTGGGCGGCAAGCTTTTCCTATGGCTTTCGAGACTGCCTCTACCCGTCTTCTATGGATGCGGTTTGCGAAATCGTGGCCCGATCGCCAAAGATAAAGGCCGTGGGCTCAGGCCACTCATTCAATGCAATCGCCGATGGTGAAGTTGCCCTGTCGCTTGCCGAGCTACCGATCAACCCTGTCATCGAAGGCGATGGAACACAGGTTTCCATAGGCGCTCATTGCACCTACGGAGAGCTTGCGCTTTTCCTCCATCGCCATCATCTGGCCGTTCATAATCTAGCCTCGTTGCCGCATATTTCGATCGCCGGAGCAATTGCCACGGCAACGCATGGGTCAGGCAACGGGAACGGCAATCTGGCAACTGCGGTTTCCGGGCTCGAAATTGTTTCAGGCGACGGCCGCCTCGTAAACGTGGCACGCGGCGATGCCGATTTCCCGGGAATGGTGGTGCATCTGGGCGCGCTTGGCGTCGTTACGCGCGTAACGCTTGACGTCCAGCCAGAGTTTCAGGTCGCGCAGTGCGTCTACGAAGGATTGACCTGGGACAAGCTGTTGGCCAACCTCGATGAGATCATGGCCGCAGGCTACAGCGTGAGCGTGTTCACGCAATGGGGTCAACAAGCGGGATCGATTTGGGTCAAGAGAACAGCATCAGCCAATGAATGGCCCGCCGCCATCTATGGCGCAGCACGAGCGATGGTCAAGAGGCATCCCATAAGCGGATTGGATGCGCAAAATTCCACGGAACAGTTGGGGCAGTATGGCCGATGGTCCGATAGGCTCCCGCACTTCAAGATGGGGTTCACGCCCAGCAGTGGTGAGGAGATACAGTCCGAGTTCCACCTTCCACGGGAATATGGAGTGGCCGCCATCGACGCGTTGCTGTCAATCCGTGAAAGGTTTGCGCATCTGGTGCAAGCAGCGGAATTCCGAACGGTCGCAGCGGATGAGTTGTGGCTCAGTCCTCAATATCACCGCGACACCCTGTCGATCCACTTTACCTGGATTCGGGATCAGGAGGCCGTGAACGCGGCTGTGGAGCACATTGAGCAGACCCTGTCGCGTTTCATGGCCCTGCCGCACTGGGGTAAGGTCTTCACCCGGCGTCACATCGGGGCCAAATATGAAAAGCTTCCCGAGTTTGTCCGCCTTCGAGACAGGATGGATCCGGAACGGACGTTCTCTAACCTATGGTTGGAAGATGCGATACTCGGCTCGAGTGGAAACTGAGCTCTGCCGCGAACGAGGTTGTCTACGTCGGCTCGCTCGACTGCAGCCGTCCGCCCCATTCAAGAAAATTGCTCGTAGCGTAAACCTGGTGTGTCAAAACACACCAGGCGAAACCGCAGTCATGCCAGGCGAAGTGCTTCGATGTCCTTCGCCAGCATCAGTGCCAGCGCCTCGACCGCAAGATTGTGGTCGTCCCGTTGCGGCAGGCCAGATACGGTGACAGCGCCGATGCAACCAGTACCCTTCACATTGATCGGGAAGCTGCCGCCGTGCGGAGCATAATCGGCATCGGCGAGACCATTGTCGGCAACCGTCTTGCCCTTCTGCTTGAGATCGAGACCGATCGCATAGCTGCTCCTGAAATAGCGCAGCACCAGATTGCGTTTGCGCCGCACCCATTGAACGTTGTCAGGCGTGACGCCGGGGAGAGCAGCATAAAAGACCGGCATTGAATGCAGCGTGACATCAATCGCGATGCCGAGACCGCGCTCGGTTCCAAGCTCCTGCAGGAGCTTGCCGAGCTGCCATGCGGTCGTGAGATCGAAGGCGTCGAAACTCAACACCTCTTCCTGTTCTGCGATCCGGTTGAGGTCTTCGTCGGGCATGGTCACGGGTGCTTCCTCTCCTGCAATGCTTTTTCCTGAACAAATGCAAGCGGAATGGAAAAGTAAAGCGGAATCGTGGCGATGCCCGGGAGCTTACAATTTGGGCGTCAGCATTTCGAAGCGGTCGCGGATCGTCGAACAGGTATCACCGCCAAGACGCGCAATGGCATCGATCTCTGCGGGATCGACGCGCAGCCGGTCGGGGTCAACGACGCCGTCGCGATAGTGCGCATAGACGATTTCACCCATGATGATCTGCCGCGACTTCCCGAGCTCCAGCGTGACGTGGCGCCTGCACTCGAAGGCTGCTGGGGCTTCCGCGATCCATGGCGAGGCTACCTTCTGGCCAGGCATCGCCGTCAGTCCCGCCTCCTTCAATTCGTCGACACCACGCGGATATTTCGACCCGCAGACATGCATCGCTTCGGCGATGGCAAAAGACACGATGTTGACTGTGAAGACCTCGGTCATGCGGATGTTGTGGCCAGTATCCTTGAAAGACATATCCGGGTTGTTCTCGACGCCGAGCGCCAGGATCGGCGGATCGGCGGACAGGCAGTTGAAGAAGCTGAAGGGTGCCGCATTGATGCGGCCATGCTCGTCCACTGTCGTCACCAGCGCGATCGGCCGTGGAATGATCGTAGCGATCATCAGCTTGTAGCGCTCGCGCTCGGTGAGCATCTCGAAATCGAAAGAGACCGACATGGATCAGCCTGCCGCCCTTATCGGCCCAAAAGCGCCCATCGCGCCTGTATAGGGTTTGGCCAAAGGAGATGCATACGAGCCGCGCTTGCTGGTTGACAAGCCGAGCGACACCAGCGCTTCCGCCTGCTTGACCGCCGCGGCCACCCCGTCGACAACAGGCACGCCGTAAATATCCTGCAGCTCGCGCGCCAGATCGGTCATGCCTGCGCAGCCGAGCACAATCGCTTCCGCGCCATCTTCGCAAAGCGCTCGTTCGATCTCGGCCCGCAGCTTGCCGATGGCACCCGACGCAGGGTCATCGAGCTCGAGGACGGGGATATCCGAGGCCCGCACCTTCGCACGTCCGCCCATGCCGTAGCGCCGCACCAGATTGTCGATCAGGACCCGCGAGCGCTCCAGCGTCGTCACCACAGTAAACCGCTGCGCCAGGAATCCGGCCGTGGCGACCGCGGACTCGCAAAGCCCGAGAACCGGCACATCGGCAAAGGTCCGGGCAGCATCCAGGCCCGTATCGTCGAAACAGGCGACGACGGCGGCATCATAACCGTCGGTCCTCCGCTCCTTCAGTTCGGCGAGAAGCCCGGGGATTGCTAGCGCACCGTCATAATGCCCCTCGATCGAGACCGGCCCCATGCGAGAGGTGGCGGCGATGATATCGGTGCCGGCGGCCGCGACCGCGCGGGCGGCAACGGCCGCCTTCTCGGTCATGGATGTCGTCGTATTGGGATTGACCAAAAGAATGCGCATAGGGTCAGCTTGTCTTTGCCTGGCGCCGGCGCAGCATGAGCATGATGCCGAGCGCGACGAGAATGATGGTGAAGGAAAACAGCGTCGTCACAGTGCCCAGCGCATAGAGCACCGGCGTCGTGACGTTGGTGGTCATGCCGTAGATTTCGAGCGGCAGCGTGTTGTAGCTGCCCGATGTCATCAGCGTACGAGCGAATTCGTCATAGGAGAGCGTGAAGCCGAAAAGGCCGACGCCGATCAGGCTCGGCGCAATCATCGGCAGCACGACATGACGGAAGGTCTGCCAGGAAGTCGCCCCGAGATCGCGCGCCGCCTCTTCATAGGCCGGCGAGAAGCGGTTGAAGACGGCAAACATGATGAGCACGCCAAACGGCAGCGTCCATGTCAGATGCGCGCCGAAGGCAGAGGAGTACCAGGCCGGCTTCAGCCCGCCCTGCTGAAAGACCACGCCGATCCCAAGCGAAATGATGATCGATGGCACCACGAGACTTGCGACGGTCGCATAGAAAAGCACGGTCGATCCGCGGAAGCGGCGGCGAAACGCCAGCCCCGCCAGCAGCGAGACGACGACGGTGACGACCATCACCATCAGACCCAGCGTAAACGATCGGCGGAACGAAGCACCGAAATCGCCCACCGCCTGCTTCTCGAAAAGGTTGTAGAACCAGTGAACGGAAACGCCGTTGAGCGGGAACGTCAGGCCGCCGTCTGGCCCCTGGAAGGAAAGGATCAAGATCGCCGACAGTGGCCCATACAGGAACAGCACGAAGACGAGGAAAAAGGCCGCGAGCACATAGAATTCGAAGGTGCGCTTCTCGTGGTTCATCTCACAGCTCCTTGCGGATATCGACGATGCGCAGGATCGCAGCGACCATCAGGAGGACGACGACCAGCAGCACGACGGCACTTGCGGCAGCCGCCGGATATTGCAGCAACGACATCTGGTTCTTCATCATCAGCGCCACCGAAGCGCTCTGCCCGCCGGACATGACCTGCACCGTCGAGAAATCGGCCATGACGAGGGTGACGACGAAGATCGTCCCGATCGCCATGCCGGGCTTTGCAAGCGGCAACACGACATTCCAGAGGATCTGCCAGCCGCTGGCGCCGGCATCACGCGCCGCCTCGAACAGCGAGCGATCGATGCGCATCAGCGTGTTGAAGATCGGCGTGACCATGAACAGCGTGTAAAGATGCACCATCGCGAGAACGACGGCGAAATCGGAATAGAGCAGCCATTCGATCGGCTGCGGCACGATGCCCATTTGCACCAGCGCCGAGTTGACCAACCCGTTGCGACCAAGCACCGGAATCCAGGAGATCATACGGATGATGTTCGACGTCATGAACGGCACGGTGCAGACGAGAAACAGGATCATCTGCGTAGTCGTCCGGCGGACATGGAAGGCGAGGAAATAGGCGACCCAGAAGCCGATGAAGAGCGTCAAGCCCCAGACGATCACCGTGAATTTCAGGGTGTTGAGATAGGTTTTCCAAGTAACCCATGAACCGAGCGTGTCGGTGTAGTTCATGGTCAGAAAGGCCGGATAGAGACCCGCAAAATCGTAATCCCAGAAACTGACAACCGCGATCATGGCGATCGGCAGGATGAAGAAGAAGCCGAGAATGAGGATCAGCGGCGTCGCCTGCAGATAAGAAGCTGCCCATGCCGGACATCCGATTCTTCGACGGCTTATCTGTTCCGATTGTTGCTCGGCCTGCGAAGACGCGATCGTCGCCATGTTCCGGTCTCTCCGTTGTTGACGCCCTCTCCCCAAAGGAACTGGGGAGAGGGCCTGGCAGAAGCGGTTCGCCTTAAGCGGCGATGAATTCGTTCCAGCGGCGAACCATGTAGCGGTCTTCGTCCATGACGGAGTTCCAGCACGCGACGTGACCCATGCGCTCTTCGAACGAACCACCGTCGCGAACGGCGCCGGCCTTCTCCATGACCTTGCCTTCCGGCGAGAGAATATCGCCTTGCGCCGGCTTGCCTTCGATCCAGTAACCCCATTCATCGGCGGTCATGAACTTCTTGGCCGTCTCCATGCAGGCCGAGTAGTAGCCCTGGCGGTTGAGATAACCACCGACCCAGCCGGAGGTGTACCAGTTGATGTACTCGTAAGCGGCGTCGAGCTGCGCGCCCTTAAGGTGCGAAGCGAGGCCGAGACCGCCGCCCCACGAACGATAGCCTTCCTTGAGCGGCTGATACTTGCAGGCGATGCCCTTGGAGCGGACGGCGGCAACGGCCGGCGACCACATGGACTGGATGACGACTTCGCCTGATGCCATCAGGTTGACCGACTCGTCGAAGCTCTTCCAGAAGGCACGGAACTGGCCGTCCTGCTTGGCCTTGATCAGGAACTCGATCGTCTTGTCGATCTCTTCCTTGGTCATGTTGCCCTTGTCGGCATACTTGATGTTGCCGAGCGCTTCCATGATCATCGCGGCATCCATGATGCCGATCGACGGGATGTTAAGGATCGAGGTCTTGCCCTTGAACTTCGGATCCATGATATCGGCCCAGGTGGTAATATCGCGACCGACGAGATCCGGGCGAATGCCGAGCGTATCGGCATTGTAGATCGTCGGCATCATGGTGAAGAGTTCGGTCTCGCCCTTGGCGAAGGTCTTGGCATCCGCGCTCTCGACGTAGCCGACCGTGTGCGGCGCCGTGCCCTGAGCGATGACGCTGTCCGGCTTCAGCTTGCCGGTCTTAAACAGCGGAACGACCTTGTCGTAGTACTTCAGCTTCTTGACGTCCATCGGCTGGATGACGCCAGTCGGATAGACCTTCTTCAGGATCCAGTATTCGATGTCAGCGATGTCGTAGCTGTCGGGCTGGGTCACGGCGCGCTGGGCAGCGGCGTCGGAGTCGGTCGCGGTCATCTCGAGCGTGATGCCGAGGTCCTTCTTGCACTGCTCGGCAATGGCGTTGATGTTCGAAACGCCGGTGCCGAACTGGCGAAGCGTGATGTTCGACTGCGCCCAGATGGTCGGAAAGCCCGTGATCAGGCCGGAGCCGGCGGCGGCACCGATGGCGGCGGCGCCGGTCTTGAGCAGGCTGCGGCGGGAAATCCCCGCTGCCGTCTTGGTCGTCTTCTTTTCGGTTGTCATGTCAGTTCCCCTTCTTTTTGCTGGTGAGGTTCATGCACGGCCAAGGAGGACCGCGTCCTCCAGAGCCCAACTCAGAGACACCGCATCGCCGACCGATACGGGCTTGGCGAAGTAGTCGCCGTCATTCGCGATGACCGTGAAGTCGTCACTACCCGCGCCGACAACGGTGATCTTCACCGACGCGCCGCGATATTCGATGTTGGAGACGAGGCCGTTGAAGCCGAGCGTCTTGTCGGCGGCCGTGTCGAGGCGCACGCGATCGGTGCGGATGCCGATGTCGACACCCTCGCCGATCTGCCTACCGTTGCCGCGCACCGCAAAGGTCTGTCCCTCCCGCACCTCAAGCGTCGTGACGCCATCCTGCGAGGAGACGACGCGACCGGACAGGACGTTATGATCGCCCATGAAGCGTGCGACGAAAGCGGTGGCGGGCTCCTCAAACACCTTGCGCGGGGTTGCCGCCTGCTCGATCTTGCCGTCGTTCATGATGACGATGATATCGGCCAGCGCCATCGCCTCTTCCTGGCTGTGCGTGACGTGGACGAAGGTAATGCCGAGCGTCTTCTGCAGCTTCTTCAGTTCTGCCCGCATACGGATCTTCAGAAACGGATCGAGCGCCGACAGCGGCTCGTCGAGAAGCAGCGCTTCGGGATCGGTGATCAGCGCACGCGCCAGCGCCACGCGCTGCTGCTGGCCGCCGGAAAGCTGCGCAGGCCGCCGCGTCGCATAGGCGTCCATATGCATCAGCTTCAGCATCTCGAGCGCCTTGGCGCGACGCTCTTCCTTCTCGACGCCCTTCATCTTCAAGCTGAAGGCAACGTTGTCGACGAGGTCAAGATGCGGAAACAGCGCGTAGGACTGAAACATCATCGCCGTGCCGCGCTGGGCCGGCGGAAAGTCGGTGACGACCGTGTTGCCAAGCCTGACATCGCCGGAGGAAATGCTTTCGTGTCCGGCAATCATGCGCAGCGTCGACGTCTTGCCGCAGCCGGAAGGCCCGAGAAAGCAGCAGTAGGAACCGGCCGGAATCTTCAGGCTAATGGAATTAACCGCCGTGGTGGCGCCATACACCTTGGAAATGGATACGATATCTATCTCTGCGGCTTTTGACATTGGTCTTCCTCTGTTTGAGAAAGCCAATGCATCCGCCGTGCCAGTTTCTATTGCAGCGCATCCAGCGTCGGCAAATCAAGGACTTGCTACCAAGATTGCGGCGCATTTCAGAATTCAGGCAACGTGCCGATATGCACACAAAATAGGCTATTGTTCGCAATTCGTGCAAATGATCGTATACAATTTAGCCGTCACTTTGCGCGCAAATTCCATTTAACTTTTGCGCGAAACGCAGATATCATTTCCCGGTCAGAAGGTATCCGAGTTCATGAAGCCCACCGCAACCGCCCTGCAGACCGCAGACGATTCAGCCGATACAGGCGCACAACAGATCCGCGACGCGATCCGCGATGCGATCGTGGAGCGGCGCCTGTCGCCGGGAACGAAGCTGTCGGAGGGTGATGTCGGCAACCTTTTCAATGTCAGCCGGACGCTTGCTCGCGCCGCCCTGCAGGCGCTTTCCTACGAGGGCCTTGTCAGCGTTGAAAAGAATCGTGGGGCGTTCGTCGCCTACCCCTCGCCGGAGGAAGCACGCCAGATATTTGCTGCCCGCCGCCTGGTCGAGCCAGGAATTTTGCGCGAGGCGGCAGCCAGAATTAAGCCTTCACAGATCCAGCACCTGAGGCAATTGCTGCTCGAGGAAGGCCGACTGATCAGCGAGCGGGGCCAGACAGCACGGCGGGCCGAGATCAAAGCTTCCGGCGACTTTCACCTGACGCTTGCCTCAATATCCGGCAACGCCATCATGCAGCGTTTCATGGATGAATTGGTTGCCCGCTCGTCGCTGGTGATCGCCCTTTACGGCCAGTCGACGATATCGAGTTGCGGCCATTCCGAGCATGGCGACATCGTCGCCGCGATTGAGCGAAACGATCTCGACGAGGCGTGCAGGCTGATGCTGCACCACATCGCGCACATCGAAGCAGACCTAGATCTGCGCGAACGCAAGAGCGTCGGCCTCAAGGAAGCTTTCGAACTATAGCAATTTTCGTTTGGGAAGTGGGATTGCGGCCTATGACCGCAATCCACCAATTCAATTGCCGGAACGGCGCTCGGTGGTCTGTTCCGCAACGGCGACGATATCAGGCGTGCCGTTTGCAAGCAGGCGCTTGCGGACGAGTACGCCCATGACGCGGGCGGCGGTGGAGAAGCTCATCTGGTCGAGCGGTCCTTCGCCCTCCCATGGCTTGGTAAGCCGTTCGGTGACGGCCCCGACGATGTTCATCGGAACGATATCGTCGCACAGACGCATCGCTTCGAAGACCTGGCTGATGGGTACAACGCGTCCTTCGAAAGTGACGATTGGTTCTGTAAGTTCCGTATCCCACTCTTCGAAGGCATAGAGGGCTTCGCGGAAGAGTTCCTGAAGGGTGAACGGGGCGTGTCCATTGTGAAGCGGCGGCAAGGCATTCGTCATGTCTGTCTCCTCTTTAGGGCTAGTGCCATTCCTCCTCTTCGGCCAGCAGGAACATGGGAAACAGAACTCAGAATTCCCCTGCGGACCGAAAACACGATCAATGTTATAGTGTAATATATGCGTGATAAAGCGTTTTGTAGCCCAGAGGCTCCACCGCGCCCAGCAAAAACAAACAGGCCATTGAATTTGCAAAGAATATCAATGGCCTACTCGCTATAAAATTAACGGCAGTCACGCTGCCTTGCGATCACTGCGCGATCGAAAACGTCACGTTGACGGTAATGTTGTAGCTGGTTTCACCGCCCTGGATGGGCACCGCCGAGTCGGCCGTCTCCTTCATCATCGCAGCCCGTGCGACGGGAACCGGCTGTGGACGCGGCGACGTTTCACTGATCTCGATCACCCGCCCGAGCTTGACATCGGCCGCCGCGGCGAGGGTCTTCGCCTTCTCGATGGCGTTGGCGACCGCATTCTTGCGGGCCTCCTCCATCGCCGTCTCCGGCTTGTCGTTCGTGAACTGAATATCGCCCCCCTGATTGACGCCGAGTGTGACGGCTTCGTCGAGAATTGCACCGAGCTTGGACAGGTCGCGGACGCGCACGCTCAACGAGTTGGACACCTGGTAGCCCACCAACTGCGGGGTCTGAGGCTGACCGTCGTTGGACTGTGGATAGCTGAATTGCGGCTGCACCGAAAAGCCTGAAGTCTGGAGATCCCGCTCCGCGATGCCCGCCTTCTTCAACGCGGCAAGGACGTCGCTCATCGACTTGTTGTTTTCGTTGAGCGCTTCACGTGCGGTCTTTGCCTGTTTCACGACGGAAAGGCTGAGGACCGCCATGTCGGGCGCGACGCTTGCCTGCCCCTCGCCGCTAACGGAAATCACGGCCTCGCGCGGCTGCGAATCAGCGGCCAGCGCCGGCAGCGCCATGGCACCTGCGGCCGTAAGGCCAAGCAGAAGGCTGAAGGCGATTGTTCTGGTGTTCGGCAGCACGGTGTTTCACTCCCTGATTGTGAAGTCTCAATTGACGTCTTGCCGATTGATTGTGAAGCTATTGCGGCAGTCCCTTGTGACCGCAGAAGAATTGCGTTAGAGCGAAAAACGTTCCGGGGAACCATTGCGCCGGACACGGCAGCTATGCTGTCTCCGGGCCTGTAGCTCAATGGTTAGAGCCGGCGGCTCATAACCGCTTGGTTGGGGGTTCGAGTCCCTCCGGGCCCACCAGTTCCTCCAGGGCTTTCGCCGCGCCTGCCCGTTTCGCCCGTCGTTCCTGGCCAGCAAATCGAAACCTTTGTCGGGCCCGCCGCCATCATTCATTATAGCTTAAATAACATATTTATCAATACGTTGCAGAGGAACAGACTGGGCGTAGCACCCAAGTACGGCAGCGAAACGTCGCCCACATGCCTGAGAACATCTCGCCCGCGGTTAGCGTTGGATCGCCATCCGGCCGCACCGAAGGGGATAAAACGGAATCCGACGCGAAGCTCTAAAAAGTGGGCAGCAATTTGGGCTACAAATTCGCCGGTATTAAGAGCGCGGTATCGCGACCAATACGTGGTCGAAATGATTCGGAAGAGCGGACGCCGGTTCATATAAATTTGTACCGGACACCAAACCGCACGTTCCTGCTGGCCCGAATTCTACACCGGCGTTCGCAAAAGCCAACTTGTGATTACTCAACCACAGGCAAAGCGTTAACGCGGCAACAGGGTTGCCTTTAAACCATGAGCATCAATTGACGTCCGAGAGGTGGCTGCCTTTGGCGGCCGGGTTGATGCTTTGAGCGCGGGCAAGGCGGAAGCTGCCCCTCTCCCTTGCAAGCCGAAAGCCGCCATCCACCTCCCGATGGACGTCCACCGCTTCGGTTCAGCTCAGCGTTTCCGCCGCCGAGGCTCCGTCTATACAACAACGTGAATTTTGAGTTGGCTTGGTCGATTATTCTCAGCGTTTGGGCAAAAAGATCTGCCCACCGGTTGGAGTGCGGATGAAGCACTACGCCGCCTACGCAAGCGGTAAGTCATAACCAGAGGAGTACTTCTTGGCCAAGGCTGACGCTGCGGCCAGATCGATGGCCATTTCACTCAAGAACGAATGCTGTAGTTCCTCTTCCACGTCGGAGAAGTACGAAAAAACGGATGGATCGTAACTATCAGCGCTTTCCGGATCCAAGATCTTCGCCGCCAACTGCTCAGCCGAAAGGGCCGTCCCACAAGGGACGTTCACAGTCGACAAAACTGCCATTGTGACAAGCGTCATCTCTTCCTACCACAATTGCATATGCTTTATTATGTATCCCGTCCAACGACTGAGACAAGCAGCGGGGCGCGCCGCTACGCGAGGTTGCCTTTGCTTTTGTCGAGGTTGCGACAACACATGGATCTAAGATCGATCAGCGTTGAGAAGGGCACTGGCAACTGGCTGCTAGCGCGCGGTCATCGGATCGCCAAGGAAGTACGTGATGGACGGGACCGCGTCGTCAGAGCTCAGTGAGCCGCTTAAGGGAGAAGACGGCAGATTACCTCCGAGCGGTTGCCCGTTTATAGGGCGGCGCGATAGCGCGTCCCCACCATACAAAGTGTCGTTGAGTGCGAGTGTTTCAGCGTAGAGCAGCTTCGGATTCTTGGCCCCAGAGGTCATAGTGAAGGCGCGACAATGAGCGCCGCAACCATTCCAACAACGAGACCGATCGCACCAACGAACCACAAATAGATATTCTGCAGCCGGCGTTCACGCGCATCCCGCGTCAGATGTCGCAATTCAAGCAAGTGTCTTCGAAATTCCCGGTTATCCAGTTCCGATTGTTGAACGGCCGTCGCCATCATGCCTTCGCCCCCACGTTCAAACGCCCGTACGAAATAATCGGGCCCGTTCTTGAGAATTGGCGATCTTGCGATGAGATCAATGCGTTGGTTCATGCCAACCAGAAACTCCGCGATGCGGAGAAGATTTTCGCCGTCACCCGGTGTTTCCTGGAATTTCTCGAACTCCTCGAATGCCAGCTCGACGCCTTTGCGAACAATTGTCATTTCCGCAGAGATGTGCGCACCGAAACGTTCAACGGTTTGACGCAAATCATGGAATGCCGCAACCGCCTCATCGACATCATCGTCGCGTTCGGTCATGGCGCCTTTCCGCTCATTGTCGGCCATCAGTCTCCCCTACCGCTCGAATTCACTGCCTCGCTCGCGCTCGCGCTTTTGCTCCGTGTAACCGGCAGGACTCCGATGATCCTGCTGGCGCTCGAGCCGGACGTTGTTGGCGCTGTCGCGGATAATGGATGCAACTGCGGGATCGCGATTGATCTCGCGCCTCAAAAGGCGCATCTCCTGTTCAATCCTTTCCCGCGCAGCATCGCTGCGTTCAGCGGCAAGTTCCTGACGTTGTGTCTGCAGCAATCGCCAGTTACTCATCAACCGATCCGCCCGGGCCTGTGGATCAGCTTGCAGTGCCTGCTCCCGCGCCATGCCTGCGATGACTTCGATGACACGCTCTCGCCCAGATCGCTCGATCATCGCATGTTGGGCAGCCGTGTCGTGCTGAACAGTAGATATCATCAGGGCCCGTGACCCAGGTTGCGTCTTTTCGAGGTCAGCACCGGCAGCCTGCAGCTCTGCCTTCTGGCTCGGCAAGATCGGCAATCCCCGATCCTGCGATCTCATCGCCGACGTGAGGGCCCGAGCGTATCGATCGACAGCCTGCTCAAAGGGTGACGGCACCGCCAGCACTTCGAACTCAACCCTCGGTCCCGCCGCGCGTGCGTGTGCGGGTTGGCTCGTGCTATTCAATTTGAGGCCCGAGAACGCTCCGCGCCGTCGGCTACCGTTGACGTGCTCGCCTTCGGAACGCATGTCTCGATCGCTGGTTCGTTTCGGCTCTTCTCGCGGGATGTCAGCGTAAGCGATTTGATTGGTGCTGGAACGGTTGGGATTAAGAACGGATCGCTGTTCCATGGACGCCTCGTTCTTGATCCAGGCGCTCGACAGATCGCTTGAGGCACGCCCGTCGCGACGCCTCTCCATCGTTGCCACAGCTGGCTTATGTCCAAGTTCGATTTCACTCCTGACGGTTAACTCGTCGTCTATTCCTCGCCGCCCAGCGAAGTCGCTGATATAATCGAGCGTCGTCTCCTTCACCCCTGAGCGGCTAAGCTTGCCTTGCAATTGCGCGTAGGCCACAGCGTCGCCGGACTTGACCTCCCAGCTGTTGCGTTGCGCTTCCCGACCATCAGGGAGACGGACGGTTTCACTTCCCCGAAATTCCAGTCGGATCGTCGCGCCGATCGATGGCGCGGCGCTTTCGATCGCTCGTTCGAGATCGACGCCCCAGATGGTATGTCGCTGCCCCGTTCGTGACTCCAACGTCACGTAGTAGCTACCGCGTTTTGTGGGATCGTGTTCATAGGGGGCCTTGCCATGCGCGATCAACCGCCCGGATTGGCGGTCACCGAACTCCTCATGGCTTGCATAAAGTGCGGCACCCTCACGGTGGCGGGTCATGGCCACGTAGGTCAGGTGGCGATCCATGGTCGGCGAAGTAAGCACGAAGGTGCGATCAACCGTCGCTCCTTGCGTCTTGTGGATCGTTGTTGCGTAGCCATGATCGATCGCGTTGTACCGCGGTGTCCAGATATCGACACGACCCTTGCCGTCACGTCCCTTCGCCCTCCCATCAAGCTTGACCTGCAGCAAATTGTTTTCCGCCGCCAAGACGGTGCCAAGCATGCCGTTCTTGACGCCAAGCTGACGGTCATTCTGCAGGAACAGGACGCGATCCCCTGCAACAAAGGTTCGCGGGCCGTCCTTGGTTTCGAACAACGCCACTCCACCGGTGCCGCTCTCGCTCTCCCCGCCCTTTGCAAGCGCACCAAGCTCCTGAAGTCTGGAGCGAATATCGGCATTCAAGGCGCGGACGTCGGCGCGGCGGTGCGCAATCACGATGCGCGTGCCACCTGGGCGCACATCCCTGTCAGCAAAATAATCTTCAACGAGCATGCGACGTGTCGCCTCGCGACTGTCGGCAAACTTGATGGCGCCATGGCGTGCATAAGCATCAAGTCCGTCGATGGTCTTGTGCGTGGCAAAAGCAATCGACGCCGCGCGCTGCCATGGCTCCCGCTGGCGGCGAATATCGGACAATCCGGCAAAGCCGATACGCGCGGCAATCGCACGAAACGGCGCGCCGGCACCTATCGCCTGTAACTGCTCGTGGTCACCGAGGAGGACGAGTTTCGCGCCGGACCGTTTAGCTTCCGCGACGAAACGTGCAAGCTGCCGGCTACCCACCATACCTGCCTCATCGATGACGAAGACATCCCTCCGACCGAGCCTATCGTTGTCGTTCTTCCATCCGAATTCCCAGGACGCGAGTGTGCGACTTCGGATCCCCGACGACTCCCCCAATCCTTCCGCAGCTTTCCCCGACAGGGCGGCGCCGTGGACCGTGTACCCCTGTCCTTCCCAGGCTTGGCGGGCTGCGGCCAACATCGTGCTTTTGCCGGCGCCAGCGAAGCCCACGACAGCTGCAATCTGCTCCGGACCGGTGACGTGATCGATCGCCCGACGCTGCTCATCCGACAGGCGCGCGGCACGTTGCGATGACGTTCCCTCGGCACCCGCCCTTTCATCGCTGGCCGAACGCGATCCCGCGGCTGCGCGGAGCGCCCGATCCTGGTCGTCGATCGCCCGGTCGACATGTCGACGATCGACGCCGTAACGCAGACGTTTTGACATCGTTTGCGCATGGCCTGCCATTGACGCTTCGACGCCGATCATCTCTCTCGTCGAATAGCGCGCATATTCCGGCCCATCCGATCCGCTCGCCCTCTCCGACTGCAATGTCACCAAGGCTGGAGACGCCATGATCCTGGCGAAGGCATTCTGGAACATCTGCGCGTCGTCATTGATGTAGCGATGCAGTGTGCGTGCGATATCGCGGCGATCGAAGACGCTTTTTTCCTGGGTGATCAGTTCCAGAACCTGCTCCGGTCTATCGCGGATTACCTCGGCGTTTCGACGCGCTGCCGCCTCATCCATGCGCGGGCGCGATACATCGCCCCCGTGACGACTGATCTCCGTTGCGTGCACGCCCACATGTTGGGTCGGCTCGATCTCCAGGCCACGCTCCTGGTGCGAGCGATGATCCACCCTTAAATCAAACCCAGCACGGGCCAGATGCATGTTGGTCATCTGCTCGAACGACCGCCGGATCTCACGCAACTGCATCGTTGATGTCGCAAGGCCCGCCGGCAAAAGCTCCTTGTTGGCACGCTCCATCTCGGTCTTGGCGCCAAGCCCGTCGGGCCCCACCTTGCGCGTCGTCATCATCACATGGGCATGATGATTGCGGATGTCGCTCGCCTGATGCGGTTCGTGGATCGCAAAGTCGACGGCGGTCTGATAGCGATCAGCCAGCGCTTGCGCAAACGCACGTGTTAGTACCAACCGTTGCTCCGCGGACAATTCGTGCGGCAAGGCAATTTCGAATTCCCGCGCAACGCGGGCGTCCTTGCGACTCTCGACCGCTTCCGCGGCATTCCACAATGCCGATCTGTCGCTTGCCCAGTCTGCCGACACGCCCGCCGGCAGAACGATCTCGGCATACGCAACCCCTGCCCTGTGGCTAAAATCATGCACCAACCCATCGCTTTGATTTTCAAGCTTCGTGCCGGACCGATAGGCCGCAGCCGCCACGGCACTGCGGCCACTGGCACGCGTTATCGGCTTTATGCTCAGATGGTAGATAGCCATCGATGCGATCCTTAGCCGGGGCCCAGGCTTGCCAAGCACTGGGCTGCGCAGCAACCCGTAAGTGCGCCCTTAGGCAAACCAAATCGGTTCCGCTACCCAATGCGACGGATGGTTTATCCGTCGCCTTAAATTCCTCATAGGTTGCATATTTATCGTATAATGCCTATAGTGCAAGGACTACGACCCTGGCGGTACACGCGATGCGATGTGAACGGGCGCAAGGTTATGGACTTTATCGGTTCACGATGACCTCGCATCGCACCCGACGATAGGAGAAGCGGCATGGTGCGGAAATCGATAGAAGAGCGGCTTTCCCAGCTCGAAGCGCAAAAGAAGACCCTGCAGGCAAGGCTGGGCAAACAGGAACGCGCGGAAGAAACGCGCCGAAAGATCCTGCTTGGCACACTGATCATGGAGCATCTCGATCGTGGCGAAGACGAATTTGCGAAGGGTTTGCTCGGCTGGCTGCGCCGCGCTTTGCCCGAATTCCTCAACCGCGACAGCGACCGCAAACTGTTCACGGCGGTCCTCGATCCCCGGATCGCGCCTTCGCTAGAAAGCCAGGAAACGCGGCTTCCATGATACAGGGATCGGCGACCTGGCGCGCATTCAAGGCAATGACGACGCTTGCCGCACGCGATCCGATCTGGGCGCTGCTGTCGGTCATTCTCGCGCCGTTCCGCCTGGCGCAGCATCTGATTGCCTTCGGCGGTTTCTATATCCTTGCATTTTTGGTCATCACCTTCGCACTGCAGGCCCTGATGCAATCGTTCGGCATCCGCAAAGGCGACGCGCTCTGGGTCGTCGGCGACACCCTCTTCACTGTCTTTTGGCTCGTCGTGCTGTTCCGTCTCGTGAGCGCTCCGATGATTGCCCGCTTTGGCGAAACGTCGGACGATACACACGGCTCGGCGCGATTTGCCAGCGACAAGGAGACGGCGTCGCTCACGCGCTCACGCGACGGACTTCTTCTCGGCCGTGATACGAAGACTGGCAAGCTTATGCGCTATGACGGGCCCGCGCATCTGCTGACCATGGCGCCCACCCGGTCAGGCAAGGGTGTCGGCACCATTTTGCCCAATCTGCTCGACGTCAATCGTTCAATCATCTGCATCGATCCCAAGGGTGAGAATGCCCGGATTGCGTTTCGGGCGCGGGAGCGCTTCGGACCGGTGCATGTGCTTGACCCGTTTGGCATCACGCAGCATCAAAACAGCAGCTACAATCCCCTCGACGCATTCGATCCCGAAGGGGTCGATCTCATCGATGATGCGAGCAATCTTGCCGACGCACTGGTGTTCGATGAGCCTGGGCTAACTGGTGAAGCCCATTGGAATGAAGAGGCAAAGGCGCTGATCGGCGGATTGATCCTGCATATCGTCAGCACGGAGCCCCGCAGCACCCGCAATCTTTCGATGCTCCGACATCATCTGACCCTCGCGGCTGACGACTTCATCGCTCTTCTGAAGACCATGCAGGAAAGCACGGCGGCGAACGGTCTTGTTGCCCGTGCGGCCAACCGACATCTCGCCAAGTCCGATCGGGAGGCGGCGGGCGTGCTGTCGGCCGCCCAACGTCATACGCACTTCCTCGACAGCCCGCGGATCACTGCTGGTCTTGGCCGCTCAGCGTTTCGATTTTCGCAACTGAAGTCTCGGACGACGACCGTGTTCCTCGTTCTGCCGCCGGACAGGCTCGGACCCTACGCAAGATGGCTGCGTTTACTGGTCACGCAAAGCCTGTCAGATCTCGCGCGAACACCGGTTAGCCCGCCTGCCCCGGTTCTCTGTTTGCTCGACGAGTTTGCTGCATTGGGTTACCTCGCGCCGGTCGAGCGAGCTATGGGCTTGATGGCTGGATATGGCGTGCAACTGTGGCCGATACTCCAGGATATCCATCAGCTGCGGGCGACTTACGGGCGACGTGCCGGCACATTTCTATCGAATGCCGGCGTGCTTCAAGTGTTCGGTGTAAACGATCATGAGAGCGCCCGTTTGATATCCGACCTGTTGGGACAGGAGACAATTGCCTTTCGAACGATGGCACTCGCACTGGACGCCGAGCAATCTGGGATTTCCTACAGCGAACAGCGTACCGGACGTGCCCTACTGACACCCGACGAAGTGCGCAACCTGCCCGCTGAAGCGGAGCTTTTGTTTCTCGCAGGTCGGCGACCGATCATCGGCAGAAAGTTGCGCTATTATGCCGACCGCGAATTCGCAAATTCCTATGATGCAGCCTGAGATCGGATGCAATGAAGGCTCCGTGTGCGGCAATGAGACGAAGCAGGCGCAGACGCAGGGGCGACATGGGACGTGACCCGAATGGACGGAGACCACTTGCGGGCTCCGTGAGCGCCAGCAAGTAGCACCGCCTGCTGCAACCGGCTCGCCCGAAGCGTGGCACGTGTCTGCCAACTTATCACGGTCATGAATCAATTAAGGCCGACCCGATTCAAATCTCTCATTGGACGGGGAGTCCGCTCTCGGCGATCCTGGCTGCCAGGATCGCGCAGCCCTACCAGCTTTACACAGAACGCACCGACGCCACCAAAAACATGGCCCGCTATTATGCCACGTCGATCTGGCGGCCAGAAGCTGGTGCATCATTTCACGCGAGAGGAAGAGGCGGTCGGGCTTTTCCTCGAACTCCTGAGAAATCGGGCTTTTCCTCGAACTCCTGAGAAAGAAGCGCTCGCGGATACAGACCGAAAGCCATCCCAGACAAGAGATCAGTCGCGCGATCGGCGACGCGTCTTCACTGAGGAACGGCTACAGGGTTTCGATGATCATGGACAGCGAAGGAAAGTTTTGAACCTGGCCCGCCGGTCGATCTGGCAAGCCAGGCTTGCCGACATGGCAAAAGCCTCCTTCAGAAAGGAGGCTCGGCGCTGATGCGGCCGTCCTGTTCGGCCTGGATCACCTCACGCTCGGCGAACGCCAGTTCGAGTTCTGCCTCGATCTGGCGGCGCTCTTCAGGGTCGGCGTTCCTGAGCTCGGCGCGCAGCAATTCGATAAGTTCGTCGTTGCAATTGGTCATTGTCGTCGTCTCCTTGACTAGATGTGAAAGACGAACGCTCCGGTCAGGGCAGGATGGAGGGGTCAGGGATCGCGGAACGCGACCGGCGGAGCCGGCGAGTGGGGGTGCCGATTTTGTCGAAGTGGAGGGAACCGAAGCGGAGACAAAATTGGGGGCACTGCTCGTCCTTGAGACCTTCATTTCGCCATGTCACCCTTGCACGAACTGAGCAGGCTTTTCCGGTTCGTATGTATGGCACCAGGGCAGCCACCCTTTCTTCGTGGGCACGAAACGTGCCGCATAACATGGATGGAACGCTGTTCATCAAGGGCGATCCAGTCTGTCGTGATCATCGCAGTTCCTCGGCTTGGATGGTTTGCCGGCCCCTCAGGGCCGGCTTTCCGGCTCAGGCCGGGTTGTTCCAGAGGATGACCATGCGGTTCGGATCGCCACCAGGGGCCGCTGCAAGATTGCCGAAGATGACGCCGATCTCAGGCGCCTCCAGCTTCACGGAGAGGTATTTCTCGCCTGTCTGGCGGGCGATGCGGTTCCAGCCGGCACCGATCTCGAAGCCGGTCTTGCGGTGGATGATGCGATAGTCAGGGGCTTCCTCGCTTGCCTTGTTGGCGTTCGGGACGATGGCGATCGGGGCATTGACCCGGATGGTGGCGAAGACGCCTTCGAGGCTGCCGTCGGTCTTCTGCGTCAGGGTTGCGATCGTGGTGGCCATGTCAGTTACTCCTTCGGTTGATCGGGACCATTCCCGATGGCGCCCACAGAAGGGACCGAGCCGCAGGCGTCACCGGAGCGCCGGCGTCGGGGAACCCCTTGTGGGTTGACGCTGATCGCGGTCGGTCACTTAGAAAGGCGACATAGACAACGGGAATGGTTTTGAGCGGCCGGAGGGTAAGAGCGTCGTGGCCTCGAGGAGCCCCCGGGAAATGGGCCGCGGGTCGGCGATATCCAGGAGAACATCATCCAGGCTCTGATGTCGGTCATCATCCGAACGAGAATGGACTGGTTGTCGAGCGACTCGCCTCGATCTTCGACAAGCCCAAGGCTCAATGTTCCCAGGGCGCTTGACGCCGCAGGCTCGACTACTTTGGCGGGCGCTGCGACTGGCTGCGCTTCGATGGCCGCAACAAAAGCTTCGAAGGCATCGGCGGAAACGCGAATGACAATTTCGTTGAGAATTGCCGTCTGCGCTTCCTGCACCGGCGCGCGGCGCTTGAACCCGGTCCGAAATAGCCCTGTCAGGGACGCGCCCCGATCGATGATCGCGAGATCGTCATCGCGGAAGCACATGAAAACCGGCGTTCCTTTCGGGCATTGGTGGTGGCCGTGGCACAGTGCAATGCAAACCGCATTGCGCGCCGTGAGGTTCGGAGAAAACGGCGCTCACGCAAAACGTCTTCGAAAGCTTCACAGACCGGATGCTGAGGCGGCGCGAGAAGCGGCTCACGCCGCCTCCCCTTCCCCGTGCTCCGGCTGCAGATGGTGCAGGTAGCTGACAGCGCGTTGCGCGTGGCTGGCCGCAGTAAAGATCGCCCGCTTGTCGTCTGAGAGAACCTTGAGCCAGGAGGCGAGATAGCTCGCATGGTCGGGCCGCGGCTCGAGTTCTGGAACAATGCCGAGATCGGCGCAGAGGAAGCAACTGCCGAGCTCGGCGATCAGTTCCTCGCGGGCGCGTTCGCTGTTGTCCTTGGCGTAACGGTTGAGGTCGCGATTAAGACGATGCGGGGCTGCCGTCCAGTGGGTCAGCTCATGACTGAGGATGGCGACATAGGATTGAGCATCCCGGAAGGCTTCGAAGGCCGGCATCTGGATGTAATCGCGGGCCGGGGCGTAGTATGCCGACGATCCGCCGTGCCGGATCAGGGCGCCGGTGTTGGCGAAGAAGCGGTCGGCATGCCCGATCCGGCTGATCGGATCTGGAACCGGTGTGACTGGCCGAAAGCGCTCGCTAAGTCCCGTGATCTGTTCGGTGTTGAAGACCGTGTAGGCTTTCAGAAACGGGATGTCGTGCTCGACCGCATCGCCGATCTCACTGGTTTCGGCCCGGATAAAGGAGCTGGCGAAGACGACTGTCGTTCCGGTCTCGCCCTTGCGAACGGCAGCACCGAGTTCCAGGGCCTGACGAAATGTCATCCAGGTCGACGAGGTAAAGCCGCG
>NZ_JACHYW010000012.1:0-178402 GCF_014193145.1 Rhizobium sp. BK060
ATGCCCGTCGAAGTCTTCGTCCAGACCGCCGAACGAACCGCTCTCTCATACCTCCTCAAGCCATTCACCGACCAGATGATGAAGGCATTCAGGGAGGAGTAGCAAGGAGGGGACTAGGGCGGCATTGACATCAGGTCGGCAACGACCACCGACACAGCAACCGTGCTGGATGACGGAGCATTTCAAGTTCAATTGCAGGCTGTTGTCTGCCGCGCCATGTATTGCAATAATATATACCTCTATCGTTGTAGGAGTGGGATGGATGTTAACCATTTTTTAACACGGCGGCGGATGCTATTATTAGAGGTCTCCAAGGTATTAAGGGGTGCTGGTTTATCCTCGAGATAGTGCCGTTTGGTCCTTGCTCAAAATGAGCGCCTTGCCTGTTGTCTCCGCTAGCTCGCGCCCACATTTTCGGCCTTCTCATGCCGATTCAGCTATTCCTGACCGGATGACGAAAGTATTGGCGGGGGGTAGCGCGATTTTACTACTGAAACGAAATGTGTAGTGAAAGAGACATTGTCCCATCGTAGACTGATTTAACTATCACTTAAGTATTATCTTCAAAAACACGTGTTGGTGCGCTAGGGTAGTACTTAAAATGAGAGGGGAGCGGGATGGCGATTTCAGTAGCGTTCGTCGATGATCATCCAATACTACTCGAAGGATTGGTCAGTCTCTATTCAAACAAGGAAGATCTGGCGATTGTCGGCAAAGGGGAGAATGCGGTTGACGCATTGAAGCTTGTCGAGGAACTCGACCCTGATGTGATTGTGGTCGACCTGAGCATGCCTGGCGACGCGCTTTCCGCGATCGAGATCATGCTGCAGCGCTATCAGCGTACCCGCATCATCGTGTTTACTGCCAGCTCCAGTATCGAGTCGGCGATCCAGGTCTTGGGTCTGGGTGTTTCCGGTTACGTGTTGAAGGGCAGCACCGCCTCTGATTTGCATGAGGCTATCCGCACGGTCTATGCCGGCAATACCTTCATCACGCCCGGTTTCGCCACCAAGGTAATCATGTCGATGAAGACCGAGGCGCTACGTCGAAAGACGCAGGTGCATCTCCGGTTGAGCGCCCGCGAAGAGCAGATCGTCGGCTACTTGATGCGTGGCAATACCAACCGGGAGATTGCGAGCTGTCTCGACATCAGCGAAAAGACGGTGAAGCACTATATGACCGTCCTGATGCAGAAGCTCGACGCTCGAAACCGGCTCGAAGTCGTGCTGGCCGCTCAGAAGCTGAGCGTGGCGCACGAGGCTAGTGTGCAGAGGGCTTACACTTGACGGCGTGGCCGGCGCCCTACGTAGACAGCCGGGTGGCGCAGAGCATCTGCCGACGCTCCCACCATACAAGCGTGAGGCTGGAGGCGACGATCAGCCCGGCACCTGCCACGACATTGACCGTCGGGACTTCCGACCAGATGAGATAGCCGTAAAGAAACGCCCAGACGAGGCCGCTATATTCCATCGGCGCCAGCGTCGAAGCAGGTGCATGGCGGAAACCCTCGTAGAGCAGATACTGGCCGGCTGCAGCCACGAAGCCGAGGCCGATCATCAGCATCCAGCCGAAAAGATCCGGTGTCTTCCACAACCACGGCAGCGTCGCGCCGCAGGCGACAACGAAGGCAAAGCTTGTTGCCATCATCTGGTTCGCGGTGCTTTCGGTGCGGCTGACGAGGCGAACAAGCACGGTGCTCCACGCCCAGCAGAAACCCGCGAAGATGACCATCCCGGCGGGCACAAGGCTTGGTGCTTCGGCGGGATTGGCGGCGAGCAGCACGCCGACGAAGCCGCCTATGCATGCGAACCATCGCATCGGCCCGACGTTCTCCTTGAGGACGAGGATCGATAGCAGGACCACCATGATAGGCGCTGAGAAATACATCGTGGTGATCTCGGCGAGGCCGAGGTGGCGTGCAGCAGAATAGTAGGCCATCCATGCCGCAAGCATGAGCCCTGCGCGCAACAGCAGGGACTTCCGGTGCGGGCTTTTTAATATTGAAGGATGCCGCAGCCGCTGAACCATGACGCCGGCAATAACCACGATCATGATGCTGCGCATGAAGAGGATTTGCGGAACCGCGTAATCGGCCACCAGCCACTTCACCACCGCGTCCTGAATGGCAAATAGCGAATAGCCGGAAGAAGCAAGCGCAATTCCGACGAGCGGGCTCGCGGCGTGGTCATGGGATCGTTGGAGCATTGGCCTGTGGCGGGGGATTACATCTTATGGATGATGCCTATCAAGAAGCCCGCCGCGTGACAATCGCAAGAAATCAACACGGCAAAGTTGCCGTCGGGCGGCCAGCAGGCATTTTCGACGTATCCGGCTGGTCCGCGCCTGTCAGTTGCTTCAAGGGTGTGGCCTTATGACAGATCGTCGCTTCGGGCCTTGCCTGACGCACCCAAGTCCGGTGTATCATAAGACGTCAGAGGCAAGGTAGAGGGTGCGCGTGATGAATGAGGGCAAGTCGGCACTTTACATGGCGACGTCGTGGGCATTGTGGCCAGCGCTCTTCGCCGCGGGATTGAGTGGGGCCGGCTGGGCTTTTCATACAGGCGCGCCGCTGTTGTGGTTCAACGTCGTCTATCTGTCGATCGTCGCGGCGATCGCAGGCTTCGAGCGGCTGATGCCCTATGAGCAGGAATGGCTGAAGCATGATGGCGAAACTTTCAACGACATCGCACATACGCTCCTGACCAAGGGTGGCGTACAACTTGCCGCGGCCATTGGAGCGTCTGCCCCAATGGCGATTGCCACAGTCGTGCAGCCAGCGGTCACGTCGCCTGCGGCGGTATGGCCGGACCACTGGCCCCTTGCCTTCCAGGTCGCGCTGGGTTTGGTCATCGCCGAATTCGGTCTCTATGTCGCGCACCGCGCCGCGCACGAGATCCTTTCGTTGTGGCGGTTTCATGCCCTGCATCACAGCGTCGAACGCCTGTGGGTTGTCAATACCGGCCGCTTTCACGTCGTCGATTCGCTCTTCAAGATCGCGCTTAGCCAAATCCCGCTCTATGTCTTGGGGGCGCCCCTCCCCGTTTTCCTTTGGATCAGCGCGGTGACAGCTTTCATCGGCCTTCTCACCCACTGCAACATGGATGTCAGGACAGGCCCGCTCGACCGGATTTTCAGCACCCCGCGCTTGCACCGCTGGCATCATTCGAAGGTGCTTTCCGAGGGAAACACCAACTACGGCGAGAATCTCGTTTTATGGGATCAGATATTCGGGACGTATTTCAATCCGCCTCGCAGACCGCCGGCTGAGATCGGGATCAGTGGACGGATTGCCGAGGGCTTCGTTGCCCAGCTCGTTCAACCGTTTTCGGCGAGAGGGTTCAGACAGATACTAGGACGTCGCCACAAGCCGCAGCCGACCGTCGCGCCCCAAAAGGAACACACGGCGTATGAGTAAGATCTGGCAGCGTTTTTGCGACTCTTTATTGCAGATACTCTCGTTATTGCAGATAAAGTCGCGCAATCGAAGAAGGCGCGCAGACAACAGCTGCGCGCCTCCCTGCCTTAATCTTCCATAATTACTGGAACATGTCGTTGAGCTTGTAGGCAACTTCCGTGCGGTTGGTCGCCTTCAGCTTTTTCATGATATTTCGGATATGAACTTTGACCGTGCTTTCGCGCAGGTTGAGTTCATAGGCGATGATCTTGTTGGCCTTGCCTTTGCGAAGCGCTTGCACGACCTCGGCTTGCCGCAGCGTAAACAGGCGCGATAGTTCATTCGGCCGCTGCTGCTGGTTCCGGTCAACTGTGGCCGCTGCACCAGGGCAGAAGGCGCCACTTGCGAGAATGAAGGTCCCGCCTGCGATCGCCAGGGAAATTGCCTCGACGCAGACCTCGATCCCGACAGAGGTTGGAATGAAACCGCGAGCGCCGTATTGAAGGACCTTCAACGTCTGGTTCAGGTCGTCACCATCCGCCAAAATGATAACCGGCGCTGGCGCGACTTCCGACGTTATGTGCTTGATCTCATCGTACAGGGTGGCGTCATCCATCCTGCGACCGGCGATGTTGAGCAGGACCGCACCAACAGGCTGGTCCTTGTCTTTCTCTTCGCGCCACTCTCCAATTGAAGCAACGGTCAGGGCGTCCATGCGCAGACCATTCGCCCTCAGCGTTGTTGCAAGGCATTGACGTTCAAGTGTTCTGGCGTCGATAATCAGCACGCAGCGATCATCGTCTTGCGCCCCGTCAGAATGCTCGAAGTCCGCTTTCGCCCTTGATGTCACCGCATCATGCCGAAGCCTATTCAGTGGTATCCGTCCGCTTTCAAATTCCGAAGGTACGTAATTCATACTAGCCTCATACCCCTAGAGTTCCGGAGAATAGTCGTGCGTAATGAATGCAATACTTTGCGACGACCCCGGAACGATTTGATGATCCCCTTAGTATGCCTCCAAAGTAGAAGTACTTCGTATGATCAATCACAAGTCTGCTGATCGCATGGTTTCTACTTTATTAAGAAACTACATACATGGATGCTAATAAGCAATACAAAAATATTTCAGACGGTTAATGCTGAGAGTTGGAGTATATAAAAATATGCTTTCTTTTCGGAAAACTCGGAATGTATTTTCTCAGTAGCGAAAGTACATCGGCATGCAGTGAGTGGTATTGATCTTGGAAGGAATAAAATTCCTTACAGATGTTATTGAAATTAAGTTGCTTCAATGAAACTACTCTTATCAGGCGCATTTAAGTTTGGCCGTAGCTGCGAGTTGTGCCGGTTTCAGCCGTTGATATTTAGGCTGCAGTTGCTGTCGTAGCAGTCCCACTATCGACGTTCCCGTCAAGTGTTCACTGTGCTCCCTGTGGAGTGCGTTCAGTCTCATCGTGTGAGGTCATTACATCATCGGGGGTGATTTTCTCTCAAGGATGAAAGTGGGGATTTATGCAAAGAGGTGGATCGCATCGGGAAGTCGGGTAGAGAAACTAAAGGCAAGAGCACCCTCCCGGGATGTTCAAGGCTTAAGGAGGAGCCCGGAAATGTCATCGCTTCGTTTTGCCCTCAACCACATGGCGGCGCCGTCGCTGCCGATCGAAGATTTCTTTGCGCTGACCACGTCGCTTGGCATCGATGCAGTCGAGATACGCAATGATCTCACGGGCAATGCGATCCTCGATGGAACCACACCAGAGGTGATCGCGCAGGCGGCACGACAACACGCGTTGACCATTATCTCGATCAATGCGCTGCAGCGCTTCAATGAATGGAACGCTGCGCGCGCGGAGGAAGCGCAGGCGTTGATCAGCTTTGCGAAAGCGTGCGGCGCAAAGGCGCTCGTTCTTGTTCCCAAGAACGACGGCACCGGCCGAGCCGACGGCGAGCGTCAGGAGAATCTGCGCCATTCGCTGGCGGCACTGAAGCCGATGCTCGAGGCCGCCGGGATCATAGGGCTTGTGGAGCCGCTGGGCTTCGAGATCTGTTCCCTACGGTCAAAGGCGGAGGCCGCGGCGGCGATCGATGCCCTGTCGGCCCGATCGACGTTCAAGCTGGTCCATGACACGTTCCATCATCATCTTGCCGGCGAAGGACAGCTCATTCCCGACCTGACCGGGCTGGTTCATATCTCTGGTGTCAGCGACCCTGACGTTTCGATCGCGGATATGCGCGATCCTCACCGCGTGCTGGTGGCGGCAGATGATCGTCTGGACAATGCCGGGCAGATGCGTGCACTCGTAGAGGCGGGTTATGCCGGACCGTTCTCCTTCGAGCCGTTCGCTGCCGAAGTGCACCATCTCAAGGATCCGGCAAAGGCGTTACGGGCGAGCATGGACTACCTTTCGGCGCAGGTCTGAGCCGCGTAGCCCCTCCCCCTCACCCTCTGCCACGAAAGCGTCGCTGGTATGCGGCGTCGTAGAGCGAACTCTCACGAAAATCGCTGGCCGAAAGTGACGGGCCGACGAAGATGATCGCTGTTCGCTCTATCGGCTCGGCGCTCAGCTTTGCCTCGATGTCGCCAAGCGTCCCCCGGATGATCCGTTCATCCGGCCAGGAGGCCTTGGCGACGATCGCGACGGGGCAGTCGGCGCCGTAGAGCGGCGTCAGTTCCGCGACAACCTGCTCGAGCGCATGTATGGCAAGGTGGATGGCCAATGTTGAGCCGGTCGCGCCAAATCGCGCCAATGTTTCGTTGTTCGGCATCGGCGACGCACGACCCGAAACGCGCGTCAGCACCAGGCTTTGCGCGACGGCTGGAATCGTCAGTTCCCGGCCAAGGGCGGCGGCTGCCGCCGCAAAGGCGGGCACGCCGGGCGTCATCGTGTAGTCGATGTTGTGCTTTTCGAGCCGGCGGATTTGCTCGGCAACGGCGCTCCAAACGGAAAGGTCGCCCGAATGCAATCGCGCAATGTCCTCGCCGGCTGCGGCGGCCCGCAGGTACTCAGCCTCGATCTCGTCCAGCGACATCGGTGCCGTATCGATGATGCGCGCGTTAGACGGGCAGTATTGCAGTAGTTCCGGGGACACGATCGAGCCCGCATAGAGACAGACTGGGCATTTGCCGATGAGGTTGCGGCCGCGCACCGTAATCAGGTCCGCCGCACCCGGCCCGGCGCCGATGAAATGCACTGTCGTCATCTGCTTTGTCTCACTTCTTTCCATAGCGCCACTGCGTGACGGGCATGGCTTGACGCCAACCGTTCATGCCGCCGAGGGGTGCTGCGCGTGCGATTTCAATACGGGTCAGCGTGCCGCCGTACTGCCGGTGCAGCGAAAGCAGCATTGCCTCCATCTCAAGCGTCACGGCGTTGGCAACCAGACGCCCTCCCCTCTTCAGGGCCTCAAGCGCTGCCTCGAGCACGCCTGCCTCGCTGCCGCCACCGCCGACGAAGATCGCGTCGGGTTCCGGCAGGTTCGCAAGCGCCTCGGGGGCGGTTCCCTCGACGATCGCAAGGCCGGGGACGCCGAAGGCAAGTGCATTTCTTGCGATGCGCGCGACCCGCTCGCTCGATTGCTCGATGGCGATCGCCCGCAGCGATGGGTCGGCCAGCATCCATTCGATGCCGATCGAGCCGGAGCCGGCGCCGATGTCCCAGAGCAGTTCGCCATGGCACGGGGCCAACGCGGCAAGCGTGATTGCACGGACGTCCTGCTTTGTTAGCTGGCCATCGTGCTCGAAAAGGGCGTCATCGAGCCCCGGTGTGAAGACAATCGTCCGCGCCCCCTGCCCTGCCACAACCTCGATCGCACAGACGTTCAGCGGGTCGATCTCCGCAAGGTCAAAGCGATCGGCGCGCGCGTGACGCTGCCGCTCGCGCTCCCCGCCAAGCGCCTCAAGAACGTGCAGTTCGGATTGGCCGAAGCCGGAGACGCGGAGAAGCTCCGCGAGTTGGTCTGGTGTCTCGCCGTCCGACGTCAATGCGATGATCCGCCTGCCGTGATGCAGGTGCGGTCGGATCAGATCCAACGGGCGGCCGTGTAGCGAAACACTGGCCACCTCTTGCAGTGGCCAGCCGAGCCGCGAGGCAGCCAGGCTGAAAGAGGATGGGGCCGGGATGACATGCATTTCCTCGGCACCGATGCGTCGCGATAGCGTCGCGCCAACGCCATAAAGAAACGGATCGCCCGAGCCGAGGACGACGACCGGCAAGCCACGGTGCGCAACGACCGCCTCAACGGACTTCTCGAAGGGGCTTTCCCAGATGAGCCTCTTGCCGGTGATGATTGCTGCCGCCAGCTCATGATGCCGTCTTCCGCCAAAGACGACGGACGCGGCAGCGATCAATCGCTTGGCCTCGTCACCTAGCCCGGCTGGACCATCTTCGCCGATGCCGATAATAGTCAGCCAGCGTTGGCTGGGAGCGGAAGGCATATCAGACATGGGCAAAATCCGCATCCTGATGCTGGGAGGCACCGGCGAAGCGCGCTCCCTCGCCCAAGCGCTCACGAACACCGGCCGGTACGATGTGTTGCTCTCGCTCGCTGGCCGAACGGAAAAACCGTGCGATCAACCAGTTCCTGTTCGCATCGGCGGTTTTGGTGGCGTCGACGGACTGGCTGCTTTTCTGCGTGATGGTAGCTTCGACCTCCTGATCGACGCAACGCATCCCTTTGCAGCTCGCATCTCCAGAAACGCCAGCGAGGCCTCGGCGGCGATCGGCATTCCCGCATTCGCGCTGCGCCGGCCAGAATGGGTGGCTGAACCTGGTGATCGGTGGACGCATGTTGCGACCGTCACAGAAGCCATTGAGAGGCTTGGCCCCTCCCCTCGCCGGGTCTTCCTGGCGATCGGTCGCCAGGAAGCGCATCGCGCCGAAGTCGCGCCCCAGCACTTTTACCTCGTGCGTAGCGTCGATCCTGTCGAGCCGCCGCTTGTCCTTCCCGACGTTCAGCTGGTCCTCGATCGCGGCCCTTACGATGTCGAAAGCGAAGTTTCGCTGCTTCGCAGTCATCGCATCGACGCCTTGGTGACCAAGAACAGCGGCGGTTCGGCGACTTATGCCAAGATCGAGGCGGCGCGAAGGCTCGGTATCGAGGTGATCATGGTCGTGCGCGTGCCGGCCGCTGCCTTGCAGACGGTCACCACGATCGAAGCGATGCTGGCGGCGATCGATCACCTGTTTTCCCCTGCGATGAACCGCGGCGTGTAGACGAGGTCCGGCTTGCCGTCTCGGGCGATCACCTTCGTCTCAGGCGAGCCAATGATGACGCAGGTTGCCATATCCGCGGTCGCAGCGTCGGCTTCGGCAAGTGGCTGGATCGTGATGCGTTCGTCGGGACGTCCCGCAGCCCTGCCGAAAATCACTGGCGTTGTTGCGGGCAACGCTAAGCGCAGCAGTTCGAACGCCTTGCCCAATTGCCAGGGCCGTGCCTTGCTGATCGGGTTGTAGAGCGCGATGACGAAGCCCGCCTGCGCAGCCACAGAAAGTCTATTCTCTATTATATTCCAAGGCTTTAGGTTATCAGAGAGTGATATTGCGCAGAAATCGTGGCCGAGTGGCGCCCCGATGCGGGCGGCGACCGCAAGCATGGCGGTAATCCCCGGGAGCACGACCAGATCAACGGCGCGCCATTCTTGCGGACCGCTATCGATGGCTTCGCAAACGGCCGCGGCCATGGCAAAGATGCCCGGGTCGCCGCCGGAAACGACGCAGACGGTCGCGCCGGTTGCTGCGGCATGCAGAGCGGCCGCTGCTCGATCCAGCTCCTCCCGGTTGTCGGATGCCTGCCGCCGCTGATCGGATCTGAGGCGCAGCCGGTCGAGATAGGGTCCGTATCCATAGAACTCCGTTGCCTGGGAAACGGCGTCGGTAGCTTCCGGTGTCATCTGATCCGGATTGCCCGGGCCCGTCCCGATCACGAAGAGCTTCCCGGTCATCGGGCGGCCTCCCAACCGGG
This sequence comes from Rhizobium sp. BK060, assembly GCF_014193145.1. Taxonomy (NCBI): domain Bacteria; kingdom Pseudomonadati; phylum Pseudomonadota; class Alphaproteobacteria; order Hyphomicrobiales; family Rhizobiaceae; genus Rhizobium; species Rhizobium sp. BK060. Next base: position 9,356 of record NZ_JACHYW010000012.1, read on the forward strand.
CACGAGCACCAGCGAAAAGTACGGCGCATCACCATCCGGCCTGTCGGCAAGTTTCGTCATCGCCGCATTGACCATTGTGCCCCGCTCCACATAGACGGCCTCGGCGAGCCGGCCGGATGCCTCGAGCGCGCGGCGGATCTTCGGAAGGTTGCGTCCCACCTTCATGATCACAGCGGCCTGCGTGTCCGATAGTCTGCGCTGCAGCTCGGCCTCAGCCATCGTTCCCGGCAGTACGGAGAGCACGTCATCTCCCTGGACGATTGGAATGCCGGCGAGCGACCAGCATCCTGACATCGCGGTGATCCCGGGAATGACTTCGGTCTGATAGCGGTTTGCCAGGCGTACATGCAGATGCATGTAGGAGCCGTAAAACAGGGGGTCGCCCTCGCTCAGCACGGCGACGGTGCGACCGTTTTCCAAGTGCCTGGCCACTGCAGCCGCTGATTGATCGTAAAAGGCAGTAATCTGACCCTGGTAGGCCTCGTCCGTTTTTTCGATCTCGGTCGTCACCGGATAGTAGAGCGGTAGGAGCGTCTTTTCTGCGTTCAACAGATGCTCGACGATCGCCTTGCCGTTACCGCCCCTGCCCTGCTTGGCAAAATACGCAACGACATGTGCTGCCTCGATCGCCTTGACAGCCTTGACGGTCAGGAGCTCCGGGTCGCCGGGACCAGTGCCGACGCCGATAAGACGGCCAGAATTCTTCATAGGCCAGCTCTCGCCAAAGCGTTCAGGGCGGCTGCCGTCATCGCGCTGCCACCGAGGCGGCCACGCACAATCGAAAACGGTACGCCGTAGGAGTTTTGCGCCAAGGCATCCTTTGATTCTGCTGCGCCGACGAAGCCGACCGGCATGCCGATGATCGCTGCCGGTTTCGGCGCGCCGTCTCGAAGCAGTTCAAGCAGATGGAAGAGGGCTGTCGGGGCATTGCCGATGGCGACGACGCTGCCTGCCATCCGCTCCAGCCAAAGGTGGAGCGCTGCTGCCGAGCGCGTGTTGCCGGTCTGCTTTGAAAGCTCCGCCGTGCGCGGATCGTGCAAGGTGCAGAGCACGTCGTTGTGGGCCGGCAAGCGCTTACGCGTGACACCGTGTGCCACCATTTCTGCGTCACAAAAGATCGGTGCTGCGTCGTGCAGGGCGGCACGCGCGGCGCTGACGAAGCCGGGCGAGAACACGAAATGCTCTGCTGCTTCAACGAGCCCGCATGCATGGATCATCCGCACGGCAATATCGGCTTCCTCAACAGAAAACCGTGAAAGGTCAGCTTCGCTGCGAATGATCGCAAAGGATCGCTCGTAGATCGCGTCCCCGCTGTGAATGTAGTCGTAGTCAGGCATTCCTATCCCTGTCGCAGCGCCCTTATGGCGTCGTGTTTGCCGATCCGTCTAAGGCATGCGGCAGCCGATTCGCCAGCTTGTCTCTCGTTTTTGATCAGGCGAGCGAGTTTCTCTATAGCGGAATCGATGTCGCCGCTAGCAATCTGTGCATCGGGAATATCCGACGCTACGCCGTCCAGTATGAGATGGTAACCATCTTCGGCGCCGACAACACAAAGAGCGGGTCGTGGATGGGCGCAACCCTTGGCGCAGCCGGAGAGGTGAACAACCATCGAACCGTCCAGCAATTCAGGAGCGATCGTGACCAACCTCTCGGCGCGAACCTTGGTCTGAAAACGGCCTGAAGCGCAGGCACCGGCGCCTGCACACGCAGCGATATGCATCGCCGGATCATCGATGTCGGCAGACAGAGCGTACCGGGGTGCCATTTGCGCAAGGGTTGCGGCTGACTGAGAAGAAAGCCCAGCCAAAAATAAGACGCGCTTAGGGCTTGGCCTGACTTGCGTTGCGCCGAGCGCTTCGGCGGCGCCAAGGAATGCAACAAGCTCGCTGGCGTGCATTTGGCCGAAGCGAGGCCTAAGGCCGAGAACCGCGGAACCGTCGGACAGGGCGAGGGTGCCGACCAAAGGACTTTTGCACTCGGGCGTACCTGCAAGCGGCATGGCCTCCATCGAAGGGAAAGCTGACCGCAGATGCTCACGCTCGATATCACGGCACCGCTTGTGACGGCCAAGCGAAACGAGCAGATGAAGCAGATCTCCCACCGCCCGAACTGCCGTATCGGCGTTTCCCGTCAACAATGGCAGGGCCGTTCGCTCGTTGCCGTCGATGGCAACCCGCCAGACGCCAGCGCAAACCGCGGTCACACGAATGTCACCGGTAAGTGCAGCAAGGCCACACGTGCCGCCGCCGTCGATCAGGATTGACAGCTTCGGCGCAAGCAAGGGCGAAAGAAGCTCCGCAGCGAGTTCTTCGCGCAGCAGCGCTTCGATCTTAGCTGGCTTCCCGATCTCGTCAGGCGCGATGCCATGCAGCGGCGAGAGCTCGATCACGGGGCCGGCGGGAACCGAGATACCGGCGGTGTCGAGATCTGCGGCGAGCGGTTGGACGGTCTCCGGTCGCAGGCCGCGGATTTGCAGGCTGCCGCGCGCCGTGATCTCGAGGATTCCGTTCCCGTGTCTTTGGGCGGCCTCGGCCAACTGGATGAATTGCGGGATGGAAAGAATGCCGCCGGCGGGCCGCAGCCGTGCCAGGAGACCGTCACCGGTTTGCATCGGCTTGGCGAGCGTTGGGCAGGCGCCACGGCGCATCCAGGCCGAGGGGGCCTCTTCCCGACTGTTGCGCGCCGTCTGTTCGCCAAATGCCATCGTCGCCAATTCCTTCGATCACGTCCTTACATGATCGGCGCGATCATCGCAAAACCATGATCCATGTCAAAGATCGTCGAAATCATGCCCCTTGCGCAGCAGATAGATGTCCATGATCCAGCCGTGACGCGCCCGCGCTTCGGCCCGGAGCGCGACGATCTCGTCAGCAACGTCCGCCAATCGGCCGGCGCGTGTGATCTCGTCCGGAGTTCCGAGGTAGGCACCCCAGAAGATCTCCGCGTCGGGGTCATCGATCTTTGAAAAGGCGAGTTCGCCATCGAGCATCACGACCGTGCTGTCGGCCCGATTGCCTTGCTCGACAAGACGCCGACCCGTGGTGATTTCAAGCGGTTTTCCAACAAGGTTGATCGCAATACGGTGGCTTGCGGCAAGCGCCTGGACACTTGTAATGCCGGGAATGACACTGAATTCGAAGACGATACGACTGGCTTGCCGGGCACGCTCGAGAACGCGAATGGTGCTGTCGTAGAGGCTGGGGTCGCCCCAGATCAGGAAGGCACCCGTACCGGCTTCTGGCAGGCCCTCGATCAGCCTGACATAGGTCTCGGCAATGGCGGCATGCCAGGCATCCACGCTTTCGAGATAGGTCCGGTCGGCTGTGGTGCGCTTGGGCACCGCAAATTCGATGATCTCAGTCTTGTTGTTCGTGACGTAGCGGTTGCAGATTTCTCGTCGGACAGCGGCAAGTCCGTCCTTTTCAGCACCTTTGGTCGGAATGAAGATCACATCCACGGCATTCATCGCGTTGATCGCCTGGACGGTCAAATGCTCGGGATTTCCCGTCCCGATGCCGATGATGTGGATGTGTCGCACGCCTTTTCCCCTTCAATTCTGGTCGTTTCTGGCGCAGCCAACCCGTCTCCGCAAGTGCCCGGGCCGAAGTTGGCCGCGGCCAACTTCGCGCATGTCTGCCAGCCATGGCTGTTATTGTCGCGATTCGCGAATCATGGCATCTTCGATACGCTTTTTAGCGCGATGTTGATAGAAAAGCGCATTGATAGGGATCGGGTGTTTTGGACAACATTAGCGTATCGACGACGGACGTGCGCATCGAGCGGCACGCCAACCAACTTTCACGTCAGCTGAAGCTCCTTCGAGAGAAGCTCTTTCCGCCACTGTCACAGAAGACATTGCGGACTTTCACATCCGGGGAGGCCGCGCAGATGATCGGCGTATCCGACGGATATCTGCGCCAGCTCTCGCTCGACGGCAAGGGGCCGCAGCCGGAGGTTTCCCTCAATGGCCGGCGTTCCTATACGCTCGGTCAGATCAACGCTTTGCGGCACCATATGGTGCGGATCAAGCCGAAGGATGCGCTGTCCTATCTTCCATGGCGGCGGCCAGGCGAAAAGCTGCAGACGGTTGCGGTGACGAATTTCAAGGGCGGTTCGGCAAAGACCACGACCACCCTTTATCTCGCTCAATATCTGGCGCTGAACGGCTACCGTGTGCTGGCAATCGATCTCGATCCTCAGGCATCTCTGTCGTCCATGCTTGGAGTCCAGCCGGAGTTCGATTTGGCTGACGGCGATACGCTCTACGGCGCGATCCGCTATGACGCGAGCCGCCGCTCGCTGAAGGACGTGGTGCGCAAGACCTACTTCGACGGGCTCGACCTCGTGCCAGGAAATCTCGAATTGATGGAGTTCGAGCACGAGACACCGCGCGCGCTCGGTGATCGCCAGCGGACCGGGGAGGTGTTCTTCCGGCGTGTCGGCGTTGCCATTTCAGAAGTCGAGGCCAACTACGATGTCGTTGTCATCGATTGCCCACCGCAGCTTGGTTATCTGACGCTCGGCGCCGTCTGCGCGGCAACGTCGCTTCTCATCACCATCCACCCGCAGATGGTCGACGTTGCGTCGATGTCGCAGTTTTTGTTGATGACATCGGATCTGCTGTCCGTCGTGCGCAAGGCCGGGGGCGACCTGCAACATGACTTCATCAAATACGTGGTCACGCGCCACGAACCGTTCGATGCCCCGCAGTCGCAGATCGTGGCATTGCTGCGCAACCTTTTCAGCGACGACGTGCTGACGGCGACCATCCTAAAGTCCACGGCGATCGCCGATGCAGGGCTGACGAAGCAGTCGCTCTACGAGATCGAGAGAGGGCAGGTCCGGCGTTCTACCTATGACCGAGCATTGGAGTCGGTGAACGCGGCGAACGGTGAAGTGCTGGCGGGAATTCACAAAGCATGGGGCCGGACATGAGCAGACGCGATCGACTGAAGGGGCTTTTCGACGATACCGCGCAGGAGTTGGCCGCGGCCAACCCGGACGATGAAACGCCGCTGCGCGGCCCCGCAGGTCCGGTTCGTTCGATGGCGCTGACGCTCGGGCGCATGGAAGAAGAAAGTAGGGCGATGCAGGAGGCGCTGCTCTCCGGCGAGCGCGTCGTTGAGCTCGATCCGGACCTCGTCGACATGTCCTTTGTCAGGGATCGACTGGCCGAGTTGCCGCAGGATCTTGCCGACGAACTGGTGAGGTCGATCGAGGAGAATGGACAGGAGGTCCCCATTCTCGTTCGGCAGCATCCCGAGAACGCTACGCGCTTTCAAGTCGTCTATGGGCACCGGCGGCTTCAGGCGCTACGGCTGCTTGGGCGTAAGGTGCAAGCGATCATCCGGAAACTTGACGATGTCGACGTCGTCATCGCGCAAGGCATCGAGAATTCCGCAAGGCGCAACCTGTCCTATGTTGAACGCGCCGTCTTTGCCTTCAATCTCGAGAGCAAGGGCTTCGAGCGACCCGTCATCATGAAGGCGCTTTCGACCGACAAGACGGAATTGTCGAAACTGATCTCGGTTGCCAAGAGCATACCGATGGATGTGATTATGGCCATAGGTGCCGCGCCGGCCGCTGGACGGCGCAAATGGATTGCGCTCGCGCAGGGCTGGACCAATGCGACGGCGTCCCGCCTGCGGGGTCTGCTTGGCTCGGCACAGTTCGCTGCTCAAGACAGCGATCGCCGCTTTGAACTCGTCGTCACCGAACTGGCACGGAGGCCGGACAGGCAGGCGGTGACCGAGTACGAATGGTCCCCGAAGCAATCGGGTAAGATCAAAGGCCGCATCAAAAGCGCCGGCGATTCTTTCACCCTCGCGCTGAAGACGGGCGATGCGGCGGACTTTGGCGACTACATCTCGCGCCGCCTCGACGAACTCTACGAGGCGTTCAAGAGTGGAAAATAGCCTCCGAAGCCGGCACGGACGCTGACCCTGCCAATCAACGCCGCCTCACAAGCATTTAGAGGGAATTTTTGCTGTCCGGCGGTTTGAATGCGCGGATCAATCATGCCATACATGACGGAAGTTAAGCGTGATTTGGGTTCCGTTGCAGGGAAATCAAAATAACTAACAATGCGCTATGAAATCGACAGTCCGTTGCTGGTCAGCCTGTTGCCGACGATTGTCGAGGCCGAGGATGGCTTGGCGAGGCTGGATGAGCGGGCGGCACGTGCAGCGGTCGCAGAAGGCTTTGCCGAGCGCCGGCATTTTTTCGATGCCGTCGGTGCCCTCTGGGTCGCTGGTGAGTTGATCCACGTCGAGGACCTCGTCCTGCACGACGCCCATATGGATACGCGCACACCAAGCCACGAACTGACGATTGCCCATTCGATCCTGCGTGTGCGACGTCGCATCTGGACGGCAGCGCCGGACTGGGCGCTCGGTCCCTCGGGACTGTCGGCCCTGGCCGGCGGCATAGAAGGGGAGGGGGCAGCCCTGGAGATCAAGAGCGCAAGGTTCCTGGTCGATGAGGATGTAGATGGTGCGACGGATAGCCTTCTCTCCGCTGAACTGGCCGAGATCGATGCGATCCTGGAGAGATCGCAGCGACTATTGGATAGTCATAACCGTCTCGGCGCTCCCGAACTGAGTAACACATCCGACCGCGCTCGTGAGAAGCGGAACGACGATCCCCTCGGCTTGTTCGATGATGAGGAATGGGACGAGCCGGCGCGTCTTCGCGCATGGCGTAAAACTGTCGTCATCGCCGACGGCTTACCCGCGACGCTTGGCGCAGCTTTGATATTTGATGCCTGGGAGAGGATCGAACCTCTCCGCCGGCAGCATTGGCTCGGAGGTCTCCTCGTTGCCGGCTATCTGCGCGCACGCGGCAAGGTCACGTCGCACCTTTTTGCCTTCTATGCCGGCCTCAAGACAATACGCCACGAGCGACGGCGTGCGCGTGACCGGCTGACGCGGCTGCAGGCGTTTCTTGAGGCAATGGTAGAGAGCGCTGCCGCGGGCCTGAAGGAAATGGACCGTCTTTCGCTGGCGCGCACGCAGATGGAAATCCGCTTCAGGGATCGTCGCTCGAACAGCAGCCTGCCGCAGCTTGCGGACTTCGTTCTGTCGCGGCCGATGGTCTCCTCGGCAATGGTGGCCCGCGAGCTGCGGGTGACGAGCCGCGGCGCGCTCAATCTGCTGAATGACATTGGCATCCGCGAAATCACCGGGCGAGGGCGTTACCGTGCCTGGGGTATCATCTGATCGGAGGTCAAAAACGAAAGCGGCCGGGTGTGGAGACCCGGGCCGCTTTCGTTGAGTGAGCACCCGATCCGCGCATCCTGTCACAGAGTGCGGACCGGGCGCCCTAGCGCTTCCTTTGCCCCCAGAAGCGCTTATCTTTACTCCCGCTCGCCCGTGAAATTGAGCAGCAGCTGGAAGATATTGACGAAGTTCAGGTAGAGCGACAGCGCACCGAAGACGGCAAGCTTCTGGTTCGATTCCTGATCGTAATTCTCGGAATACTGCGTCTTGATATTCTGCGTGTCGTAGGCCGTCAGACCGACGAAGACGAGGATACCGATCACCGAGATCGCGAACTGCAGGGCGCTCGAGCCCAGGAAGATATTGACGATGCTTGCGATGATCACGCCGATCAGGCCCATCATCAGGAACGAGCCGAAACGCGAGAGATCCTGCTTGGTCACATAGCCGTAAAGGCTGGTAGTGCCGAACATGGTCGCGGCAATGAAGAAGGTGCGTGCGATACTCGTGCCCGTGAATACCAGAAAGACGGATGCGAGCGAAAGGCCCATGACTGCGCAGAAGGCCCAGAAGGTCATCTGTGCAGCGCTGGCCGACATCGTCTGGATCTTGAATGAGAAGAAGAAGACGAAGGCGAGCGGCGCGAGCATCACGACCCACTTGAGCGGGGACTGGAAGATCGGCACATAGAGCGCCGGCGTGCTGCCGACGATAAAGGCGACGATGCCCGTGATAACGAGGCCGAGGCCCATGTAGTTGTAGACGCGCAGCATATGCTGGCGCAGGCCCTCGTCGAAGAGCGCCTGCGAGCCGGCGGCTGAGCCGTAGCCAAAACGCGGATTGGTCGGGTTCATACTGATCTCCTCGGTTGAACTAATAAAGGGTGCCGGCGAGCCGATCGGCCTCCGCATCCAGATTTATTTCGCGATCGCCGGCCACGAGCGCATAGGCCACATCGCCGATCTGCCAGTAGGCAGCTTCTGCCTTGTCGAGCGCGACGTGGCTTACGGACTGCACTGCGAATGCACCGGGTCTCACGGCAAACAGCGAAAGCTGCTTGCTGTCCGCCGTCTTGATAGCCATCTCGACGCTCGGGCCGAACTCGGACGGGAAGATCTGCACGTCAGAAATCGTCCAGTCTTCCGGCAGCTGCGGCATGACGATCGCAGTTGCCGCACGAATGTCCTCTGGCTTGTAGCTCGCCACAGACTGAGACGGCACCGACTGGCGCAGCATTGCCGTCTGATAGGCGCGTACCGCATCCTCAACATAGGCCGGGGCAGGCACCGAGGCGGCAACCTCCGTTGCTGTAAATGCGCCGAAGGAGGTGTGCGCGACCCAGCCTGCGGCGACCAGAATGACGACAGCCGCAATCCGCTGCATCGAATGGAAGATGCGACCATAGGTGAGGCCGCGCTCCAGGCGTCGAGCTGCGTCGCGCGTTTCCGGACGACCGAATGCACTTTCGCTGGCGAGCGCGAGGCGCAATTCACCCCTCATGCTCAGGTCAGCCATGACCTTCGCGGCAATGGCGGGGTTTTCTGAAAGGAAGGATTCGACCTGAATGCGGCGCGCCACGTCGAGTTCTCCGTCGACATAAGCATCGAGATCAGCGTCGATGACAGGATCAATTACCTTCATTGCCGTTCCCTCCGATTAGTCTCAAGTGCGTAGCGCGTGGCGTGTTCTCCTCGAACTCACGAAGCTGCGCGCGGGCGCGCGAAATGCGCGACATCAAGGTGCCGATCGGTATCCCGAGGGCTGCCGCTGCTTCCTGGTAGGAAAGGTCCTCGATCGCGACCAGATGGAGCGCCTCTCGCTGTTCCTCCGGCAGATGGAAGAATGCGTCTCGCACCTGCTGGAGACGGACGGCGTGTTCCTGGCCGGCTTGCAGCGATTGTTCTGTCTCGACGGCGGCTTCCTCGTGCCGACGTGCCAAAGAGCGGTCCTGGCGGATGCGGTCGATGTGAGTATTGTGCATGATCGATAGCAGCCAGGTGCGCAGGTTGCCGCCACGGCGGAAACTCTGCTTCTTTTCGTAGGCCCGCAGCAGCGCGTCGTGAACGAGATCTTCCGCATCATCCGAATTGCGCACGAGCGAGCGCGCATAGCGCCGAAGCGCTGCAAGCTGGCCGATGACATCGAATGGGCGTTCTTTCCGTTCCATGATTGAGTATACGGATGCGAGCGACGAATTATTCCAGCCGTCGAGAAAAATTTCGAACCAGAATCAGTGATAGACGGCTCGCGGAAGCCGACAAGGTTGTGTCGCGACAACGCGCGCGCGTGATTTGCCCAAGGCCCAGGAACACGAGATCGCCAATTGGCTTACCACTATCCGCGTATCCGCGGGCGCACGCGTGGATACGTGGCGTGGAGCGCCGGACATGTTCAACATGAGATCATGCAACGCTTTGGCATTATGCTTACCGCCGCTTCCGCAAATAGTTTGCTTCATTCTCCTCTCCCGACCAGAACGCCCAGGTCGGTTATCAGCGCACCAGTTCTAATTAAGGAGCAGGTTCACTCCGCTGGTAACGGCGGGTCATTTCGGCGGAGGCATGTCCGAGCTGCTTCCGGACGTAGCGCTCTCGTCGACTTCGGCCGACGAGGCGAGGCCGGCGCACAGCGAGTGGCCTGAAAACTTCAGTCCCCGTTCGATATCGGGAAGATCACCGCGTATGCCGGCGGCGACCCCGTCTTCTTGACGAGGCGGGCCACTTCCTGGTCATTGAGGCGGTCCGGGGCGACATTTTTGCCCTGGCCGGTCACACGACGGAAGAGGGGACCTCTGGCGAGTTTGGCAAACTTGATCCAGGTTTCGGCGGTCGCAACCGGGCAGGTGGCGTCGGACGAGCCGCGGCCGATCTCCACCTCGCGCCAGCCAGTCTTGCCGCGCAGGGTGACGAGTAGGCCGTTGTCAAAGATTTCGATCCAGCCGCGTCCGTCGTCCGTCTGGTCGCGGCCGAGGTCCAAGCCAGTGATTTCCGAGCGGCGCATGACGACGAAGCACTTTCTCTCTGCTTTCGGCATGGAAACGTTGCGCGACCTGCCGGACCGATGGCCTTGTCTTGCGCAGATTAAACCGCGCACGCTTAACGCTGGAGATGAGTGCGTCGGGAAACGCAACGCGCAGGTCGACCAGGAAATCATCCGGAGATTGCCTGGTCACGCCGTAGTGGAGGAGGTCTGGTGCCGGAAAATCCTTGAGGTTCCAGGTGACGATGATGGAGGCTTTTCCCGGCGATGGCGGCTGCGAGGACATGCCGATCGTCCAAGTCTGGTAGTTTAAGGTCTGCGATCAAGGGCGATAGTTCGCCACGTCTGCCTCCGGCAGGACGGCCCTCATCCTGTCACGCGTGGCTATCAGGCGCTGTATGGGCAATTCATGTGTGTCGGCGGCAAGATTACGCATCCACTCGTCATGGATGCGCTTCATTCCCCTGCCCCGAAACCGGCCGATATCCGCGATAGATGTGAGGTGTTGGAGAGTCGTTGCTAGTGCGGCCAAGACGACTGATCGCGCGGCAATCGGTTGTCTGGATCGTGTACACTTACTTCATCGCCAGCAGCGAGATTGGCCGGAAAAATTACCAGGTTGGTTCCGCCGGCGTGCCGGAGTGATGGAAAAAGAAGCCCCCGACAGCCGGCCGAAATGACCTCGTCAGCCAGCTTCCACGACGGAGGCACCTTCTTGTCGATCCGAGCGATCTTTCGCCATGCACAGTCCCATCGAGCTCAAGCGACATCCCATTGAAGCCGATCGAAGCCTTCCGAAAGGTCGGCGACCTCGTCAAGCGTGATCTTGTACGCGGCAAGCGTAGCCGGCGGTGTGATGCTCGCGCCCTGTCGATATTCCTCGAGCGCGGTCTGGGGTGCCAGGGAAAGATAGAGAGCCTCCCACGCCGGGGCGATTGAAGCGGCCGCCATCAATGGCGGCGCCGGCTCCGCTGGTCGGAAGAAATGCCCATTTCGGTGTCAGGTAGCGATGAATGACCGCGTTTGGGCCAATACGGGTGATCTTCACCCGCGCGCTCCATTCTCCAGGTCCCGGATATACGCTAACACAGCCTCGATCTCACCGTCCGCAACAAGCTCTGCGGCTGTGCGATGTCCGTAGTCAGCAATCGGTTCGTTTCGATACCAATAGATTGCCTTCTGAAGATCGCCGCTCAGCTCGGCTGCAGCCGAGATTGCTTTGATCATTTCCCGCATCCTGCCCTGCAAGCGCTCGGAGGATGGATTGCGCAAGGTATTGCGATGAACGCCGGTCAACTCCGCAAGGTTGGCCACCTTGACGCCGAGCGCCTTCGACAGGCGCGACGCGAAATATAAGGTGTCCGCGGCTCCTGAAGGCTATCGACAAACCCGGAAACGACTGCGTAAGGATGTGCTATCTGAGCCTGTGCCATATCTAATCTCCGCTCACTTCAAAGCACAGTATATGCACATCAAGTTTTTTGACGAGTAGTGCCTTCTCCTCGACGATTATCACAGCGAGTTGCTACTGCCCGAACCGGTAACGACGAGATTGGCAGCGTCATGACGATCGCCATCAGTTCGAACGGGGAAGCACGGGCGCGGCAGATGGCGGAAAAGATCGCCGCAAATAGCCTGCGGGTCGGCTACGGTTTGCAATTGAGCAAGGCCCGCGAATGGGGTCTTCATATTTCGACGTCGCGCGGAAAGACATCGATCGGCATCGAGGAGCCTCCACTGTTCTCAGAGCCTGGCGTGTTTTTGGTCAAGCCCGACCAAACGATCTACTATCTCTTAGTGCAATCGATGCCGTTTGTCCGGCCCAATTCCAGTGAAATGGTGCAAGCCTTGGACTTCATCATCAAAAACGACTATCCGGCGAGAGGCGAATACGCGGGCGCCGTGTGAACAAGTCTTGTCGGGCATTCGACCCCATCGGCAAAGCGCTCATCGCGTAGCCGATCGCTCACTCAGCATGGCCGCCAGGTGGGCGGTGAACCCGAACAAGTTGCGAGCGCAGGTCATTTGAGGCGTGGCATGACAAGCGGATCAATCGCGATCCTGCCGCTACCGAACACAACCAGCGCCAGCGCCATCGCCGCCCAGGGCAAATGGAAGTTCGCCCAACCGTCCGGAATGGTGAGTTGAATAACCGCGGTCATCAGCAGCAAGCCGAGGGCTGCGAAGCGCGTCGCCAAGCCAAGGATCAACAAAATCGGCAGGATCAGTTCCGTAATCCCGGCTGCCGTCGCCATCGCCAGTGGAAACGGGTAAGGAATTTCGCTGCCGAAGATATGGAGTTTGAACTCCTGCTCGAAAAGATATCTTGCGCCCTGCGAAAGCGTTAGGAACCCGTCCCATTTCGTCAATCCCGACTTGAAGAAGGGAACAGCGAGCGCAAAACGCAGCGCGAGCAGCGCCAACGACCGGGGAACGGAGGCGAGCAGTCCATCGGCGCGTATGATCAGGGCGGTAAGGGCTGCGCCAAGGCCGTGGGAGGGTGCGGCTTCGGTCTTCATGGGACGTTTCCTTCATCCTGTTGGAGGGCGCTGAAAGCGCCGAGACTTGCAAGACCAGCCAGCGCCGCCCCGAAATCGAATTGGAGGCCAGAGGCAAATGCCGCCTCTGCCGCCTCGCCAAGGGTGGCATGGTCGAACAAGGAGTTTGCAAAGATGACGTCCTGCGGCGGCAGGATATGAACTTCGACCGTCATCTCCGGCCGTGCGACCAGGACAGCCTGCGGCCGCCAGTCGGCGACCGGTGTTACCATCTCCTGCTGATGCGCGCCCCAGATCGAGCCGATGGGGTATTCCGACCGGATCAAGGCCGCCGAAGGGTGCGGGACGAGCCGCAAGTCCGCAAGCATTTCGGGCGCCACAGCTGCGAGTACCGCAAGATTGATCGGCACGGCGTCCGACGCGTGGTAACTTCGCATCCAGGCGGCCTCGATCAGGGCGATATCCGGCAGATAGGCAAGCTCCCTCGCCGGCTGGAAGCTTGCAATGAAATCCGGAAAGTCGCCGCCATATTCGATCATCAACGGTGAAGCCGGTTTGTGATCCTGAGCATAGGCCCGCGCCATTGCCACGAAGAATTCCGTTCCAACGAGCCGCTCGGTCACCGGAAAGTGCTGCGCCAGTGCCTTTGTCAGCCCGACGAAGACATTGTTGCGGTAGATGGCAAACCGCGCTGTGTCGGCTTCGCCGCGTGCGGTGGTAATGCCGTCCGGCACTGGTCGGTCGGCGTTAAGCAACGCGGCAGCGAAGGCGCTCTGGCTGACAGCGAATCCCATGGTCATGCCGCCCGAATCTGGTCGCGGCGGAGCGCTTCGGCGGCGAGCATCGCATCGGCGCGTGCCGCCTCCGCATGCAAGGTGGCGAAGTCCGGGACGTCGTTGTCCCATTCAATCAACGTCGGTAACGGTCCGCTGCGCGCAAGTGTGTGTTCGTAGAGCGCCACCACGTCACTCTTCACCGCCGTACCATGCGCATCGATCAACAACCGGTCGCCGGCGTCATCGATGGTTTCGTCGTAACCGGCAAGGTGGATCTCGCCGACCAACTCGACCGGGAAACGGTCGATATACGTGGTGGCATCGAGCCGGTGGTTCACTGCCGAGACCATTACGTTGTTGACGTCGAGCAGAAGGCCGCAGGCGGTCCGCTCCGCAATCGTCGCGAGAAAGTCCACCTCATCGATCGTGCTGTCGGTAAACAGCACGTAGGTCGAGGGGTTTTCGAGCAGCAGCGGTCGCCCGAGCGCCTGCTGCGTTTCGTCGATATGGTCAATGACGCGCGCCAGGGTTTCCGGTGTATAGGGAAGCGGCAGCAAGTCGTTGAGAAAGCCCGTGTCGTGGGTCGACCAAGCCAGATGTTCGGAGAAGCTCTGCGGCCGGTAGCGATCGATCAGGCTGCGCAGCCGCTTCAGATGCGTTTTGTCGAGCCCGCGCGCCGCGCCGATCGACAAGCCGACGCCATGCAGCGAAAGTGGATAGAATTCCGTGATGGCTTCCAGGTAGCGATGCGGCGGCCCACCCGCGCCCATGTAATTCTCGGCATGCACCTCAAAGAAGCCGACATCCGGCCGATTGGCCAGAATGGTCTCGTAGTGCTCGGGCTTGAGGCTAAGGCCGGCACGCGCGGGCAGGGCGGTAGTTGGGATTTTTGAAGCGGACATCGCGGTTCTCCCCGGATTTGTCAGACAACCGGCGGGGCCCGTGCAGCCGGGCCCCGCCTGACAGTCAGCCCTTGATCGGCTCCAGCTTGCCCATGTGGCCATTGACGTTCATGGTCGTGCAGGTACCGATAGGGACAGCCTTCCAGGAGTTGCCCTGATAGTCCGTCGTCGAGGTGCCCGCGCAGGTCGTGCCGGCGCCGGCGGCGCAGTCGTTCTGACCCTTGAGCGCGATGCCATAGCATTTCTCGTTGCCGACCATTTTCTCAGCCGGCAACGGTGCGGCGAAGGCAACCGATGCAAGAGCGGTGGCGAGCGAGCCGGCGAGGGTAAGTGTGAGCGTGGAACGGTTCATGGATGATCTCCTCTTGGAAGTTACGCGTGCCGATCATCGGCCGCGTAATCCTCCCTTCGGTCTGGCGAAGACTTCTGTTACGCATGGCAACAAACACGAATTCGTGATCGACGGGGCGGCTTGGTTGGACATTATTTCGGGCGGCGCGTAACAAAGCGGCCTCAACGCGCGTATTGGAGAGACAAGGGTTGAACGGCGACGCCGAAAAAGAACTTGCCACGTTGCTGCGCGCTGCGATCGCAGGGGACGAAGGGGCGTATGCGGCATTTCTGGGACGCACCGCTGCCATCGTGCGCGGCTTCGCGCGCCGGAAGATTGTGCAGGGCGGCGTCGATCCCGAGGACATTGTGCAGGAAACGCTTCTGGCAATTCATATGAAGCGCCATACATGGATCAGCCACGCGCCTGTCCTGCCCTGGATTTATGCGATCGCGCGCTTCAAGCTGATCGACGCCTTTCGCAAGCGTGGCCGCCGCGTCGAGATCGAGATCGGTGACATCGCCGAGACGATCGCCCAGCCGGAGGCCGAGACGGTGAGCGACCGCGAGATCGGCCGTGCGCTGGATGGGTTGGCGCCAGGCCAGCGTTCGGTCGTGGCCGCGATTTCGGTCGAGGGGCGCTCGATCGGCGAGACAGCCGAGAAGTTCGGTATGACCGAGACGGCGGTGCGCGTGGCGCTGCACCGGGGTTTGCGATCGATCGCGAGAAAGTTTGGACGGAGCTGAAATGCAGACCAACGACCTCATCAATGCCCTGAAGGCAGATGCAGCAAAGCAGGCGATGCCGCTTGGCCATGCGTGGTGGGTGGCGATCGCGGCTGCGACGATCGTTGCGGCGGTCGCGTTCTTCGTGCTGATCGGTCCGCGCCCGGACTTCGCGGCGGCCGCCCATACGCTCCGCTTCCTGTTAAAATTCATCGTCACCCTCACGCTCACCGTCGTCGCCTTTGGGCTCTTGCGGGTGTTGTCTCGACCCGGTTCAAACGTCAGAGGTGTCGCGTATTGGCTCGTTCTGACACCGGTCCTTCTCGGCGCCGCGGTCGTGGCCGAGCTGTTCGTCGTGCCCACTGATCAGTTGCTTACAGTCTGGTGGGGCAGCAACGTCTATGTCTGCCTGACTTTCATCCCATTGATCGGTCTCGGTCCGCTGGCCATTTTTCTCGTGGCACTGCGTCACGGCGCGCCGACGCGCCCCGGTCCGGCAGGCGCCGTCGCTGGTTTGCTTGCCGGTGGCATCGCCGCAACCTTTTACGCGGCCCACTGCACCGACGATTCGCCTCTGTTCGTCGCGACCTGGTACTCAATAGCGATCGCGGGGCTTGTGGTGCTCGGCACAATCCTCGGCCGCCGTGTTGCGCGCTGGTGAAGTCTCCCCAACGGGAGGGAACGCAAGCGTTCCTCCTCCCTTTACCGCCACCGAAGTGTTGCAATAGGGCCAGTTTGGCGCGTGACTTTGCTGAGCCTTCGTTCTCGTCATGCTGTTTTGTATGTTCCAAAGACGGGAAGAGGCGGCGCGACCGAGCCAGCCGCTCTCGAACGACAGCTCGCGCGGCAGCGGCTTCCTCGTGCCGACGTGCCAAAGAGCGATCTTGGCGGATGCGATCGATGTGAGCATTGTACATGATCGATGGCAGCCAGGTCCGCAGGTCACTACCACGGCGGAAACTCTGCTTCTTTTCGTAGGCCCGCAGCAGCGCGTCATCGTGAACGAGATCTTCCGCATCATCCGAATTGCGCACGAGCGAGCGCGTATAGCACCGAAGCGCTGCAAGCTGGCCGATGACATCGAATGGGCCGGATGCGAGCGACGTATTATTCCAGCCGTCGAGAAAATTTCGAACAAGAATCAGTGATAGACGGCTCGCGGAAGCCGACAACGCTCGTGCAAAACCGTATCGAGTTGACCGGAGCTACCCGGGCCGACCGTCCGACAGTTCCTCAAGGATCGGGCAATCCGGTCTGTCGTTGCCATGGCATGCGTGGACCAGATGTTCCAACGTCCGGCGCAGCCCCGTGAGTTCCCGGATCTTGCGATCGATTTCCGTCAACTTCGCCTGCGTCAGTTCCTTTACATCCGCACTCGCCCGGCTCTTGTCTTCGTAGAGTGCCAGCAGCTGACGACATTCTTCCACGGAAAAGCCGAGGCCGCGCGATCTCTGCAAGAAGTGCAGCTTGTGGACGTCACTCTCGGCATAGTCGCGATAGCCGTTTCCGCCCCGGTCGGGGCGGATCAAGCCGATATCCTCATAGTAGCGGATCGTTTTCGGCGCCAATCCGGAGCGTTCCGATGCTTGCCCTATATTCACGGCGATCTCCTATAGCTTGACGAGCCGCAGTCGTAGCGCATTGCCGATGACCGACACAGACGACAGGCTCATGGCGGCAGCAGCGATCATCGGCGACAGCAGCAATCCGAACACAGGATAGAGCGCACCCGCTGCCAGCGGTACGCCAAGTGCGTTGTAACCGAAAGCAAAGCCGAGGTTCTGGCGGATGTTGCGCATGGCGGCCATCGCGAGCCGCCTTGCACGAACGATCCCATTCAGATCGCCCTTGACGAGTGTCAGGCCGGCGCTTTCCATTGCAACATCAGCACCGGTGCCCATCGCGATACCTACGTCGGCCGCGGCGAGCGCAGGCGCATCGTTGACGCCATCGCCTGCCATGGCGACGACTGCACCCTTAGCTTGCAGTTCGTCGACCAAAGCCTTCTTGCCTTCGGGCAGGATGTCGGCGCGTACCTCGTCGATGCCAAGGCTTTTTGCCACGGCGCGCGCGGTGCGTTCATTGTCGCCTGTGGCCATGATGATGGTCAGGCCGTTCTCGTGCAGCGCCCTGATTGCAGCTGCCGTGGTCGGCTTAATCCGGTCGGCAACCGCCACGAAGCCGGCGAGCCTTTCATCGACGACCAGGAACATCACGGTTTTGCCCTCATCCCGGAACGACCGAACCTGTTCGGCAAGAGGTGTAACGTCGACACCGAGATCGTGCATCATTGCGGCATTGCCAAGCGCGACAATGGTCCGGTCGGCTTTGCCCACCACACCCTTGCCGGTTCTTGCTTCAAAGCCGGTGACGTCGCTCAGATCGATCCCGCGCTCCTGCGCGCCGGATACAATGGCCTCGGCCAGCGGGTGCTCGGATCCACGCTCAAGGCTGGCAGCGAGCTTCAGGAGGCGAGTTTCCGCGACGCCGCCAAGGGAAACGACATCCGTAAGTCTCGGCTTTCCTTCCGTCAGGGTGCCTGTCTTGTCGACGATCAGGGTGTCGACGCGTGCGAAGCGTTCAAGCGCTTCCGCGTCCTTGATCAGAACGCCTTCCTGAGCGCCGCGGCCCGTCGCGATCATGATCGACATGGGTGTCGCCAGGCCGAGTGCGCAGGGGCAGGCGATGATCAAAACAGCAACGGCGGCGAGCAACGCATGTGCCATGCGGGGCTCGGGGCCGACAAGGCTCCAGACGATGAAAGCGATGATAGCTGCGGCGACAACAGCGGGAACGAAGATGGCGGAAACGCGATCGACCGCTCCCTGAATGGGCGCACGCGAACGCTGGGCTTTTGCGACCAGGTCGACGATGCGCGACAACGTCGTGTCGGCACCGACCTTCTCGGCGATCATCACGAGCGTTCCGTTCTTGTTGATCGTGCCGCCGGTGACCGCATCACCCTTCTGTTTTTCGACCGGGATCGGTTCGCCTGTTATCATGGCTTCGTCGAGGGTCGACTGCCCTTCGGTGACGGAACCGTCGATCGGAATACGCTCGCCCGGGCGAACACGGACACGATCTCCGACTTGTATTTCATCGACAGCGACGTCGATTTCGGAGCCGTCCGCATTGATGCGTCGCGCCGTCTTCGGTGCAAGATCAAGCAATGCGCGTATCGCCGAACCAGTCTTCTCGCGGGCCTTCAATTCCAGAACCTGGCCGACAAAGACCAGAGCCACAATAACGGCAGCCGCTTCGAAATAGACGGGAACGGTGTCTCCATGACCGCGCAAGGTATGCGGGAAGATGCTGGGTGCGATCGCCGCAACGACGCTATAGACGTAGGCCGTTCCAACGCCGAGCCCGATCAGCGTCCACATATTGGGGCTACGATTGACGAGCGAAGCCCGTGCCCGTCGGAAGAACGGCAGCGCGGCCCAAAGAACGACCGGCGTGGCAAGAAGAAGTTCGATCCACGTCGCCTCTGGTTCGCCGATCCAGTCGCGTAGCGGCAGACCGATCATCGGTCCCATGCTGATTGCAAGCAGCGGGATCGAGAGTGTGCCGCTCACCCAGAGGCGGCGGGTGAAATCCACCAATTCCGGATTCGGGCCTTCATCAGCCGGTGGAACACCCATCGGTTCCAGCGCCATGCCGCATTTCGGGCAGTCGCCCGGATGATCGCTGACGACTTCGGGATGCATCGGGCAGGTATAGAGTGTGCCTTTCGGCATCGGCTTCTCGGCGGGTTTCTTGCCGCTTCGATAAACGCTGGGGTCTGCTTCGAACTTCGCCTTGCAACCGGCCGAGCAGAAGTAGAGCTTTTCGCCCTCATGCTTCAGCATATGCTTTGCACTGGCGCGGTCGACGGTCATTCCGCAGACAGGATCCTTCGCGGTCAGGTAGTCCCGTGGCATTGCCTCGAACTTTCGCCGGCAGCCATCCGAGCAGAAATGGTAGGTCAGCCCGCCGTACTGAAGCGAGGGTTTGCCAGCCGTGGGATCGACCGTCATCCCGCAGACGGGATCGCGAACAACTGCGTCAGTGCCTGCATGATCAAGATTGTGACCGTGATGATCGTGGTGGGGATGGTTCTGCGTGCCGTCCATGCTGTTCTCCTTTGCCCCAATAGGGCAGTGGACAACCTTATGAACCTTCCAGCAACTGGAAGGTCAAGCGGAAAGATCCGGCACGGCGCCATTATCAGGGCGAGCGACCCAGACACACGAGAACATAGCGTCCATCGTAGCCGACGGACCAGGCATCGCGATAGCCGTAGCTTGTGCAGGTCTGGTAGCGATCCCCCGTTTCGGAGCGCCGGGCGGCGGCATGACACCGGAGAGTATATCGGCGACGTTCCAGACGGCCACCGGGTCCGGCGGGGCTTCACCGTCGATCTTGCCTGGCCGCTCGTTGACGCTACTGCTCGAAAAGCAGCAACTAGCGCGGCCCTGACAAGCCAAAACCGTTGAACGCTCCTCTTTTGGTCGACAAGCCCTGAAAGCAGATCTGACTGGGGCTTTGCGAAAGCATGGTTCAATGTGCTCTCGACCACGGGCGCCAAGCGCGATAGCTGATGTGCCTTCGGTCAGCACGCCCCATTGTGATGCCGATGTAGCCAGACACACCATTGGGGGAGATGGATACCCGTTACTTCCAGGTTTGCTGAGCGTTCCGCCGTTAATTCCTTGCTTTTCAGCTTGACAGCTCGTCGATGCGTGGCATTGTAAAGCGGTTTAGTAAAACGCTTTACTAACGATGGGCCATAACGATTGGGCTAGAGAGACATCATGTCTAACAGGCGTGCCACTAGTCTAAAGGACGTCGCCGATGCAGCTGGCGTATCGGTGGCGACCGTCTCGCGCCTGCTCAACGGATCGCTCCAACTTCCGCCCGAAACAAAGCAACGCATCGACAGTGCGATCCAGGCTCTCAAATACGAGCCTAACCCTCATGCTCGCCGTCTAAGCCGAGGTCGTTCGGACACGATCGGTCTCGTCGTCCCGGACATCGCCAATCCCTTCTTCGCAACGCTTGTCTCCGCGGTTGAAGAAGAGGCAGACAAGCGTGGTCTCGCGCTGTCGCTTCATGCGACCCTTAACCGCCCTGGCCGCGAGATTTCCTACGTGACGGCGCTTGGCCGTAACCATGTCGACGGCCTTCTCTTCATAACGAACCATCCCGACAACGGCGAACTCGCGTCCCTAATCAACCAGACGGGAAAGGTCGTCATTGTCGATGAAGACGTGCCGAACGCGGTGGTGCCTAAGCTGTTCTCAGACAACGAGATGGGTGGCTACCTTGCGGGGCGTCATCTTGCGGATCACGGTCACAGGCGGGTCGTCTATATCGGTGGCCCTCAGGCGATGATCAGTACCCTCCGTCGTTCAGAGGGGCTTGAGCGCGCGCTGAGGGAGCGGGGCGAGCCGTTCGAGGTGTTGCGATATGAGGGCAATTATACGGTTGAGTTTGGCCGACAGGCCGCGCGCCGGTTCATTGATGAAGGAATGCCGGCTACGGCAATCTTTGCCAGCTCCGATGAGATCGCAATCGGCCTCATTGATGTCCTGCGCGCTGAAGGCGTCTCTGTCCCGGGTGAAATCTCGCTCGTCGGTTTCGACGACGTCGGGCCGCTCCACCTTTTCTCACCGCCGCTGACCGCGATACGACAGCCCGTCCGGGCACTCGGCGCGCGGGCGCTGGCAATACTCCTGGAAACAAACTGGCAGGATCCGGAAAGCCTCGCTTGCGAAGAACTGCTGCCGGTCGAAATCGTCGTGCGGGATTCCGTTGCACCGCCGTCGAAACCATAAAAGCAACGACCATGAACCAAACCAGAGGACGAACACATGACTATTCTGAAACGCAGGATGTTGACCACAGCGCTAGCCGCAACCGCCCTTGCGGGCATTACCTTCGGCTCCATGGCCCACGCTGCTGACAAGACCTTCGCTCTTGTGCAGATCAACCAGCAGGCGCTATTCTTCAACCAGATGAATGAAGGCGCCCAGAAGGCCGCCGATGCCGCAGGCGCGAAGCTCGTGATCTTCAATGCCAACAATGATCCGGCAGCCCAGAACAGCGCGATCGAAACCTATATCCAGCAGAAGGTCGACGGCCTTGCTGTCGTCGCGATCGACGTAAATGGGATCATGCCGGCCGTACAGCAGGCGGCTGCCGCGGGAATTCCGGTCGTCGCTAT
This sequence comes from Rhizobium sp. BK060, assembly GCF_014193145.1. Classification (NCBI taxonomy): domain Bacteria; kingdom Pseudomonadati; phylum Pseudomonadota; class Alphaproteobacteria; order Hyphomicrobiales; family Rhizobiaceae; genus Rhizobium; species Rhizobium sp. BK060. The sequence continues at coordinate 30,989 of NZ_JACHYW010000012.1, forward strand.
CGACGCTATTTTGCCGGAAGGTCCGCAAAAAGCGCAGATCGGTGTCGACAATGCCAAGGCCGGCGCAGACATGGGCAAGTTCTTCCTTGATTACGTGAAGAGCGACATGGGCGGCAAGGTGAAGTACGGCGTTGTCGGCGCGCTGAATTCCTTCATCCAGAACGTCCGTCAGGAAGGCTTTGAAAAGACCGTCAAGGACGCCGAAGGCGTTACCACCGCCGGCGTCGTCGATGGCCAGAATATCCAGGACAACGCTCTCGCCGCGGCCGAAAATCTGATTACCGGCAACCCCGACATGACGGCCGTCTATGCCACCGGCGAGCCGGCGCTCATGGGCGCAATCGCCGCTGTCGAGAGCCAGGGCAAGCAGTCCAACGTCAAGATCTTCGGCTGGGATCTCACCGCCCAGGCGATTGCCGGTATCGATGCGGGCTATGTCACCGCCGTCATCCAGCAGGATCCGGCCGCCATGGGTGCGGCAGCCGTCGATGCATTGAAGAAAGTTTCGGACGGTGGCAGCGTCGAGAAGACGATCTCCGTGCCGATCACCATCGTAACGAAGGAAAACGTTGAACCCTACCGGGCCGTCTTCAAATGATTACTAAAGGACAGCACTCAACCGCTGTCGCAGGGGCCGGGGGAAGAGATCTCCCCCGGCAATCCGGCGAGGGCGCAATTCGCCAGCCGCGTATTTCGCTTCGTGGTATTCGTAAGACATTCGGTTCGCATCAGGCGCTGCGTGGCGTCGATCTCGACATCTACCCGGGCGAATGCCTCGGCCTTGTCGGCGACAACGCTGCTGGTAAGTCGACGCTGACCAAGATCATTTCCGGGACCTATCTCCCGGATGATGGCTTGATCTCGATCGAGGGGCAGGATGTCCGTTTCAGCGGGCCGGCTGACGCCCGCGAGCGCAATATCGAGATGGTGTTTCAGGACCTGAGTCTCTGCGACCATGTCGACGTCGTCGGTAATCTATTCCTTGGTCGCGAGCTGACCAAAGGACCGTTTCTGGATCGCTCTCGGATGTTGTCCGAGGCCCGCGCCATGCTGGATGCGCTCGAAATCCGCATTCCCAGGCTCGGCGCAAAAGTTGAGAAACTTTCGGGTGGCCAGCGTCAGGCGATTGCGATCGCACGTGCGGCCTCTTTCAACCCGAAGGTCCTTATCATGGACGAACCGACATCCGCTCTGGCCGTTGCTGAAGTGGAGGCCGTGCTCAACCTGATCAACCGGGTCAAGGCCAAGGGCGTTTCGGTGATCCTGATCACCCACCGCCTGCAGGATCTCTTCCGCGTCTGTGATCGTATCGCCGTCATGTACGAAGGCACCAAGGTGGCCGAGCGTGACATCGGCAAGACGGATCTGCAGGACCTCGTGCAGTTGATCGTTGGAGGGCAGAAGCATTGACCGCCTATACCGAACGTGCTGCCGGTTCCCCGATCGCTGACTTCTTTTCCGAACACGCGCAGGTCCTTTCGATCACCGTGTTCTTCCTCGCGTGCCTCGTGTTTTTCTCCCTCACCACGGACACGTTCCTGACACTCGGCAATGTCCTCAACGTTGTGCGACAGGCAGCTCCGATCCTCGTTGTGGCGGTGGCGATGACGCTTGTCATCATTACCGGAGGCATCGACCTGTCGGTCGGTTCGCAGGTGGCACTTGTCAATGCGGTCGCGGCGATCATCCTCGCCATGGGCTACCCTTGGCCGGTCGTGGCGGTCGGTATGGTCGCCTTCGGCGCACTCATGGGAATGGCGCAGGGCTGGTTCGTTGCGTATCAGGGCATCCCGGCCTTCATCGTGACGCTTGCCGGCCTCTCGATCCTGCGCGGCTTCGCACTCTACCTGACACAGGGTTATTCGATCCCCATCAAAGATGTCCCCGGCTTCTTCTGGCTCGGGCGCGGCGAATTTCTGGGGCTTCCCGTTCCAGCGCTTATCGCCGTCTTCGTTGCGGTTCTAGGTTATGCGGTAATCGCCTATACGAAATACGGTCGCCAGGTCGTTGCGGTTGGCTCCAATCTCGAAGCCGCCCGTCGTGTCGGCATGCCCGCGAAATGGATCGTCGCATCTGTCTATATGGTGTCTGGCATCGCCTGCGCGCTGGCAGGCCTTCTGATCGCGGCTCGCCTTGGGTCTGGCTCGTCCAATGCGGCGGTCGGTTTCGAACTGCAGGTCATCGCGGCCGTGGTTCTGGGCGGCACGTCGCTGATGGGCGGTCGTGGCAGCATTCTCGGAACGGTGCTCGGCACGCTGACCATCGCCGTCATCGGCAACGGGTTGATCCTGATGCATATCTCGCCCTTCTTCACGCAGATCGTGACGGGCGCGATCATTCTCGTGGCGATCTGGCTCAACACCCGGATCTTCACCACCAACTTCCGTCTTGGCGGAAAGAAGGCGTAAGGGGATCATGACGCAGGATCTATCAGAAGCCCACGTCCGTTCGGGCAAGGTGATGACTGTGACGGGGGCTATTGCCGCCCCCGATCTCGGCCTTACCCTGATGCACGAGCACATTCTCAACGACTGCCGTTGCTGGTGGCATGCGCCGAAGACGCCTGAGCGGCAGTACCTCGCCGACAGCTTCGTCTGCATCGAGATATTGAGCGAGTTGCGTCAGGATCCCTTTGTCAACAAGCACAACATCACGCTCGATGACGAACCGCTCGCCATCACGGAACTTAAGGATTTCGCGAGGCACGGCGGCCACACGGTCGTCGAGCCGACCTGCCAGGGGATCGGCCGCGATCCACGTGCCCTGAAGCGTATCTCGCAGGCCTGCGGGCTCAACATCGTCATGGGTGCCGGCTATTATCTCGGCTCCTCGCATCCAGCCAAGGTGGCCGGGATGACGATCGACGAGATCGCCGACGAGATCGTGCAAGAGGCGACCGTCGGCGTCGACGGCACCGACATCAAGGTCGGGCTGATCGGCGAGATCGGCGTGTCGTCGGATTTCACCGACCAGGAAAAGAAGTCCCTGCGGGCGGCGGCACGCGCCCAAATGCGCACCGGCTTGCCGTTGATGGTTCATCTGCCCGGCTGGTTACGCCTCGGTCACAAGGTGCTCGATATCGCGGAGGAGGAGGGAGCGGAGCTTCGCCATACTGTGCTTTGCCATATGAACCCCTCGCATGACGACCTCGGCTATCAGGGCGAGCTTGCCGCCCGGGACGCCTTCCTCGAATACGACATGATCGGAATGGATTTCTTCTACGCCGATCAGCAGGTGCAGTGCCCGAGCGACGAAGAGGCGGCGCGCGCGATCGTCAAGCTGATCGAACGCGGGCATCTCGATCGCATCCTGCTCTCCCACGACGTCTTCCTGAAGATGATGCTGACGAAGTACGGTGGCAACGGATACGCCTACATCCCCAAGCACTTCCTGCCACGACTGAGGCGGCATGGGGTCACTAACGCGCAGCTCGATATTCTCATGCGGGACAATCCGAGATCGGTATTCGAGGCCAGACCCTGACTGCCGGAGCAATTTACAGAAATGGAAAGAACATGACCAAGAAAGTCCTCCTCGTCGGCGAGAGCTGGATCAGCTCCGCCACTCATTACAAAGGTTTCGACCAGTTCGGCAGCGTCACGTTTCACCTTGGCGCCGAACCGCTGGTGAAGGCGCTGGAAGGCAGCGAATACGAGCTCACCTACATGCCGGCCCATGACGCAGTGGAGAAATTCCCTTTCGAGATGGAAGGTCTTGACGCCTATGACGTCATTATCCTCTCGGATATCGGGGCGAATTCGCTGTTGCTGCCGCCGGCAGTCTGGCTGCATTCCAAGACCGTGCCGAACCGCCTGAAGTTGGTCAAAGCCTGGGTCGAAAAGGGCGGCGGCCTGCTGATGGTCGGCGGCTACTTCTCCTTTCAGGGTATCGACGGCAAGGCACGCTGGCGCCGTACGGCCGTCGAAGACGTGCTGCCGGTGACCTGCCTTCCCTATGACGATCGTGTCGAAATCCCCGAAGGGGCCACTGCTGTCGTCACCAAGGCGGACCATCCGACCGTGGCCGGCATGGGTGGAGAATGGCCGCTGTTGCTCGGCGTCAACGAGGTGGAAGTGCGCGACCGCGCCGATGTCGAGGTTGTCGCCCGTCTGCCTGAGGACCAAGGCGGTCATCCGCTGCTCGTCACCGGCAGTTTCGGCCAGGGCCGCAGCGCTGCCTGGACCTCCGACATCGGACCGCATTGGTTGTCGCCCGCATTCTGCGATTGGGAAGGTTATGGCCGCCTCTGGAAGAATATCCTCGGTTGGCTAAGCGCGTCGCGCTGAGGCAGTGTTGGCTTCTGGCGTGCCTCAGCGCGCCAGGATCGCCTGCAATTCGTCGCTGGTCGGGAAGGCCGACCGGGTGCCGCGGCGGCTGACGGTGAGGGCGGCGGCAGCGGCGGCATGCCTAATGGCACGGGTGTCGAGATCGACGCCGCGCAATGCAGCAGAGGCTAGCGCCACTGCCATGAAGGTGTCGCCTGCACCCGTCGTATCGATAACGCTGGTGGTGACAGCCGGGATTGTGGCTATGGCTGCTCCGTGGCTTGCGAGCAGGGCACCGTCACCGCCGAGCGTCAGTACGACGTGTCGCACGCCGGATTGTAACAGCCGTTCGGCCGCCGCCGTGTCCGATGATCCGGTGAGGCTTTGTGCTTCCCCTCGGTTCAGGAAGGCGATGTCGATCAGGGGCCAGAGATCGCTGAAGTAGCGCTGGAGCGGAGAGGGGTTGAAGGCGGTGACGAGGCCGCGGCGTCTGGCTTCTGCGAGCAGGCCGCGGGTAGTCGCTTCGCTGAGATTGCCCTGCAGGACGATGAGGTCGCCGAAAGCGGCAGTGTCGAGCGCGGCGATCGACTCATCTGGCGTCAGCGAGCCGGCAGAATCGGTGGTGGTAACGATGGCGTTTTCGCCATCCGGCGTGGTGAAGATGATGGAGAAGTCGCTGGAGCGGCCTGCGAGGGTAAGGAGCTTTGCCTCGACCGGTTCCGATGCCAGCTGATTGCGAATGGTCTGGGCGCGGAAATCCTCGCCCACGGCGGCGACCAATGTCGTGGGAAGGCCGGAGCGGGCCATCACCACGGCCTGGTTCGCGCCCTTGCCGCCAAGGTCGCGGGTTTCTTCGCGACCGAGGATCGAAGCCCCCGCTTCCGGCATGGTGGACACAGATATGGTTTCGTCGACGGCGACGTTACCGATGACATGAGCACGTATTTGGGCAGACATGGCTGGCCTTCGAAAGGATGAAAATGCAAACGATATCGGACAACAATTCAAGCGCCATAAGGGAAATATTCGGCAGTGACAAGGCATTGATCGGGATGATCCATTGCCACACCTTCCCAGGCGCCCCCCGCTATCGCGGTGCGGCGATGGACACGATCTACGACGCTGCCATGCGTGACGCCGAGGCTTTGATCGACGGTGGCATGCACGGGTTGATTGTCGAGAACCACGGCGACATTCCCTTCTCCAAGCCGGAGGACATAGGGCCGGAAACCTCCGCCTTCATGTCCGTCGTTACCGATCGCATCGTCCGCGCGACCGGTATTCCGATCGGTATCAACGTGCTGGCGAACGCACCTATTCCGGCTTTCGCTATCGCCATGGCAGGTGGCGCGAAATTCATCCGCGTCAATCAGTGGGCCAATGCCTACGTCGCCAATGAGGGTTTCATGGAGGGGCGGGCGGCAGAGGCGATGCGTTACCGGTCGCTGCTGCGTGCCGAGCACATCAAGGTCTTCGCGGACAGTCATGTGAAGCATGGGGCGCATGCGATCACTGCCGACCGCACGATCGAGGAGCTGACCCGAGATCTTGCCTTCTTCGATGCCGACGCGGTGATCGCCACCGGCCAGCGCACCGGCAATCCGGCGACCGTCGAGGAGATAGAGACGATCGGCGCGGCGACCCATCTACCGCTGCTCGTCGGCTCCGGTGTTACCAACGAGAATATCGTTGAGATCCTGAAGCGCACCAATGGCGTCATCGTCGCGTCCTCGTTGAAGGAAGGCGGCGTCTGGTGGAACCCGGTCGAACCCGCCCGTGTAAAGGCCTTCGTCGAAGTCGCCCGTCCGGCGTTGGAGGGCTGAGATGGTCGAGACGCTTTCCGAGCAGATCCTGCGTGAGAACAAGGGCGTCTTCGATGCGATGGTCGGGCACCGTTTCGTCGAAAACATCAAGGCCGACAAACTGCCGAAGGACGTCTTCGAACGCTACCTCGTGTTCGAGGGCGCGTTCGTCGATACGGCGATCTCGATCTTCGCCTTTGCGGCGGCCAAGGCCGAAACGATCGCCCAGAAACGGTGGCTGAGCGGCGTGCTCGATGCGCTCGCCAACCAGCAGGTCGCCTATTTCGAAAAGACTTTCGCCGAGCGCGGCATCGATCCGGCGGCCTGCGATACGTCCATTCCGGAGGTTGCGGCCTTCCGCGACGGCATGCTAGCGATCTCCCGCGATGGGGGCTATCTGGATACGGTGGCCGCGATGTTCGCCGCCGAGTGGATGTACTGGACCTGGTCGAAAGAGGCCGCCCAGCACAAGATGAGTGACCCGCTGCTTAAGGAATGGGTGGATCTTCATGCGCATGAGGATTTCGCCGCTCAGGCGCGTTGGCTCAAGGCCGAGCTCGACGCTGCGGGCGAGGCGATGGGCCCGGAAGAGCGGTCGCGCCTGAGCGCCATCTTCGGCCGGGCGCAGGCCCTCGAAATCGCGTTTCACGACGCGCCCTACCTCTGAGGGAAAAAGCATGGTCGAGATCGATGGCAACCGCCTCAATGCCAGGCTCGAGGCATTCGCGGCGATCGGCGCCACGCCGAAGGGCGGCGTCAATCGTCAGGCGTTGACCCTGGGAGATCGTCGGGCACGGCGGCTGCTGGCGGAGCTTGGATGGGCGAGAGGTTTTGAGGTCCTCCAGGACCCCATGGCCAATCTCTTCATCCGCCGCGCCGGGCGCGACGAAACCCTACCACCGCTGGTGATCGGCAGCCATCTCGACAGCCAGCCGGCCGGCGGGCGCTTCGACGGCGCACTCGGCACGCTGTCGGCCTTCGAGGTGCTGGAAAGCCTGGAGGACGCCGGTATTGAGACCGAGCATCCGGTCGTCGCAGTGGCCTGGACCAATGAGGAAGGTTGCCGCTTCGCGCCGGGCTGCATGGGTTCCATGGCGTTTGCCGCCGGCGAGATCCCGGCCGAATGGCAGGGGAAGGTTGCGACCGAGGGGGCATCATTTGCCGACGAACTGACGGCGACGATCGAAAGTCTGCCGGAAGCAAAGATCCTTCCGCTCGGTTTTCCGGTCCATGCCTATCTCGAAGTGCATATCGAACAGGGGCCGTCGCTTGCATCCAACGACATTCCGATCGGCGTCGTGAGCGGTATTCAGGGCACGCGTTGGTTGAACGTTACTGTGACCGGCCAGACCGCGCATGCCGGCACGACGGGGCTCAGCTATCGGCGCGACCCTATGCACGCGCTTGCCGCTGCGCTTTCGAGCCTCTATGAAACGACCATGCCTTCGGATCCGGATGCGCGTTTCACGATCGGACGGATTGCGGTCGAACCCGGCTCGGTGAACGCTATCCCCGATGAGGCGCGCTGCACGGTCGACATTCGCCATCCTGATCCTCAACGCCTCGATGAACTCGAGCAACTGGTTGTATCGACCATAGAGAACGAGGCCGACCGGCAGCGTTGTTCGGTTGGTTTTTCGCGATCGTTCGACATGGCGCCCTGCACCTTCGCAACGGATCTGCAGCAGGTGATCGAACAGGCCGCAGCGGTGGTAAACTTCAAAAGTACTCGCATGTTGTCGGGCGCGTTCCACGATGCTTTGTTCGTCAATCGTGTCGCATCAGCGGCGATGATCTTCGTTCCGTGCCGGGACGGACTGAGCCACAACGAGGCGGAATATGTCGAACCTGAACATGCCGTCGCCGGCTGCGTGGTGCTGGCCCAAGCCACGTTGCTTCTCGCCAATCCGACAAGTGCTTGAACATCACGATGAGTGCCGGGATGAGGACGAAGCGGAATGTGCCGCGCGAGATCACGTCGAGGCCATGATGGCGATCGTCGACATTCTGAATACCGAGCGCCGCGGCCTGTGCTAAGGGAGCCTCCGAGGGTTGGTTCCCGCACTAAGCGCTTTACGGTCAGCTCGGCTTCAGTCTTTCAGATCCGCGGTAGCAACATTGTCTGGCGTCGAGATGATCCACAGGCTGCGCAAGCACCAACTGCAAGACGCTCATACTGCCAGCCTGCCGATCGCCAAACAGTTTGCAACGCTCGTTGCCACGATCTAAGCAGCCGCAGAAATCGCCTGGCCTTGCGGATACCTCAATCTTTGCAACAGGCCCGTCAAGTCTGGCAATAGAACCCTTGCTCGCTCATGGCTTCGTGGAATGATGGCACCCGCCCGCGATGGGAAATTCATTGCTGATGCGCGGCTATGCGGTCATTTATGGATGCTAGCTTGCATGGCCCGGCGCCGATAGGTGTGGAAGCCACCTATCTAATGGGTTTTCGCTCGCTTGCAATCCGGTTGCCCTTCGACGTCCTTCCGTCAATCGATTTCGCGCTTCCTCCCCAGGAGCGCAACGCACGCCAGAGCACCGTGTTGTCCGCATAACCGAGCGCCCGTGCGACCTCTGACATTGATATGGTCCGGTCGCCGAGATATTGACCCGCGAGCGTCTGACGGTGTTGCCGGACAAGATCGCGCAGCGACACGCCTTCATCCGCCAGCTTTCGCTGGAGGCTGCGTTGCGACAGCTTGAGGTCAGCGGCAAGAGCACCAACCGTTATCCGTTTGTGGCCGAGATAGATGCCGATCAATGCCTGGACTTTTTCCGTCACCAAATCACTTGTGGCAGTCTTTTCGACAAGATCCTCGATATGCCGCTCCAGTATCGCCACCAGGCTTTTGTCCTCATGGCGGTGAACGCGGTCAGCCTCGGTCCTGCTCATCACAATCCGATTTCCGGATTGTCCGAACAGAATAGGTCCACCAAAAATGCGTTCGAGCGCGTTGGCATCGCGCGGCGCCTGATGTTCAAGCTGGATCTCGATCGGCTGCCAACCGCGCCGAAAGCAAGACCGGACGAGTTGGCAGGAGGCTGCGAGCGTGAATTCGCTATCCTGGCGGCGCGGCCACATCGACGGATCGACGATCCGATAGCTCCAGACGACATCACCATTCTCCTCGAACACGGCCGAACTCGTGGCACCCTGAAGGGCGTTCACATATTTCGACAGCCGCTCGAAGGCTTGCCGGATGGTTGGCGAGAGTGCGAAGAGCATGCCAGTGGGACCGATATCGGCGGGCTTGAAACCTGTTCCCATTCGCGCGCCGAGAGCGGCGTCACCGGTTGTCGTCGCGGCGTCCTCGAACAGCGCGACATAGCGCGCCATCGGCACGACAGCATAGGGATCTTCGAGTTGCGAGCGCAAAATACCGTGCGAGGCCAGCAGCAAGTCTGCTTTCCCTGATTTTTTGTCAATTTGTTGAACCAGTGGGATCAGGACAGAGGCACGAATTGAAGCAATCGCCGACGTACGGTTGATCAAATGCGATGCAGTTGCCGTTTTAGCCATCTCTCAAACACCCTGTGGCGCGAATTATCGATTCATTGGCACAATCTGCAATTTCGAGGCCAAACAGGAGCACCTACCCTCTTCGATAATTGATAAGCAAAAAAGGGGTTCGTCATGTCAGTGGAAGCAAGCATACCCGTGAACTTACCCGGTCGTCTGGCGAAGAACTCGGTGGGCCTTGCCCATATCGTGTTCTTCGTCGTTGCCGCCGCCGCGCCGCTCACAGCCGTGGTTGGCGCTTCGCCCGCGGCCTTCGCCTTTGGCAACGGTGCGGGTGTTCCCGGCGCCTTCGTCCTTGCAGGCGTACTCTACCTGCTCTTTTCCGTCGGCTTCACCGCCATGAGCCGCCATGTCGGTGGGGCAGGGGCGTTCTACACCTATATCACCCACGGCATTGGCAAGCCTGCCGGTGTTGGCGGCGCCATGATCGCGCTACTGACCTATAGCACCGTTCAGATCGCGGTCTACGCACTGTTCGGCGTCTTCATGGCTGGCGCCATCGCGCCGCTCGGGCCGGATCTGCCCTGGTGGGTCTGGTCGTTTGTCACACTTGTAGTGGTCATGGTCTGCGGTCAGCGCAACATTGCTTTTTCCGGCGCGATCCTTGGTATCTGCATGATCGCCGAAATCGCCATTCTGCTGCTGCTCGATCTCGGTATCCTTTTTACCGGCGGAGGGCCGGAAGGTATGGGGCTCTCCTCATTCGCGCCTACGTCTGTGTTTGCGCCCGGCATTGGCGTTGCTCTCGTCTTCGTCATAGGTTCCTTCATCGGTTTCGAAGCCACAGCAATCTTCGGCGAAGAGGCGGAAAATCCGGAAAAGACCATTCCACGCGCGACCTATGTTGCGGTCCTCTTGATCACGTTGTTTTATGCCTTCTCCACCTGGGCGATCGTGCAGTTCTACGGCCCCACCAAGGTTCAAGCGACGGCTGCGGCCAGTCTCGAAAGCTTCTATTTCGTCGCCTCGGACACGGTGCTCGGCGCGTGGGCAAGTCAGGTTATGAACGTGCTGCTGATCACAAGCCTGTTTGCCTGCATTCTCTCTTTTCACAACACGCTCAACCGATATTTCTTTGCACTCGGCCGCGAAGGTCTTGTCTTCAAGGTGCTGGGCAAAGTGCATGAAAAACACGGTTCTCCCTATATTGCCGGTTTCGTGCAAAGCGCCATCGCGGCCGCTATCCTGATCCTCTTCCTGCTCGCGGGCGCCGATCCCTATACGGTCGTCTTCTCGTGGATGTCGGCATTGGCTGTCATCGGTATTCTCGCCGTGCAGGTCCTTGTTTCTGTCGCCATCATCATGTTCTTCCGCAAGACCAAAACGAAGCATGGTCTTTGGACGACAATGGTGGCGCCGGCGCTGGCACTTGTCGGCCTGCTCGGCTCTCTCTGGCTGGTCATCTCGAACCTGTCGCTTCTTTCCGGGAGCGAAAGCCTGATCGTTGCGGCCTTTCCCCATGCCGTGATCATTGTTGGTTTGCTGGGCGCCGCCTTCGCCATACAGATCAAGAAGAGCCGCCCCGAACTCTACGCTTCCCTCGGAAAGGTCTTTGAATGAGTGCGCTTGCCCAATTCGCACCTTCCGACCGAATGCTTGCGCTCATGGTCGCAATCTTCACCGTTGCCACGCTGCTGATCGCTACCGAGGCGCATGCGTTCTGCTCGCTAGCCTGCATGCATGCCGACCATATGGCGGGCATTGAAATCTGCTCAAGCCGGGCCTCGGACTGACGCTGCCCGGAAAACACGGCGCGTCTTTGCGCGCCACTCTCCTCCATCAACACGAAAGGCAAAGACATGGACGCTGCTGTCGCTGTCACCCATCCGCTCGACCCGCTGAGCCTCGCCGAAATTGCCGCCGCGGTGGCCGTGCTGAAGGCGGAAAAGTTCCTCGCCGAGACAGTCCGGTTTCCAATTATCCGGCTTGAGGAACCAACCAAGGCGGATCTCGCAGCCCATCGCACCGGCGACCCGCTTCCCCGCCTGGCCTTCCTTCTGGCGTTGGATATCAGCAACGGCGGAACCTTCGAGGGCATCGTCAATCTCACCTCGAGCAAGCTCGCGTCCTATGTACGGCTGCCCGTTGATGAAATGCCCTATGGCCAACCGCCGGTCATGCTCTGCGAATTCGAAACCGTCGAAGGCACGGTGAAGTCGGATCCGCGCTGGATTGCCGCCGTCAAGAAGCGCGGCATTACGGACGAGGATATTCCGCTCATCCAGATCGACCCTTTCTCGTCCGGCTATTTCGGCCGTGATTTTGAAAAGGGCAAACGCATTGTCCGTGCCGTGTCCTACTGGCGCGAAGACATTCGCGATAACGGCTACTCCCATCCGATCGAAGGTGTAGTTGCTGTCGTCGATCTGGTTTCCAATCAGGTGGTTGATCTCGTCGATGACGAGAAAATCATTCCGGTCCCGAAGACGAAGCACAATTACGGCCGCGAAACCTTCCCCGAAGTCCGGGCCGATCTAAAACCTCTGCATATCGTCCAGCCTGATGGCCCAAGCTTCACTGTAGATGGCTGGAGGGTTGAGTGGCAGAACTGGAGTTTCCGCATTGGCTTCACACCACGTGAGGGTCTTGTGCTGCACGAGCTCGGCATCAAAGATCAGGGCAAGCACCGGCCGGTGATCTTTCGTGCAAGCGTCACTGAAATGGTGGTGCCCTATGCCGACCCGACCGCCAACCATTACTGGAAGAGCGCCTTCGATGCCGGTGAATACGGTCTCGGCCGCCTTGCTAACTGCCTGGCGCTCGGCTGTGACTGCCTGGGGCATATCCACTATTTCGATGTGCCGGCAGCGGACGATTTCGGTCAGCCGTTCCTGATGAAGAATGCAATCTGCATGCATGAGGAGGATTACGGCATCCTTTGGAAGCATTACGAATTCCGCAACGGCATCTTCGAGGTGCGCCGCTCGCGCCGGCTCGTCATTTCGTTCTTCGCTACAGTCGGGAATTACGATTACGGATTCTACTGGTACCTCTATCAGGATGGTACGATCCAGTTGGAGGCCAAGCTGACAGGCATCATTCAGACCGCAGCCTTGGCACCAGGCGAGACCTATCAATGGGGCGGCATGGTCGATGACAATCTCGGAGGTCCGACCCACCAGCATTTTTTCAACGCGCGCCTCCACATGGATGTCGACGGCGGCGGCAACACCGTCACCGAACATGATTTCGTGGCCCGTCCCTGGGGCGACGATAATCCCTACGGCAATGTCTTCGACACCAAGACGCGCGTACTGAAGCGGGAACTCGACTCACCCGCCCTCGCCAATGGCGAAACCGGCCGTTACTGGAAGGTGCAGAACCCGAATTTAACAAACAGCGTCGGCAAGGCGCCCGGCTACAAGATTGTCATCATGCCGTCGCCGATCATGCTCGCCCAGCCGGAGTCAACCGTTGCTCAGCGCGGCGGCTTTGCCAAGAAACACATCTGGGTGACCGCTTTTGATGAGAAGGAGAAATATGCGAGCGGCGATTACCCGAACGTGCATGCCGGCGGCGACGGTCTGCCGGCCTATATCCAACAGAACCGCCCGATCGAGAACGCCGACATCGTTCTCTGGCATTCCTTTGGTCACACGCATGTCTGCAAGCCCGAGGATTTTCCGATCATGCCGACGGAATATGCGGGCTTTGCGCTAAAGCCGAACGGTTTCTTCGCCGCCAACATTGCGATGGACCTACCCGCCGACCAGAACGCGCGCAGCGTCGATAATCGCGAACAACTTGTTGCTAAAGACACCGGGATCGGCTCCTGCTGCCACGAGTAAAGTTCACAAATTGACTGGATGAAATTCGTCTATAATTCAATAGATGCAAAGAACCGCGCTGCGGAAGCGGCGGTAGTCAGAGGTTCTCTATTCCACTCAATTGCTTCGGCGATGAACCGAAGCTTCGCCCTTGCAAAAGAGCTCGGGCCATTCCGAGCGAGACGATTGTGCATGAGCTTGCCTGCAGCTGCCCGAACTGCGGAGGGATCGTCTTCAGCAAGATGGGCACGGACGGGCGCGGTCGGCCAGGCGCAAGCCTCCCAGGCCGGCGCTGTAACGTTAACAGAGAAGCGATGACAATGTGGGATCCGGTTCTATGACCAGAATTGCACGTGATCGTCTCTATCGTTGCCATCGGTTTCCGGCGGACGTGATTGCCCATGCAGTGTGGCTCTATTCCGCTCAGTGCAGATGGTCGAGGATATGCTGGCAGCGCGTGGCGTCATCGTCTGTCAACGGTCCGCGAGGCTCTTTGCTGAGAAATTCGGCAGACACTTTGCCAATGATATTCGGAAGCGATCGGCCGACAGGCTCGATGACAAATGGCACCTGGATGAGGTCGTCATCACCCTCACGGGCAAGAAGAACTGGCTCTGGCGCGCCGTCGAGGAGGACGGCATCGTCCTTGACGTCTGGTGCAAAGCCGCCGCAATGCCAAGGCCGCAAAGCGTTTGATCCGAAAGCTTCTGAAAGGGCAAGGCCGTTCGCCCCGCGCGATGATCACCGATAAGCTTCGATCCTACGGTGCAGCGAAGCGCCAGATCATGCCCGGCGTCGAGCATCGCTCGCACAAGGGGCTGAATAATCGGGCGGAAAACTCTCGTCAGCCGGTTCGACGCAGGGAAAGGATCATGAAGCGCTTCAAGTCAGCTCGGCAGGTTCAGCGCTTCGTTTCGATCCACGACCCGATCGCCAATCTCTTTCGAATTCCTCGCCGCGAAGTTCCCTGCGCCCACCATCGCGAACTGCGAGCAACCGCCCTGGCAGCGTGGCGTCAAATCGCGCCTATTCGTACCGCCTGAACCAAGCCGCCAATACAAATATTTACTGCGCGGCATTAAGTTCACGCTGCCGCCGTGTTGCTATCCATGCGATTCTCCAATGCCTGACAAGGCAGTGGAGAACCTTATGAACTTTCCAGCAACTGGAAGGTCAAGCGGAAAGTTCGGCAAATTTGGCGGGAGAAGCCTGCACAAAGACAAATGGCCTGCCGGAGGGCAGGCCATAGTCAACTGCAAGGATAATGGCAGATACTGAAATACTACTCGAAACAAATTCCGCATCTTGCCAGATTATAAAAGCACGACCGGGCGTTGATTACACTTCAGACAAAAGCGGTAAGTGGGCCTACCATTCGGTGAAGAGATCAGTTCTTGCGAGGCTGCTCTTGTTCGTCATCAGGCACATCATCAGCCTGGTGCACCAAGAGGATTCCCAGAGCCCTGGCGGATTCTCGGGGCAGGGCATAGTGCAGCCACCCAAAGCGCGGGTCACGAATGTGGAGAAGCGATTCTCCAAGCAACGCGTCGGGTTCCGAATACCAACGAGGATCGAGCACGGCATTGACCATCTGGCCGCCTTTCCAAGTCTCCTGGTGCGGCGGGGGCATCTCTGCCCTGATTTGACCGACACTGTCGATGAGCCTTGATAGCGAATCTGCGTCAAGTACGAACGCGACCGGTGGATCTGTCGGAAAGGTGATCGACAAGGTCTTGAGCTCGTCGTCGAGCTCCCACCGCGGCTCCTCGCTGTTGCTCATGCTCACCTCTTTTTAGCCGCACCAGGACGATGCAGTGTTGGACGAAGACAACGCAAACAAGGAAAAACCGACTACGATCGGTGATCAAAGCCAATGCAATCATCCGATTTAGGCTCAGCTAATATAGGCGCAACTTATCTTTGAAGGCACGTACACCCTTGGATGTAGTCACCTAACCCCGACGGTCGAGTTTGTCGGTCAATCGACAAAGACGCCGACGCTTGCTGCCCTGCCCATTGCGTCAATCACGGTGAGCTTTGAGTAGCCGCCGCCATCTGGCATCCACTGATTGGTGCGACGGCGGGAGATATCGGGCAAAGGCTTGCCGTTGGCGAGCCAGCGGAAGGGGGCTCGTCCGCCCTGCAGTTTCAGCGTCAGGGGCGAGAGATCGCCGCTCTTTGCCCCAAGCTCGACATGCGCACCCTCGGGCGGATAGACGATCTGCGGCGCCGGTTCGCGGCCGGAAGTTGCCAACAGGCCACTTGGATTGATGGCGAAGCGACGTTGGCTGATCGGCAGCTCGACCTGGGCGATCCGCATTGCTCCCAATGGCGGACGGGGGAGGGGCGTCGTCGCGATCCCTGATTTTGCAAAGCCTTCAAAGAGGATGGGGGCCGCAGTGCCGTAGCCCGTTAATCCCGGCACGGCGCCATTGTCGGGGCGGCCGACCCAGACCCCGAGCACGTAGCGTCCGTCATAACCGACGGACCAGGCATCGCGATAGCCGTAGCTGGTCCCCGTCTTGTAGGCGATCCCCCGTTTTGGCGCGCCGGCCGGCGGAAGGACGCCCGAGAGGATATCGGCGACATTCCAGACGGCCACCGGATCAAGCATGCCCTCGCCATTTATCTTGCCAGGCCGGTCGTTAACGCCATCGCCGATGCGCACAGGCTGGCCGCGGTTGGCGAGCGCGGTGTAGAGCTGGACCAGATCCTTCAGCGTGACGCCGAGGCCACCGAGACCGATTGCCAGGCCGGGTGTTTCGTTCGGGGGCAATAGCGGACGCACCTCGGCATGGCGAAAACGGATGAGCAGCTTTGCCGGATTGACGGCGTCGAGCAGCTTTACCGCCGGGACATTGAGGGACAATTGCAGCGCTTCGCGCACCGTGACATCGCCCTGATAGCTCATGTCGAAATTTCGCGGGCGGTAGCCAAAAAAATCAGCCGGTCGGTCCTCGATGATTGTTTCCTGGCTTACGAGACCTTCTTCGAACGCGAGGCCATAGATGAACGGTTTCAGCGTGGAACCCGGTGAGCGGCTGGCGCGTGTCATGTCGATCCAGCCCGAACGGCTGGCGTCGAAGTAGTCGGCCGAGCCAACCTCGCCGACAATGTCGCCCGTCTGTGCATCGGCCATAACCATGGCGATCGACAGCTTCGGGCCGAGTTTCAGGGCGGAGGCGCTCGCAACGGCTTCCAATCCTGCCTGCACCTGCTTCTTCAGGGTGGTCTGGTATTGGCGTGTCTTCGGATCCTTGCGGCGTGCTGCTTCGGCCACATGCGGTGCGAGCGCCGGAAGCTGCAGGCGTTGAGACGGCACCGGCACGATTTCTGCACGCTCGGCTTCTCCCGCACCGACAGCCTCGGCGACGGCGACACGTTCCAGGACACGTTTGCGCGCCGCCTCGGCGGCCGCCAAGTTACGGTCCGGGCGACGCTTTTCCGGCAACTGCGGCAGCGCCACAAGGAGGGCGGCTTCGGCGACCGTCAACCGCCGTGGTTCTTTCCCGAAATAGGCAAGGCTTGCCGCCCGTACGCCCTCGAGATTGCCGCCATAGGGCGCATGCGTCAGATAGAGATCGAGGATCTGCTCCTTGGACAGGCGTCTCTCAATCTGGATGGCGCGGGCCATCTGGAGAAGCTTCGCAGACAGCGAGCGGCCCTGGCGTGGCTCGATGAGCCGGGCGACCTGCATCGATAGGGTCGATGCGCCGGAGACGATGCGGCCATTGGTGACGAGTTGTACCGCGGCGCGTCCGATTGCCTGCACATCGACACCGGCATGGGTGTAGAACCGCCGGTCTTCGTAAGCGACAAGCATCTTGAGGAATTGCGGATCGACATCGGCCGAAAGGGTCTTCAGACGCCAGAGACCTTCGGGGGTTGCGAAGGCGCGCAGCAATTGACCATCCGCGTCGATCACTTCCGCAGAGACCGTGTCTGCCCTGTCGAGCGGCGGGGGATAGGCCCGGTCGGCGGCGTCGATCAAGACCAGCCCGACGCCGGCAAGGAGGATGCCGGCGACGCTTCCGATCGCGAGCTTCTTCTTCGCTTTCATTTCGGCGCTGCGGTGACCTCCATCTTGCCGGTCGCCGTACGCGCAGAAAGCTGCGGCCGATACATGTCCTCGACGACGGCTGCGGGATGATCATAGGTGCCGGGCGTGACCGCGCGTACGACATAGGCGACGTTGATTTCGCGATTGTCGTCCGCAGAGCGGTTGAACGCGGCCACGAAACGGTCGTTGCGGAATTCCGTATGGGCGGCGGTCACCTCGCCGATCCAGTCGAAATTCGTCAGTTGGGCGCTGTCAACAAGGCTTGGATTGTCGATCTGGAAGCCGGCCGGCAGCAGATCCGTGACGACGATGCGTGACGGCCAGTTGTTGCTTTCCGTGATGTGCAGGACGACAACATAGCGTTCGTTCTGCTTCGCCTCGGTGACATTCGCCTGCTCGCCGTCCATCGTGTAGTAGGTGCGCTCGATGGCAAAGCCATCGCCGCCTGCAGGCGGCGGCGCGACGGGAGCGGCCACCGTCGTGACGACAGCCGAGACGGGCTCGCCGGTCTGGTTGGTGAGCGTGAGTGCGTTGCCCATCAAGGCGTCGCCGGTCATCTTCGCCATATAGGCGCCGTTGTGCAGCGCGCCGTTGACGTCGATCTTGATCGAATCGTCGCCGCCCTGGATGGCACGCGCGGCAAGCAGCATCCAGGCCTGTTCCTGGGTGCTCGTATATTTGCTGCGGTTCCATTCCTTGGCGACAGCCTTCGCGAGTTCCGGCACCACGGGCGGGACGGGCCGGCTTTCGGCCGCCAGAGCAAGGATTGCAGCGCCATCCCGCAGGATCGAGCCATAGTCCGTTCTCGAAAAATTGACGCGCGTAACCATCGACTGTTCCGACATCTGCAAAGCGTCGACGAAGATGTTCTTCGAGCGGGTTGCATCGCCATAAAGCGCCAGCGCCGCGGCGATATGAGCCTTGGCAAGTGGCGTGGGGAAATCGTTGATCATCGTATCGGCATAGTAGCGAAGATCGCTGATTGCGGCTTTCTTGTTGCGGGCGAGAACATAAAGTGCATAGGCGATCTGGTCGCCCTGATCCTTGACATTGACGTCATAGCTCAGCGCGTTCTGAAGGTTCTCCAGCGCCTGCACAAAAGCGCGATCCGGTACGTCATATTTCTGTTCGCGCGCGCGCGTCAGGAAATCGGTGACATAGGAATCGAGCCAGAGATCGCCGCTATCAGGCCCCCAGAGGCCGAAGCTTCCGGCCGAGGCTTGATACGAAAGGACCCGGTAAATTGCGTCCTGAACGCGTTTCTTGACATCGGCGTCATCTTCAAGCCCGGTCTGCTTGGCAAGTTCGCTCAGATAAAGCAGCGGCAGGGCACGGCTCGTCGTCTGCTCGGCGCAGCCGAATGGGTAGCGGTCGAGCGACATCAGCAGAGCGGGAATGTCGAAGGCGGCCGAACGCGTGACGCTGACGCTGACGGAGGCGCCTGGCAGCACGCTGTCTGCCAACAACGCCTTGTCGACTGTCAGCTTGGTGGATGGATTGAGCGCCAGCACGCGGCGTTCGGTCATCGGCAGAACAGCTGGTCGCACGGTGACGTCCACGGTCTGATCCAGCGACAGGTCCGCTGCATCAGAGAGATTGATCGAAATGCTGCCATTGCCCGGCTGCTTGCCAGTGACGGCGAGTGTCAGGGCTGACTTCGCACCGGCCTCGAGATGGATCGTCTGCAAAGCCTCGTCAACGCCCACCGCGTCGCTGCCGGCAACGGTCAGTTTAAAGTCGCCTGCTGGCGCGTCGGTATTGGCAATATCGAGGCGAAGCTCGGACCTATCTCCGGGTGCGAGGAAGCGCGGCAGGCTAGCCGTTACGACGACCGGATCGCGAATGATGACATCCTTCATCGCATGGCCAACGCCGGCCTTGGACCAGGCAACTGCCATCACGCGAGCTGTGCCGTTAAACTGCGGAATGTCGAAGCTGACATTCGCCTTGCCCTCGGCATCAAGTTTCACGGGGCCGGAGAAGAAGGCAACCAGCTTTTGCGTCGGCGGGCTCCCCTGAAGTGCTACGGCACCTCCGTCACCACCCGTCCTGAGCTTACCGGTGGCGCCAAGCGAGCCGTCAATCAGCCGTCCGTAGAGGTCGCGGATCTCGAGACCGAGCTGGCGTTGGCCGAAATACCAGTCTTCGGGGTTCGGCGGCTCGTATCGCGTCAGATTGAGAATCCCAACGTCGACGGCAGCAACGGTCACATAGGCGTCCTCGTTGGCGCCCGCACCGGCAACGGCAAGGGTGATCGGCAGCGGAGCGCGCGGCAGCATCTTTTCTGGTGCGGCGATCGCAACCAGCAACGCACGCTCTGCCGGGTCGACCTTCAGCCATTTCACGCCAATGGCGCGCATCGGCATGTGGCTGTCCTGGGCGTCGCCGGGGCGGAACAATGTGGCGGTGACGTAAGCGCCGGCACCCCAATTTGAGGTGACCGGAATATCGACCTCGCCGCCATTCTCGCCAATTGACGCGTTCTGGACGGCGACGAGATTTTCCGTGCCGGCTGCGATCATCAATTCGCCCGCATAGCGCGACGAGACCTTCAGCTTTGCCGTCTCGCCGATCTTGTAGCTGTCCTTGTCCAGCGCGATCTCAAGCCCGTCAGGCGTCTCCGTCGATGTTGCCTGGACGAACCATCCTGCATCGAATTCCACACTTGAAGCAGGGCCGTCGGTCTCAGTGCTTTCGACTTCGAGGCGGTAGCGCCCCCAAGCAACGGGAGAGGATATCTTTGCTCCGTCGAGAGACGCATCGACATTGCCGTTTGCAACCTGCTCGGCGGTGTAGATCGGCTCATATTTCCAGGCCGTTCCGTCGCGATACCATTGGTAGTCGCGGTTCAGCTTGTAAAGCCTCCAGCGCAGACCGCTCATCGCCTGCTTCTCGCTGTCGGCGCCAACGCCGATGACGGTGAAGTTGGCGATCGAATTTTCGCCGAGGTCACCCGAGAATTCCGGCTTGATGCCGATCATCGGGCCCTGGTTCTTGACGGGAAGAACGAGCGAACGCTCGATGGCGCGACCGCCGGCTTCCTGCATCCGGATATAGACGGTGGCATTGAGAAGCTGCGTCGTTGCCGGTAGGTCGCCGACAGTCAGCTCGGTAATACCCTCGCCATTCTCGTCAAGCTCGGGGAGGCCTTCGATTGTCTGGCGTGTGTCTTCACTGGCCTCCTCGTCGGCGAGGCCGAAGAAGTAGCCGGGGAAGGCGTCTGCCTGGCGGGTCGGCTTGATCACGACATCGCCTTCGAGCGAGAGCCCCGCAGCCGGTGCGCCATAGAGATACTTGCCGCTGATGCTGATTGTCGCGGGTGTTTCCGGACCGATGACCTTCGCCTCGGTCTTGATCTCCATGTCCGTGCGATCGGGCACGAAGTCATCGACAAGGAAGGTTTTCGTCGCAATCGGCGAGCCCTTCGGGTCGGTGTGAATGTTGATCGTCCAGGTGCCGCGCATGGCGTTTTCCTGAACGGGCACGTCGATGGCATAGCCGCCGACATTGCTGGTCTGGCTGACGATCCGGCGCTCCTCGACGCCATCGGGGCGCAGGAAGATGAAGGTCAGCGGCAGGTTCTCGATGGCATTCCCATCTGTGTCGCGGGCAAGCGCTGCAGCATGCACAGTCTCGCCGGCGCGATAGATGCCGCGCTCTGTCCAGCTCAGGATATCGATGGCGCCGGGCGAAGCACGGCCAGTGACGCCGCGATCGGAGAGATCAAAGCCCGCGCGCGTCATATCGAGGAAGACGTAGTCGGCGTCACCTTTCCTGGCGGTGATAACAGCAGGCGTCAGGGCGGCCGTTGCACGCATCAGACCAGCCGTGAAAGTCGCCCGACCATGCTCATCCGTCGTTGCGGTTGCGAGCACTTCATTGTTTTTCGCCAGGAGCTGCAGCTCAACGCCAGCGATCGGCTTTGCCGAGGCGAGTGAGCGGGTGAACACGTTGAGGCCATCCGTCCCGGCATACGTCGTGATGCCGATATCGGAAACGACGAACCATTGCGTCGCCTGCGCATTCCAGTCCTGGTCCGGGGCGTTCGGTGCCGTTGCCGTCAACACATAGACACCGGGCTTGCGCTCGGGCAGTGCCTCATCCACCGGGAAGCTTGTGACGGCGTCCTTGTTGAGATCGTTGGCAACATCGATCGAGCCTTGCCAGACCAGTTCGCCGCTCTCGTCTTCGATCCGCTGTGCGCTGTAGCCGTCGAGCTGGGTCAGGAACTGCGAACTCGTCAACAGCGGTGCGATGCCACGATCACCGACGCGGTAGAGCTTGAGATTGGCCGACGTCATGTTGACGGAAACGATCGGGATCCCGCGTCGCGCCGTCGACGGCAGGACGAAGCTGTCACCAGTGAAGCGCACGCTGGCGGTGCGATCCTTGACGTAGATATCGAGGCTGACGGGGGCCTCGAGGACTTCGTCGACCGAAGAGGGCAGGCCGGTGCGGAAGGTGATCTTATAATTTTCGCCGTGGGTCAGCCCCTCGACGCAAACCTGCTTGTCCTTGGTTTCGAGCGCCTTGGGGGCAGCCCCGTTCAATGTCACGAAGGGCGTGTAATCCAGGGTCTTGACCAGGGTTTCGGAGAATGTCGCGCAGGCGCGCGGATTGGCACTGTCTGCATCGACTGTATGTTCGGTAATGCGGAAGCCTTCAGTCGATTTCAACTGCAGGAACGCGGCCTGGATCTCCCTTGAGTTCACCAGTGCCAGGCTCGCCTTGTAGGCGTTGAGGGCGGCGCGATAATTGGTGTTCTTGTCGAGCGCGGCAGCGAGCACCGAAAGCGCCTCGGCACGGCGCGAGGTTGTCCGCGTCAACTCATAGCCGTTCACTGCGGCCAGTACCGCCTGTCCGTAGATTTCGCTGCCGTTGTTGTCGTCGGTCTTGGCGAAGCTGTCGGCGGCGCGTGCCATTTCCAGCCAGAGATCGGCGTTGTCGGGGGAAAGAGCGAGCGCACTGCGGAAGGACTTTACAGCGTCGATGACATTGCCTGCCGTCAGGTCGAGGCGGCCGTTGGCGATCAGGCTGTCGGCGCTCTGGCCCTGTTGATCGTCGGCCACTTCAAGGTTGGCCTTGTCGTTGCGCGCCTGTTGGATGACATCGCCGGACAGGAAGCTGAGGCGGGGGGCGGGGCCGATATCCGGCTCCTGCTTTGCGGCGGTGGTCTCGACGATCTTGCCGGCGATGGCGCCCGGGAAGGCGTTCATCGTCTTGAAATCGGACTTCAGGAAGCACCACTTCACCTTCGGATTGTAGGTGAAGGCTTTGCAGGACTTGTCACCGATGCATGACGCCTTGCACTGATCGAGCGTAAGGTTCTGTTCGGTCCGCAGATCGAAGCCGAAGTAATCGGCGTCCTGGATCGTCTGGATCTCGCGTCTCGTGTCTGCCGCGAACGCGGGAAGGCTTGCGGTGATCGATGCGAGAGCAACGGCGGCAATGGTGAAAAACGCGCGTACAGACATAGGTCCCCCCAAGGTGCTGGCGCTGGTCCGGGGTGCACTCTCCGCACTCCACAACCGGTTGTCAACTCGGCCAAAGCGTTGTTTCGGAATGGGGCGCACGGTGCCGTTGCGCGCTCACATAGGCTTGAGGTGCCGGCCTTTGATTTGCTTGATTGAAGGTGCCAGAAAGGGTCAGCAGTGACGACGGAATGCTCAGTTCGAACCAAGTGCTTGAGCGACCAGCTCAAGGCACGCCAGATCACACTGCCCCCGCGCCACCGCTGGGCGTTTTCATTAGCCCAGAATTACGCTGTCAGACCACAGAAGGTGTTTCCGCCATAGTTTGTATCCTCCCCACTCATCCAATGAGCTAAGGCGACGTCCTGTTTTCGGCGAGCTACCCTAGCTTCGGCATCATTCTGGAGGGAGTGCTAGAAAATGGACGTTGCCGCAGCTCGCAATCTTTTCGTCAATGGCGATCGATCACTGTCAGCCCGCATCAGACTGAAGCGCTGGGAAATGATGCTCAAGCTCATGCCTGATCTCCCTCGCATGAAAATCCTCGACCTCGGCGGGACCAGAAACTGGTGGCTCAAAGCGCCATTCCAACCGCCTCAGGTTACAATCGTCAATCTGGACATCGACGAACAGGCGGGAAGACTTACTACGATTCGGGGCGATGCCTGCGAAGCTGATCGCCTGCTTACCGATCAGACTTTTGACTTGGTATTTTCAAACAGCCTGATCGAACATGTGGGTGGCCATCACGCATGGTCAAAGCTTGCCCATGTCGCCAGAAAGATGGCGCCGCGGTACCTTATCCAAACCCCCTATCGATATTTCCCGGTAGAGCCTCACTGGTTGTTGCCGGGAATGCAGTTCTTGCCCCTACCCTTGCGCTACAAGGCCGCAATATGGTGGCCGCTAGGCCACACTTGGGGCTGGCCAAAGCCCCAAACTCTCGACGAGGTATTGTCGACACAACTGCTCACAGCAACGGAGATGCGCCGGTACTTTCCGGACGCCGAGCTGCATTGGGAGAAGTTTTTCGGCCTTCCGAAATCAATGATCGTCGTGAGATAAGAACCGCTTCCTTCATACGATGATCCCCGCTGAGCGTGCCGCACGCCGTAAAGCGAAAGCGGTTGCTGCTTCTCGGGGGGTGAACTTGCATTGCGAGGGGTTGATTGTGAGCTGAAGATCGAGGAGCTCAAGCCGACATTCATGGGAGCCCGCCAGAGCGCAAGGCACGCCTTCTCCGCGCAATTTCCGCAGCGAACCCGCTTTCACCTTTGAGACAAACGGTTGATATCCCGGCAAAATCCATCGGATCTTACGTGCGCTGCGGCTTGCTGTTAACGATTTGTCAATGTTAACAGTGATTTGACCATGAACTATTTCGCTCCAACCCGGAACATATCGGCCCAAGCGCCGTTACCTCTTCGCCAACCTGCAGTTGGGCATATCCAGCGCGGTGAAAAGAGTAGAACAAGGGACGATACATGGACAGCGACGTCGAAAGCAAACCACGGACAAACCGGGTTGCCAGTCAAAGCGTCTTGATCGTTGAGGATGAGTTCCTCATTGCCATCGACCTTGAATCGACTGTCAAGGACATGGGGCTCGACGTGATCGGTCTTGCAACCGACAAGGAGCAAGCGCTGAGGCTGGCGCCGATGGCAGATATCGCGTTTGTCGATGTCAACTTGGCAGACGGGGCGACAGGCCCCGAAATCGGCAGGCGTCTCGTCGAGGAATTCGGCGTGACGGTAGTTTTCATGACCGGCAACCCGGAAGCGGTCGCCGGACGAGTTCAGGGGGCGCTGAGCATCGTCAGCAAGCCGACAACACCCGCGATCGTGCAACGCTCGCTAAGGCATGCGCTCGAGGCGCGTGCCGTGGCAGAACGGTAGTGCGCACTCACGCAGCCTGAACGTCCAACTGATCCACCGCGGCAATCACGCCCCTGAGCTCCGCCAATCCTTTGAGCCGGCCGATGCAGGAATAGCCTGGATTGACCTTCTTCGCCTGGTCATCGATCAAAAGGTGGCCATGGTCGGGGCGCATCGGAATGACACTGTCTGCTCTGCCGACAGCGGCCCGGCGGCGCTCCTCTCGGCGCAGCACCGAGATCAGCGAGACCATGTTGACGTCTCCACCGAGGTGTTCGGATTCGATGAAGGAGCCATCCGGTTCCTTCGTAACATTTCGCAGGTGCGCGAAGTGGATGCGCTCGGCAAAACGGCTCGCCATACCGACGACGTCGTTTCCGTGGCGTGAGCCGTAGGAGCCGGCGCAAAGGGTTATACCGTTGGCAGTGTGATTGACTGCTGAGAGGATGGTCTCGATGTCCTCGGACTTTGATACGACGCGCGGCAGCCCAAACAGCGAGAACGGCGGATCGTCCGGGTGAATTGCCAGGCGCACGTTGTTTTCGGCCGCCACCGGCACGACCTCTTTCAGAAACTCGACCAGATTGCTGCGCATATCGGCCTCCGAGAGATCGTCGAACGCTGCAATATGCGTGCGAATGGTTTCGCGCGTGTGGCTGTCCTCGCCGCCGGGTAGACCCGCGATAATATTCCTTTCGAGGGTTTCCACAGTCTCCTCGCTCATACCTGCCAGTCGCTCACGCGCCGCCTCGACGAGCGTGGTCTTGTAGCTTTCCTCGGCTGCAGCACGCTTCAAAACAAAGACGTCGTAGGCAATAAAGTCGATCATGTCGAAGCGAAGCGCCAAGCCGCCGACGGGGGTCGGGTAGAGAAGGTTTGTGCGCGTCCAGTCCACGACGGGCATGAAATTGTAGCAGACCACCGGCACGCCGCCTTTGCCGAGATTGGCAAGGCTCTGCTTCCACGCGTCGACATAACGGCGCCAGTTTTCGTTTCGCAGTTTGATAGCCGAATTGACAGGGATGGACTCGCAGACCGACCAGACCATACCGGCATTTTTTACGAGCGCCATGCGTTCGGCGACGTCGTCGGAGCTCCAGACCCGGCCGTCATAGATGTGGTGGAGGGCGGTTACAATGCCACGCGCGCCGGCCTGACGAGCATGGGACAATGTGACCGGATCCTGTGGTCCAAACCAGCGCCAACTCTCCAACATTGCAACACCTTCCTAAAATGTTGGACAATTAAGCGCATTTTTCGGGATTAACGCAAGCCAAAAGCGAGCGTTGCCAAAATAAGGCCAACATATTAGGCTTTATAAAAATGGAGGTGCTGCCTGTGGACTCAAGCAATCGCGCTTCGGCTGTGGATGATGTCGTCCGGCAAATCCGCGTTCTGATCCGCGAACGGGGGCTCGGCGTGGGCGACGTCTTGCCGAGCGAAGTCGAGCTGGCCACGATGTTCGATTCCAGTCGCAATACGGTGCGCGAAGCCTTCCGCACCTTGAAGGCCTATGGTGTCGCCGAATCCAGGCAAAAGGTCGGCGCCGTCCTGACAGACCAGCATCAGAACGCGATGCGCGATCTTTTCTCCTTCGCCATGGAGATTTCAGTCGACGCCTTCCGCGACATACAGGGATATCGGCGGCTCACAGAAATGAACCTGTTTGATCTGCTTGCTGAACGCCTGACCGGCCAGGCTCTTGCCGAGATGGAAGCGGTCAATGCAGCCATCCTGACGGCGCAAAACGCCGAGCGTGCCTCCGAGCTTGACTTCCAGTTTCACCGCCTGCTGGTGGACGCGGCCGGCAATCGTACATTGTCGGAAACCTATGGCATGTTGAAGCCGGTCATTCAGCGATTGATGCTTGCGGGCAAATCGCAACGACCGACATTGCAGGCGGTCGTGGCCGAGCACTGCGACATTCTTCAGGCCCTTAGTGATCGCGACCGCATTGCCTTTGTCTACCATATGGATCGACATCTCAGCGCCGGTCTTGAATTCATTTCTACCGAGAAGAGTGGGGGAGGCTGATGGGAGAATTCACCGGCAAGATCGCAATCGTCACAGGGACCACCGGCATCGGACGCGCGATCGCATTGCATCTGGCGCGCGAGGGCGCGTCCGTCGCGTCCGTTGGCATCGATGAAAAGGCGAACAACGAGCTTGCGGAGATCGGTGCCGCAGCGGGTCTGGCCCTTCGTGTCATCCATGCGGATGTTTCCATCCCGACCAACGTGGCCGACGCCGTTGCCGAAGCGGTCGCCGCGTTTGGGGGCGTCGATATCATCGTCAATTCGGCGGCGGTGCATCCTTACGGCAATGCCACGGACACGCCCTTTGAGACGTTCATGCGCTGCATGGCGGTGAACGTCGGCTCGATCCATCTGACGGCGGAATATGGCATATCGGAAATGCGCAAGCGCGGCGGCGGCGCGATCATCAATATCTCGAGCGTACAAGGCTTTGCATGCCAGTCCGGCGTCTCGGCCTACGTCGCATCGAAGGGGGCGATCCACGCATTGACGCGGGCGATGGCGATCGACTTTGCGGCAGACAATATTCGCGTCGTATCGATCAGTCCCGGTTCGGTGCGTACGCCGATCCTGGAACTCGCCGCGCGCACATTCGAAGGAGAGGGAGCTGACGTCGATGCCGTGTTTCGACGTTTCGGCGAAGCCCACCCACTTGGCCGCATTGGTGAGCCCGAAGAGGTGGCCGCACTTGCGGCCTTCCTCGCGTCGGACAAGGCTGCGTTCATTACCGGATCGGATCACCGCATCGATGGAGGTTTGACGGCTGGTATCGGGGTGCGCTGAGGGCGGTGCCCGGCCCTTCGGCCGGGCGGTCAACTGCTAAATCAGGCCCGTGAGCAGGCCGACGCCGGCCACTGCAGCAATGCCGCCAGCCGAGCGCATGACAATTGCGCCCTGCTTGCCGACCAGATAACCGAGGGCAATGCCGGCAATGTGCAGCGCTGCCGTCGCCAGCATGAAGCCCGCCGCATAGGCGATGGCGCCGGCCGCCGCCGGCATTTCGCAGCCGTGTGCGTATCCGTGAAAGATCGCAAAGAGGCCGACGACCCCTGCGGCGATGGCGACGGGAGCGCGGATACCAAGCGCGACGACGGCTCCAAGGATGATGACGGAGAACGCGATTCCGGCTTCGACAAAGGGGAGCGAAATTCCCAGCATGCCGAGTGCGCCGCCGACGGCCATCACCGAGACGAAGGTTGTCGGAACGAGCCAGAGCGCACGGCCGCCGAGCTGCCAGGCGAGAACGCCAACAAGAACCATCGCGAGGACGTGATCGACCCCTAAGACGGGGTGGGTGAAACCGTGAACGAAACCAACCGTTTGTCCAAGACCAGTGTGCGCGAAGGCGAGTGATGGAGCAAGGACGCAAGCCGCGATCGCGGCGCTAAATCTGGAAATCTTTGAAAACATAAGTGGCCCCTACTTTGTGCATGTCGCGCCGAAAATGGCACGCGGGATCAGGGGGATAAAGCGAAAAAATGAGCGACACCGTCATTTGACGTAGGTCGACGCCGAACCCCTCAAGTTGGCTGCAATGTGCCAAACACGGAGACAAGGCCAAGCACGGCGAAGCCCAAGGCTATTTCGGCGCCAGTCGCCCACTTGAGCGGCTGCAGTGATGGGTTGCGAGAGAGCCTCGGGACAAGAAGGTAGCGATTGGTTACCGCAAGCGCGACCAAGACGAACACGATCAGGATCTTGATGCTGAGCAGGAACTGATAGTCGAGCTGCCAATCCAGCGGAGCAGATCCGACGATCAGGATCGTATTGATCATGCCGGTCACGATGACGAGGGCGACCGCAACATGGCCCGCGGTCGAAAACCGCATCAGCGCCGTCCGTGCATCCTGCTGCCGTCGCGCGTCGTGGAGCATCGGCAAGATAACGACGACAGGTATTAGCGCCCCGAGCCAGGCGCCACCTGACAGGAGATGAAGGCCATCGTTGAGGCGATGCATCGTGCGTAACCAGTCGCTATTCATCGCGGCATGACCGCTGATCGTGAGGCTGATGAGCAACAGCCCGGCGCTGAGCGCGCGGACGCGGTATCTGAACCGGACTGGTGCTAGGCAAGAGGCGACCAGCACAATGGCGGCACCAGCCTGGGCAATCCAGGCCTGCCCGACACTGGTTCCCGAAAGGATGGAGCTCAGCATCTGCGGCGCAAGCGCATCGGCCCAGCCGTCTCCGATCGTTGCCGCTTGCAGCGGGAGATGCGACGCGGTCGTGCCGATGATCAAGAAGGTTGCAAGCGCATACCAATGCCGGAGCCGTCGGCCCACCTGTGCTGCCAAGTCTGCAGGCATGATCCAGCAGATGTAAGCTGACGCGCCCCATAGAAATACGGCGGCGCCATCAAACAGGAAGCGGCACAGGATGAGCGCAGCGTCTGGCGTCACGGCTTGACCGTGAAGCGGTAAGTACCATTGGTCTTATGCCCATCCGTCGACAGGACGTGGAATTCCACCGCGTAAGCGCCCGGGCTCAGCGTTTGCGCAAGAGGGACCATCAGCGTCTTGCCTTCATCCATCAACATAGCGTCGCCGATTTTCACTACAGCCTTGTCTGGGCCGGTGATTTTCACACCGGAGAACTTGATGTTGAGCTCTTCTGAGAAGTGAAGGTCGAGTTCGGCAGGGGAGGCAGCGACCGTTGCATTGTCGGCAGGAACAGTTTTTGTCAGGTGTGCATGCGCGAGGGCTTGCCCGGCAATGCCGAGGATTGCAACGGCGGACAATGCGACAAGGCGGGAAAGTGTCGACATGTTCTTACTTCCTAAATTCAGACGACGGTTTCGCTAGGGGTTAGTAAGCCTATTGCGGTTTGGACATATCCATGCCGCCCATGTCGGAGTGGTGGTCTTTGCCACCGGCTCCCGCAGCGCTTCCAACATCAAATTCAACGTCAACGGAGCCCGCCTTCTCAAATGTTAAGGTTGCCTTGATCATCTCGCCCTCTTTGAAGGGCTTTTCCACGTCCATGAACATGACGTGGAAGCCGCCAGGCTTCAGCTCGACGGTCTGGCCGGCCGGAATGACGAGCCCATCCGCAACGGAGCGCATGGTCATTACACCGTTGTTGACGCTCATCTGATGGACTTCGGTTGTCGCGGCCCGATCAGACGTGATGCTGACCAGCTTGTCGTCAGTCGAACCGGTGTTGGTCAGCTTCAGGTAGCCGCCACCGACCTTGGCGCCCGGCACCATGGCGCGCGCATGCGGGTGGGCGATGTCGATGTCGCCGACCTTGATGTCATTGGCCGCGGCAACGGCAGTAATTAGACCGGTAAACAGGAGGCCGGCGATGAAGGTTGTAAGCTTTTTCATGATGGCTATTCTCGGTTTGGCCGTCACGTGGGTCAGCGGATCATGCCGGCCTCGTTGACGTGCCTGTGTGAATGAAATGAGACGATGGGATCCACGAGTGCTCGACCGGCGCACCGGCGAATGACGACCGACAATGTACTGATGTCACGGTGTCGACCGCGGCTCAGGACTACCCAAAAACCGGAATCTGGGGCGGCGCTCTCGGGCCTTTGTTGGGCGGAAACGGTTCCTCGTTCCTTGCTTCACGCATCACCGGTAGGGTGATGCTGGTGTTGATCCGAAGACTTACGACGTCAGCTAAATTGGGCAACGGCAGGAGAGTCGAGGCAGCAATACGGCATGCCTCACAGCCATGGCTATGCGCGTTTCCATGTTGATCGACGGCATGCTTGCTGCCGTCAGTGCAGATGACAGGCAATGTGCCGTCCGGCAGAACGTACTCGGCGAACTCTGCGGGAACGAAGCTGTCTTTGACGAAGGCCGGGGCCTGGTGAGCGAATCCGACAAACAGAAGTGCGATGGCGCAAGATATGCGCACCATCCACTGCATGAATATCGATTGCTTCGGTTTCAACTGCCGCCTCCCGACGACGGGACTGTCTGTGCGGATGACACCAATAAGTCCGATTGCAGCAATTTGAAAGAGGCTCGCTGCAGGGGCTTGTCGAGAAAGCGAGCGTTAGCATCACCGCTCCGGATCATGCCGACTTCGATACGCTGAATGATCAGGTCAATTTTATGGATTGTTTTGCTCGAGCAGGCGCGGCACTAACACCGATAGCTAGTCTTCGGTACGGAGTGAGGATATGTCTAACGGGGTGTGGGACTTCTGGATTGATCGTGGAGGCACGTTCACCGACATTGTGGGCCGCGCACCCGATGGCAGTTTGCATCCGCGAAAGCTTCTTTCCGAAAACCCGGAAGCCTATCGGGACGCAGCGGTTCACGGAATCCGAGGGCTCCTGGGCCTCAAGGAAGAGGATCCCATTCCGGCCGATCGCATTGGCGACATTCGCATGGGAACGACGGTTGCCACAAATGCGCTACTGGAACGCAAGGGCGACAGGGTGCTATTGCTGATCACGAAGGGATTCCGTGACGCGCTCCGCATCGCCTACCAGGCGCGCCCCGATATTTTCGCCAAGGAAATCATTCTACCAGAACAACTTTATGAGCGCGTCGTCGAAGTCGACGAGCGTGTGCGCGTGGACGGTTCGATCGAGGTGCCGCTTGAGACCTCCAGCGTCGAGGCGGCGATCGCAACAGCGAGGGCCGATGGTTTCGATGCCGTTGCCATCGTGTTCATGCACGCCTACAAGTTTCCCCAGCATGAAACAGTGGTCGCACAGCTGTGCCGGGCGGCGGGCTTCAAGCAGATTTCAGTGAGCCACGAAGTCTCTCCGCTGCTCAAGCTGGTCGGCCGCGGCGATACGACTGTCGTGGACGCTTACCTTTCACCGATCCTGTCGCGTTACGTCCAAGAGGTGGCTGGCGATTTGGGCGTGGCACGTGCCGGGAATGCCTCGCCGCGTCTCAGTTTCATGATGTCATCGGGTGGCCTGACTGCTGCAGATATGTTCCGGGGTAAGGACGCACTCCTCTCCGGACCGGCCGGGGGCGTGGTCGGAATGGTGGAGACTGCAAAGCTTGCCGGTTTCGACAAGGTCATCGGTTTCGACATGGGGGGAACCTCAACCGATGTCGCCCACTATGCCGGCGAGTATGAACGTGCCTTCGAGACCGAAGTTGCAGGGGTTCGTGTAAGGGCGCCGATGATGCGTATTCACACGGTCGCCGCCGGCGGCGGCTCCATCCTTCATTTTGAAGCTGGTCGTTTTCGCGTTGGCCCCGATTCGGCCGGTGCCAACCCGGGCCCAGCCTGCTATCGTCGCGGCGGTCGGCTGGCGGTAACCGACGCCAACGTCATGCTTGGCAAGCTGCAGCCAGACCTGTTTCCCGCAATCTTCGGGCCCGGCCAGAACGAGCCGCTGGACATTGAGGCCGTGCGCCAAAGATTCGAGGACCTATCGGTGCAAGCAGCCACCGGGCATAGCGCGGCGAGTGTTGCGGAAGGCTTCATCAAGATCGCAGTTGAAAATATGGCCAACGCCATCAAGAAGATTTCGGTGCAGCGTGGTTACGACGTGACCGGCTACCTGCTGAACTGCTTCGGCGGTGCCGGCGGCCAGCATGCATGCCTTGTCGCCGATGCCCTCGGCATGTCCACGGTGCTCATCCACCCGTTCTCAGGCCTGCTCTCAGCTTACGGCATGGGCTTGTCATCGATCTTCGCATCGCGACAGCAGGCGTTCATCAAACCCTTATCCGCAGAGGTGCTCCCGGAGCTCGGTCGTTTGATCGAAGCCTTGAGCGTGGACGTTCGCGAAGAATTGGAGGCACAAGGCATTTCCCCGTCTTCAATGGAATTCAGGCCCGTCCTGGACTTGCGCTATGACGGTACGGATACCGCGCTGCCGGTCGACTTCAGCCTTGGCTCGATATCAGATGCCAGGGCCGACTTCGAGCGGGCGCATAAGGCGCAGTTTGGCTTCATCTACGACGGGAAACCAATTGTCGTTGAATCCGTGGGCGTCGAGGGAACCGATCAAACCGCGGACCGCTATCAGGAGGCAAGTCACGAGACGGCGGCAAGGGTCGCTCATGCTCCTGAAAGCCGTCGCGTATTCTTCGAGGGCGCCTGGTGTGATGCCAGCGTTTTCAGGCGTAAGGATCTCTCCCCGGGTTGCCAAGCGCTCGGCCCAGCACTTGTCATCGAAGCCAATCAGACAATTGTCGTTGAGCCTGGATGGCAGGCAGAAATCACCTCAAGAAACCACGTGTTGCTGCGCCGTATTGAAAAGAAGAAGACCGCAGCCGCGCTGGGGACTGAGGCCGATCCGATTATGCTGGAGATATTCAACAATCTCTTCATGTCGATCGCCGAACAGATGGGCGTCACGCTGCAAAACACCGCCTATTCCGTCAATATCAAAGAACGGTTGGATTTTTCTTGCGCCGTCTTCGATCGAACCGGCGCGCTGGTGGCCAATGCACCGCATATGCCGGTTCATCTCGGCTCCATGGACCGGTCAGTCGAAACGATCATCAAGTTGAACACAGGGAACATCCACCCGGGTGATGTGTTCGCGCTCAACGCCCCTTACAACGGTGGCACCCATCTCCCCGATATAACAGTCGTCACGCCTGTCTTTGACGACGCGGGAACCGAGATCCTGTTTTATGTCGCCTCGCGCGGACATCACGCCGACATAGGAGGAACCGCACCGGGCTCGATGACACCGCTTGCGACGACCGTTGAAGAGGAAGGTGTCCTTTTCGATAATTTCCAACTGGTCGAAGGCGGCCGTTTTCGCGAAGCCGAACTGTTCGAGCTCCTCACAAATCATTGTTATCCGGCGCGCAATCCGCACCAGAACATCGCCGACTTAAAGGCTCAGATTGCCTCGAACGAAAAGGGCGTCGCGGAGTTGCGCAAAATGGTTGCCCATTTTGGCCTATCGGTGGTCGAAGCCTATATGGGGCATGTCCAGGACAATGCAGCCGAAAGTGTGCGTCGTGTCATCGATCGCTTGCCGGATACGGCCCAATACCACTACCCGACCGACACGGGGCAAGTCATCAAGGTCAAGATCACAGTTGATCGCGAGAAACGTGAGGCCACCGTTGATTTTACTGGCACGTCCCAGGTGGAGATGAACAACTTCAATGCGCCGGAACCGGTCACCCGCGCTGCGGTTCTTTACGCATTCCGCGTGATGGTTGAAGCGAACATCCCGATGAACGCCGGCTGCCTGAGACCGATAAACATCATCATCCCGGACGGTTGTATGCTAAGTCCCGCCTATCCTGCCGCGGTTGTCGCGGGAAATGTTGAGACGTCGCAGCACGTAACCAACGCGCTCTTCGGCGCCATGGGAGCGATGGCCAATTCGCAGGGTACGATGAATAATCTGACCTTCGGAAATGCCAAGTACCAGTACTACGAAACGATTTGCTCGGGCTCGCCTGCGGGACAGATGAACGACGGGCGCGGCTTTGCCGGGACGGCTGGCGTTCATACCCACATGACAAATTCGCGGCTCACCGACCCCGAGGTGCTGGAACTTCGATTCCCGGTCCTGTTGGAGGACTTCCACATCAGACCGGGCTCGGGCGGAAGCGGCAAATGGAACGCAGGCGACGGAACCGAGCGAACCATTCGGTTTTTGGAGCGGATGGAAAGCGCAATTCTGTCCTCCCACCGCGACCACCCGCCTCGGGGAATAAACGGGGGCGGCAACGGCCGTGTGGGGGCAACGAGCGTCCGACGGCTGGATGGTAGCGTGGAGGCCCTGAAGGCAAGCGATCAGACGGTATTGGAAGCGGGTGAGGCGATCATCGTCACAACGCCGACAGCCGGCGGCTTCGGAAGCTGACCGTAGTCCCGCTGGGAGCGGCTAGCGCGCCTCCAGCGGGGTTCCGTCGTCCCAGACATTGCCGCGCCACGCATTGCCTTGGCCTCCTGCGTGAAAGGACGTGGTTGGTCCATAGACCGCGCAGTTGCCATTAGGTCCCCGTTCCCAAACATTGTCGGCAACGACAACGTAGGTCGGGTTGTCCCCGAACGGTTTGCCAGGATTCAACCCGAATGACGTGCAGAAGCCGCCTGGAGTTGCGCGGAAGAAATTGCGTTCGAAGCGGAACCTGGTGAGTGCGGAAAAATCGGCGTAGATTTGTGCGCTTCCCGAGCAACCGCCACCCACATCATTGTCCGGTACGTCGCACACGATCGTGTTGTGCCGCAAGGTTACGTCATGCCCGCCATTTGAGAGAAAACCGCCGAGATGTTGGGGCTTCCCTGGTTGCATATATTGGCCATGCAACCAAGAGTCCTCAACGAGGCACTCCGGCGTGCACTGAATGCTTGTCTGTCCGCCCCTGACCTCCGAGCGCCGGACCGTGACATTGGAGAATCCGATGGCCGGCCCCTGCCATTTCCCGCCGTCGACCTCACTGTCCTCGATCGTCAATGATACGCCTCGTCCGTCAACATCGATGCGCGAGGTCTTGCTTCGCGAGATGACGACGCCGGTTGTCCGGATCACCAGCGGACAGCTGACCGTCTTCGCATCGATGATGGTGTTGGGCTGGGTGATCTCGCAAGGGCCATCGTAGGGCGTCAAGGTAATTCCGGATGGTATCCCGGTATTGTCCGGGCCTGGAAACGCCGCCAGGTCGACCCCTCCTGCCGCCTGCGTTCCCGACCCACCAACCGCGGCAGCAAGAATGAGTGAAAGCGCAGCATGCGTGTTACGGTTGTCGATAGGCATTGGAGCTCCTGTTTCAAATGATCGGCGTCGTGCGGCATGCAGGCCTTCTGGTCGCCTAGCTATCGCGGGGCAGGGCCGGCATGGATGCCGGGTTCCATTGAGCGCTCATGCGTGTCGCGCTGGCACCAAACGCAAGCGATAGCATGATCGCTGCCCTGTAGCAGCGAATGAGGGTCAGACCGGTGAAGGCCAGGAGCCGCGCTCTTATTCCATGCAGGCGGTCCGAGCGGCCGATGCGGAACCACTCGGCAGCCGGCGACAGAGCGACGGCTGCCGTGCGAAGCATCCATCGCGGCCACCAGGCGCGTCGCGCGCGAACACGCGCAAAATCGTGAGCCGTGTGTCGCTGCCACTTGCGTGCCAGCTCTGCAAACGTTTTGCGGGCGGGGTGAAAGACGATCATGTCGGGGCAGTACCGCGTCTGATATCCGCAACCCAAGGCCCGCTGGCCCCAGTCGCGGTCTTCAGCAATGTCGATGCCGCCAAATTTGCCAACGGCGGCAAAAACATTCGCTCGCGCTGCCAGGTTTCCGGTGCCTGTGAAGCCCTGTTTGGCGATGTATTCCTTCATTCGATAGGCATAGACACTCTCATAAGCTTCCAGAAGCGTCGGGCATGCGGGATCTTCAAAGCCGATGCGCACATCGCCCCCGATAATGGTCACACTCGAGTCAGCAAACTGGCGCTCGATTTCACTGAGCCAAACGCTGCTTGCCCGACAGTCCGCATCGATAAATGCGAGGATGTCGCCCGTCGCTTTCGATACGCCACGGTTGCGCGCCGGCCCCGGGCCCGGCACCGTCTCCGACAGCAGAACTGTTCCGGGATAAGCTGCGCAAACCCCAGTGGGCAGTTGCTTCGAGCCGTTGTCGACGACAAGGATCTCGTAGGGTTGCCGGACGCCGGTCTGGGCTGCGAGAGACGCCAGGCAGGTGCTCAGCAGTTCCGGTTGGTCAAGATGCGGGATAATGACGCTGATCATTGATATCCAGGCTCCTGCGAAGCAGGCTTCGGTAAGCCCCTAGGTAGCGACGTGATTCCGTCGTCCATCTGAACTCGCGTTCGGCCACGGCCCGGCCCACGGAAGCCATCTCGCTGCAGCGTCGCGGGTCGTCGACGAGGGAGAGAATGCCCTCAGCCAAGGCCATCGGCGTATGCTCTCGCACCACCACAGCCGCGTTTCCGGCGTCGCGCGTGGCTTGTCTGAGGTCGAATTGAACGATCGGCAAACCGAGCATCATGTATTCAAAGACCTTGTTCATCGAAAGCTTGTCATTGAAGTCATTCGGGGGGTCGGGAATGACGCCCACATCCAGCGCCGAAAGGTGCGCCATCAGAGGTTGACCGGTCAGATAACCGCTGAAACGTAGCACGTGATTGAGGCCCAACTCGGTGGCCATCGCCCGCAGGCGCGGCAGTTCAGGGCCGTCGCCGATGATCAGCCCGTGAACATCGTTGCGCTTGCGGACATGGACGATCTCTGCCAGGGCGCGAACGAGCGATTCCACCCCGTCCTGCTCACCCATGATGCCAATATAGCCGATCAGATGTTTGCCGGGTATGACCAGCGACGGGTCGGCAATGGTGCGGCGGAAGCGCGACGCTTCGGGATAGCTCTTGACGACAATCACGCGATCAGGCGCCATGCCGCCACGCGAGATTGCGATATCCCTGAAGGTTTCGTTCGTGGCGATGCTGGCATCTGCCATTTTGAAGGTCTGCTTCTCGAAGAAACACAGGAGGCGATAAAGGATGTCCTTCCGCCCGAACTTCGTCACGTAGAGTTCGGGGCTGAGATCGTGATGGTCGAACACAAAGCGCGTGCCAAATAGAAGTTTGTGTACGAGCGCGACGAGAAACATCAGGTCGGGAGGGTTGCAGGCCTGAATGGCATCGATCGACTGTCGGCGCCGGACGCGAAAAGACAGACGCATCTGATGGAAGAGAGCCATCCAATATTCCCGAAGGTAGCCGGCGGCGGACTTCGCCTCGCGAAGTGGATGCCGGTAGATGTGCACGCCGTTCAACACTTCGTAGCTCTTGTCGTGTCCCTTCCCTTGCGGGCAGATGACGGAAACGTCGAACCCGGCTTCAACGAGCGCCTGTGCTTCCTGCCAGACTCGGCGATCGAAGGGGACCGGCAAGTTCTCGACCAAGATTAGAATGTGGTTGTTCCTAGAAATGGCGGCCTCCCGTGTGTTTATTGAGCGGGTTTGTGCCTCAATTCAAATCTCTTCAGAGGAAATTCTCCAGTTAGCAAACGGGATAGTCGAGCGGATCTTTTGTGTATATCCGCTTCAGCCATAAGGGTATCTACCAAGTAGGTCAGTTATACTTGTAAAACAGTGGTCCGGATTTGATGGTGTTTGTAACGTGTACTAGGGGAATTTTTAGAAAGTGGCGCGGTCCGTTCTCCAAGTTGACGATCAAAGAGCAACGGTGCGCCCCATCACCGCCGATGACGTGGATCGGGTCGCATCTTTCCTTCATGAGGAGCTAAATCCCCGCTTAACGCCGGCCTCTTGGGCGCAGGCCATTCGTCCGGGCTGGCAAAGCGAGGCTCCAAACCACGGCTTCATGCTGCTCTCGGGGGGGCACATTGTTGGCGCACACGTCGCCTTCTACTCGCAGCGCATCGTCGACGGACAGAACGAGAAATTCTGCAACCTTGCTGCGTGGTGTGTGCTTGATACTTATCGCGCCCACAGCCTGCGCCTCTTAAAGGCGCTACTCGATCAGCCTGGCTACAGCTTCACTGATCTGTCGCCAAGTGGCAATGTCGTTCCGCTCAATCGTCGCCTGAAGTTCCAGGCACTTAACACGGCTGCCGCGCTGGCGGTCAATCTGCCGTGGCCGAGATGGGGAAGCGGCGTGCGCATCGTCGATCATCCCGCCTTGATGCAGACCTACCTGTCTGGTCGGGACCTCGAGATCTACAGGGACCATGTCAGTGCGCCGGCTGCGCATCATCTGGTCATCGTCAAAGGGCATCGAAGCTGCTACGTGATCTTCCGCAAGGATACGCGCAAGGGCCTGCGCCTGTTCGCTTCGATCCTGCACGTTGGGGATAGATCTCTGTTTTCAGAGACCGCCTGGCATTTGCGCAGCTACTTGCTGACGCGCTTCGGTCTGCCGGCCACGCTGATTGAGGAACGGTTCGCGAGCGCCCCGCTGTTCTTGTCACTACCGCTCAAATCGCCGCGTCCGAAGATGATCTTGAGCAGCCGTGTGACGCCAAGTCAGGTCGATTACCTTTATAGCGAACTCACGTGCGTGCCTTGGTAGACGTTGGGGCGAACATGCGATCACCGGTCAACATCAATCTTTCTGATCTCCTTCGCAACGGAGCAGCCCGCCATGGATCCGCCCCGGCTGTCACCTTCAAGGCGACCACCCTCAGCTATGAAGAGATGTGGCAATATGTCCTCGGCTTCACATCCGCGCTCAATAGGCTCGGGGTCGCTCGCGGCGATCGGGTGGCGGTGCTGCTCGACAAGCGCGTTGAAACAGTCGTAACGATATTTGGGACGGCGGCTGCGAATTGCGTTAGCGTGCCAATCAATCCGCTACTGCGACCGCAACAGGTCGCCTATATCCTTGCCGATTGCGATGTTCGGGCACTTGTGACCTCGCCAGACCGGCTGGCGCAACTGCGAGAGTTCGTCGACAGCGACAGCGCCCTTCAGCATGTTATCCTTGTCGATGCGCCAGCTGGCAACGAGAGCACCACCCCGAGTGAGCCATGGCGCCTCCATTCCTGGACTGAACAGGTCGCGGCCTCGCAAGGCGAGGCATCAAGACCTGCGGGCGTAGACAGCGACGTTGCCGCAATTCTTTACACGTCCGGGAGCACCGGGAAGCCAAAGGGCGTGGTTCTCAGCCACCGCAACATGATCGTGGGCGCCGAGAGCGTCAGTCACTATCTCGGCAATGGAGAGCACGATACCATTTTGTCAGTTCTGCCTTTGAGTTTCGACGCGGGCCTGAGCCAATTGACGACGGCCTTTCATTCCGGTGCCCACCTAGTGTTGATGAACTATCTCCTCCCTTCCGATGTGGTGCGGCTGTGCGAGAGGCATAAGATAACAGGAATTACTGGTGTTCCGCCGTTTTGGATCCAAGTCTGCGATCTGGCGTGGCCGCCTGAGGTGGCTGCTCGACTGCGCTATTTCGCCAATACCGGTGGTCGCATGCCCAAGGCGACGCTCGAACGGCTGCGATCGGCCTTCCCGAACGCACTGCCCTACCTGATGTATGGACTGACAGAGGCATTCCGATCGACCTATCTCGATCCGGCTGAAATAGACCGCCGGCCGGATTCAATCGGCAAGGCGATTCCGAACGCAGAGATCCTCGTCGTGCGGCCAGACGGATCGCTTTGCGACCCGGGAGAGCCAGGGGAGCTGGTGCACAGGGGGCCGCTTGTGGCCCTCGGATACTGGAACGATCCAGTCCGCACTGGTGAACGCTTCAAGCCATGGCCGGGCACTGTCGCCAGTTGGAAGCAGCCTGAAATGGCGGTCTTTTCTGGCGACACGGTCGTGCGGGATGATGACGGCTTTCTCTATTTTGTCGGTCGGCGCGATGAGATGATCAAGACGTCTGGCTATCGTGTCAGTCCGACAGAAATCGAGGAGGTTGCCTACGCGACAGGCCTCACACGTGACGTGGTTGCCATGGGCGTTGATGACCAAGCGCTCGGGCAGCGTATTGTCCTCGTCGCCAGCCCGGTATCAGAAACGCTGGACGTTGCTGCCCTGCTGAGCGCGTTCAGGCGCCAGCTGCCGCAATACATGGTGCCGTCCAAGGTCATAGAGATGACGTCTATTCCGACAAATCCAAACGGCAAGTTCGACCGTGTACTGTTGAGGGAGCAACTGGGTTCGTGAGCGTACATCCTTCCATTGGCATGTTCGATGTTGCCGAAGACTGTCTGGCGGTCGGCGGCATACCCCTTGACCGTTTGACCGAGCGCGTCGGGACAACGCCGTTTTTCGCGTATGACCGTCGGCTGATCAACTCGCGCATTTCCTATCTTCGCTCTGTTCTGCCGAAGGATGTGAAGCTCAGTTACGCGGTCAAAGCCAATCCGATGCCAGCACTGGTCCAGCATATGGCTGGACTTGTCGATTCCTTCGACGTTGCCTCGGCATATGAGATGAAGACGGCGCTGGACACGGTCGTGCCGCCATCCAACATCAGTTTTGCTGGCCCCGGCAAAACATCGCAGGAACTTTCCCAAGCCGTGGCCGCCGGCGTGACCATTGAGATGGAGTCAGCGGGCGAAGCCATGCGCATCGTTGAAGCCGGCAACCGCCTTGGAATCCGACCGCGCGTCGCGCTCAGGGTCAACCCGGACTATCAGGTCAAGGGTTCCGGCATGAAGATGGGCGGCGGCTCGCAGCAGTTCGGCATCGATGCCGAAGAGGTGCCGGCGCTGCTTCGCCATCTCGCAAGCGCTGATCTCGACTTCGTCGGTTTCCATGTGTTCGCCGGCTCTCAGAACTTGCACGCCGACATTCTTTGCGATGCCTTGTCCCACAATGTCGAGCTGCTACTCAAGCTTGCCGAAACGTGCGGATATCCTGTTCGCTATCTCAACCTTGGCGGTGGCTTTGGAATTCCTTATTTCGAGAAGGATCAACCACTTGACCTCGTGCCGGTTGGGCGCAGACTGAGCGATCTGGTAGAAAGCGCAATTCGCCCGGCTCTGCCGGACGCACGTGTGGTGATAGAACTCGGCCGTTACCTCGTCGGTGAATCCGGAGTCTATGTGACGCGCGTCATCGACCGAAAGGTGTCGCGCGGCCGGACCTATCTGGTTGTCGATGGTGGGCTTCACCATCAACTGGCCGCCTCCGGTAACTTTGGTCAGGTCATTCGTCGCAACTATCCGCTTGTCATCGGCAACAGGATGGGCGTGGAGGACCGCGAGACGGTGTCGGTGGTCGGCTGCCTTTGCACGCCGCTCGACCTGCTCGGGGAGAACGTATGCCTGCCGCCGGCCCAGGTCGGCGATCTGGTGGTCATTTTCCAGGCTGGCGCCTACGGATTGACGGCCAGCCCAACCGCATTTCTCGGGCATCCGATGCCGCCGGAGATCCTTGTCTAGTAAGCTTCAGATCCACGCTATTCATTAGAAACGGTGAGGTGCCATGAATTCGTCAATATTCGAATCGGTCAAGGACGTGATCGCAGATACGCTTGGTATCGCCGACCGCGCCCGCATCGCGGAAGCCTCCACGCCGTTGTTCGGCAACATCCCCGAACTCGATTCCTTCGCGGTGCTAAGTCTGGCATCGGCGTTGGAGTCCAGGTTCGGATTCCAGATCGACGACGACGATTTCACCGGCGAGATTTTCGAGACAGTCGGCTCACTCGCGGCGTTTGTCGATCGGCATCGAACGCATTGACGCTTGGCCATCCGGGCACCGTTGCTAGGTGCGGAGGTCGAGGGACTTGGGCAGGAGCATGGGGCAACCATGGATATTGTCGAAACATCGCCCGACGACAAAGGTGGGCTTGCGGTCATCATCGTCACCTATAACAGTGCCGAGGCTTTGCCGGCTTTGCTTGACTCGCTTGCAGACGGACTTCGCGGCATCGAGCGGTTCGAGGTAGTCG
Source organism: Rhizobium sp. BK060 (assembly GCF_014193145.1). Classification (NCBI taxonomy): domain Bacteria; kingdom Pseudomonadati; phylum Pseudomonadota; class Alphaproteobacteria; order Hyphomicrobiales; family Rhizobiaceae; genus Rhizobium; species Rhizobium sp. BK060. The sequence continues at coordinate 73,064 of NZ_JACHYW010000012.1, forward strand.
TCGCCGACAACAATTCGCACGATGGCTCCTCGGACCTTGCCGCGGCCCATCCCATTGGAGCACGGGTGATCCGCATGGGGTGGAATGCCGGCTATGCCGCGGCGATCAACGCGGCTGCTGCAACCGTTCGCCAAGGCGTCAGCCTGCTCGTTCTCAATCCGGATCTGCGACTTTATCCAGACGCGGCAAAACCGCTCGTCGAGCATCTGGCAAACCCGGGTGTCGGCGTGGTTGTGCCTATCAATTACAAGCAGGATGGGAGCGTCGACCCAACGCTGCGTCGCGAGCCCTCGGTTCTGAGCGCCTGGGCAGAGGCGGTTCTGGGCGGAAGCCTGGCAGCGAGGGTAGGGTGGGGAGAAATTGTCGATTTGTCCGCACGCTACGACAGCTGCGGTGCCGCCGAATGGGCAACCGGGTCGGCGCTTCTCATCTCCGCGCAAGCACGCAGGATCGTCGGTGAGTGGGACGAGTCCTTCTTCCTCTATAGCGAGGAAGTCGACTATCAGCGACGGGTGCGAGAGGCTGGCCTTTCGATTATCTTTGAACCGCAGGCAAAGGTCATGCATGCCGGTGGTGGTAGCGGCAGCAGCCCGCGGTTGTTCGCGCTGATGACTGCGAATCGAATTCGCTACTATCGCCGACATCACGGACGGCTGAAAGCGGCGTTGTTTGCTTCGGGAATCGCCTTCGGGCAGATGCTTCGATGCTGGCGCGGGTCAACACACCGCGCCGGACTAGGTGGCGCATTGCGGCCTTCCGGGGCGCTATCGCAATTCCGGGCGACGGCCCGAGCCTGAGTTGGAGAAAGTCATGAAGCGCCGGATTTTGACGTTTCACGGAATAGGTGAGCCTGAGCGACTTCTCGATCCGGGAGAAGCTGATTACTGGATTGGCCTTGACCGGTTCTGCGATATTCTGGATCGCGTCTGCCACCACGTCGATCGAGACAAAATTCTGATCACCTTTGATGATGGCAACCTGTCAGATCTTCGCCTTGCGGCGCCGGAACTATGCCGGCGGGGTCTGGACGCGGAATTCTTCGTGCTAACCGGGAGACTGGGCAAGACAGGCTCGCTCGATCGAGACGACGTTCGATGGCTTCTGAAGATGGGCATGCGTGTCGGCAGTCATGGGATCGACCACCGCGATTGGTCCGATCTGTCGGATGGCGAACTCGAATGGGAACTTTGTCAGTCGAAACGTCTGCTCGAGGAGATCTGCGGCCATCATTTGCATTCGGCCTCTATCCCGTTCGGTCGCTATAATCGCGCGACACTGGCGAAGCTGCGCGCTTGTGGCTACGAAACCGTCTATTCGAGTGACGGCGGTGACACCACGACCGGTCGATTCCTGCAGGCCCGCACCTCGATACGCAGCAGCATGACGGATGCGATGATCGACCATATTTTGGATGGTCACCTGCCCGCCATGAGGCGGCTTCGCAGAGCGGCGCGCATGACTCTTAGTGCTTGGTCGTAGGGCATCTTATACTCCCACCGTCGGTTTGATGCTGATGCCGGCCACGGTGGCTTGCACGTTTGTCCCTCGATCGGGCACCGCCTGTTAGGCCCGCTCTTTGAGAGTAGGCGATCGCCTGCAAGCAGGTCAGGCGTGACTGGCATCCTCCTTTGGGCGAAATACGCGCACCAGAAAGAATAAGCGCAATGTTTAGCGGTTCAGATTAGTATTGTTCCGAGTAAAACAAGCCCGTTGTGCTTGCAGTTTGAGCGTATATCAGGCCGTTGGGCATTCATGACCACAGTGCACCGCTATCAACCCGTCGATCGACCGTTTCGAAAGCCCGAGATATCGGCGAAAGCGGCACCAGAGATGGTGGCGCAACCTAACCACGGGCTTGCACTGCCAGTGAAGCTCTTCTTGGTCGGCCTGGTCCTGCCATGGATCATTCCGTTTGGTTCCCTCAATCTATCGGCCTATAGAATCGTGTTGCTGGTGGCATTCGTGCCATGCTCGGTGCTCTGGATGCAGGGCAGGGCTGGACGCATTCGTCTCCCTGATCTGGGGCTGACGCTGTTCCACCTCTGGGCCGCCGTTGGACTTGTCGTTGTCCACGGAATCGGTCCAGCGATTCAACCGGGTGGCATGCTGTTCATCGAGGGCATGGGCTCCTACTTGATGGCCCGATGCTTCATCCGTACGCCAGATGATTTTCGCAGCATGGTAATGTTCGTCTCGAAGCTGCTCGTGTGCTTGCTGCCGTTCTGTCTCTATGAATGGTTGACTGGGCAAAAGCCGCTCCTGACGATCCTTGGCACGATTTTTCCCACGGTCGAGATCACCCGGATGTATCCACGTATGGGCTTATGGCGCGTACAGGGACCGTTTAGTCATTCGATCCTGTACGGCGTGTTTTGCGCTAGCCTGCTTGCCCTAGTATGCCGGGCATCGTCATTCCGTTACAACGGTTTCACCGCGGTATTCTTCACAAGCGTGGTTGTCGGCAGTGCTGTCCTTTCCATGTCGTCGGCTCCAATTGCTGGACTTGCGTTGCAGATTGCGCTCCTGACCTGGGACAGATTGCTACGTGGCTTCCCGGGACGTTGGAAGCTATTGTGGGCGGTCGCAATCCTCGGCATCGGTGCTATCGAGTTCGGCTCCAACCAAACGCCCGCGCAGTTTTACGTCTCACATTTTACCTTCGAGCAGCAGACTGGCTGGTACCGCATGTGGATCTGGGAGTATGGCACCGCCTCAGTCGAAAGGCACCCGATCTTTGGAATTGGCCTTGGCGACTGGATGCGTCCGGGCTGGATGGTGAGCGATAGTATAGACAACTTCTGGCTTATCTTGGCAATGCGGCACGGCATCCCTGGCGTTACACTTATGGTGTTGTCCTGGTTCGGCTTGTGGTTTGCGATTGCGCGTAGGAAGGTTTTGGAGCCCGTTGTTGCCTCCTATCGCACCGCCTACCTTATTTGCATGGCAAGCTTCGTTTTCGTCGGCGCCACCGTGCATTTCTGGGGTGCCACATATGCGTGGTTTTTCTTCCTGGGCGGCGCCGGCGCCTGGATCCTGGATTCGCGTGGTCATGAAAACCCGTCAGGCCGAACAGTCAGTGACCGCGCTGCCGGCGGAGCACCAATGCGTGTCAGCCGCCTTGCAACGCGCCCATGAGTCGATTTTTCTAAGCGATACATCGATCAGTCGGGAACGCGAGCGGACACTCCAAGTGATGAGCGCAGGATCTGCCATCCCCGGGGTCCGATAGCCTTATGCAGATGCAGTCGCAGCCACGGCAGGCTGAATCGAATGGTCGGGTCCAGAGCAAGTGCAAATTCGGCCAGTTGGCGGGAGATATCGGATTCACGCTCATCAAGGGCGGCCGCGGCCTGGAGGGATGCGTTCACGGCAAGATCTCGCATCAATGTCCTTCGAAATTGCTCGACGCCTGTCCGCGTCGAGCCGACACGTTCCAGAAAATGCTCAATGGCCGCCAGCCTTTGTTGGAGATCGGGCAGGCGGGCCGATGAGTAGGAACGTGACATATTATGCGAATGCATGCGGTAGGCCGCCTGAGGGGCGCCAACGAACCCCACAGGTCCTTCGGCCGACAGGTTCAGCCACATCGCCATGTCGCCGGCGTGTGGGAGATGATGAGAATAACCGCCGACCTTCTTTTGTACCGCGGTTTTCACGATCGCGGTCGGCGTTGGAACAATGTTCCTGCCTTCCATAGCCTTGATGAAGTCCGCGCAGGCGAACACTTTCGTAGTGTCGCTGAATGCAGTTCCAAACGGTTTGCGTGCGGCCTGCGTCCCATCTTCGTAGGCCAAAATCGCATCCCCAAAGGCAAAGCTCATGTCTGGATTGGCTCTATGCAGTTCGGCGGCACGCGAGAGCGCACCGGCAAGCAGATAGTCGTCCGCGGATAGAAGGAGGAAAAGGTCGGCCTTGGCCCACTCGATCCCTTCGTTGTAGGTCGTTATATGTCCTTTGTTTCTTGTGTGACGAACAAACTCAATCCGGTTGTCCTGACGCGCGAGTTCTTCTGCGATCTCAGGTGAATTGTCAGGCGAGGCGTCATCGATGATGAGCAACCTTACCTCGACATCTTGTTGAGTGATGACGCTGTCGACGCATTGTTTGAGAAATTTGCCGTAGCGATAGCAGGGAATCACAATATCGACAGTGGTCATGTTGGCCTCTTTATGACGAGATTGAGATCGGAAAGGCCCGTCGAGATCGTGATCTGGCGGTCTCCGCGATGATCGCATTGCGAATTGCAGTGTCGACAGCTGCCCCGGCGATATCCCAAGACGTCGACTTGACACTGTCGGCAGCTCTTTTGGCCGCACTGCCAAAGTTTGGCATTGTCACGATCGCTTCTAGTGTTTCGGCAAGCGCATGCGGCAGCAGCGCGGCGTATCGGACATAAGCATTGTCCAGCACGATGCGATTGTGATCCGCTTCGTTGACGACTGGCATGCAGCCACAGGCAAGCATTTCATGAGGTACGAGCGAGACGTTCGTCAACGAGAGGCTTAACCCTGCAAAACTGCGGTTGTAGATCTGGTTGAGCTTGTCCGGAGAGACCAGGCCGTGGTTGGTGAACTTAAAGGGAAGGCTTCCCATCCGCTGGCCAAACAGGTGCAACTCGACATCAGGCTGCCGCTTGGAAAACAGCTCGAGAGCAAGCAGCCCAATCTCGACCGCGCGGCGCGGGGTGCCTGCCCTCGCATAGAAGGCAACGCCGGAGCGTTGCGAATTGGCATCAAAACGATAGCGTGTCGTATCGCATCCGAATGGAAACCAGTCCGTGTCCATTCCGAACTCGCGCGTGAGCTTTTCCGAGAGCCAACGTCCCGCGGTGAGCCCGTGGAATCCCATTCTGTAGGTAGTCTCTGCCAGAGCGCTGTTGGTGCCCACGGGGTAAAAGTACGGTTCATAATCCTGGATGAAATAGAACCTTTTGCCGGAGCACGACGCGTTGAACGCGGCATAGGCAGTGGGCCAGCACGTTGCTATGACGCCGTGGGCATCCTTCATGCCATGGCGAATGTCCTGGATCTCGCAGGTCAGTCCATAATAAGACCGTGCCAAGTCCTGATAGTATTGGCCGTCACCGCCGAAGGGGTCATAAAAGTAGACGCGGTTGTGATACCCGGCGGCCTGAAGATGCTTTAGCGTCCGATAGATGGTGGTGTGGCCTCCCGATCCGGGTCCAGCGGGGCCCACGATCCAGTTTAGCTCGATCGGCTGGCCGTCGTTTATGACCGGGATGGTCTGGTGTTGCGGCTTCGACAGGTCGGCCTGCAGGATATCCGATGGAAAAACGTGCCACATAAATGTCTTGGGTCGAATTGCGTCCGACAGCTTGGTCCTGATTTTGTCAGTGAGCGCGCCCGGCCCCTCATCGAACACAAGGCGCTTGATCTGACGCGTACGACGATTCAGCTGTGTGCGTGCTGTCGTCACGATCGCAATTGTCGACGCGAGGAGACTGACGCCCGAAAACTTCTTTGATGTAAGTGGCAATCGTGCCGTCTCCGTGCCCAATGCGGTCTTTACGCTCGCCTGCCGCGACGGTGTCTTTCCGCCTGGTCAATTGCGTCTGCATGACCAAATTCAATCCTATTCTATAAATTACTTTCGCTACGCAATGTAAAACTGGCAAATTGATTTCACGCGTACTCCTTTCGATCTATCGAATACCGATTTTTGTTTTCTTTACTCGAAGGATAAAAAAAGACTTCTTTGTCTTCAGTACATTGTTCAGCTGGGGGCGCGTTTTATGCTCGAGGTAAATGACGATCCGCTGGGATCGAGCGGTTGCTACGCGAGGCGGATGCCATGATCGCACAAAGCGTAAGGCTGGGCGATGACGTCGTGATCCATCATCCAGATCTCGTAAATCTTTACGGCTGCTCGATCGGCCGGGGCTCGCGCATCGGAACCTTTGTCGAGATCCAGAAGAACGCCTCAATCGCAGAAAACTGCAAGATCTCCAGCCACTCTTTCATCTGCGAAGGCGTGACTATCGAAGATGGCGTCTTCGTGGGCCACGGCGTGATGTTCACCAACGACCTGCATCCACGTGCCGTCAATCTCGATGGCACCCTTCAATCCGACGCGGACTGGTCGGTCGTGCCGACGCTTGTCAAGCGTTACGCCTCGATCGGCAGCAACGCGACCATCGTCGCCGGCATAACGATTGGCGAAGGCGCGCAGATTGGCGCAGGCGCGGTCGTCACCAAGGACGTGCCTGCCTACGCAGTTGTTGCCGGCGTACCGGCAAGAGTTATCGGCCGCGCAAAGGATGCGCCGCTCGAAGTCATTTCATCCGGGAGAGCAAGATGATTGGGGTTGCTGTCGTCGGTTACGGGTATTGGGGGCCGAATCTGGTCCGCAATCTTGCAGAAACGCCGGGCGCAAAGCTTGTCTGGGTATGCGATCTCAAGAAGGATCGCCTTGCCGGCGTCCAGCTGCGCTATCCGACGGTCCAGATCACCGACGATTTCGACGAGGTGTTGCGTGATCCCCGCGTTGATGCCGTCGCCATCGCGACGCCGGTATCGGCTCACTACATGCTGGCGATGAAAGCCCTGATGGCCGGAAAACATGTGTTTGTTGAAAAGCCGATGGCGTCAACCTCCGAAGAGGCTCGCCGGATGGTGGAGGAGGCGGCGCGCCGCCGTCTTGTTCTCGCTGTCGACCACACCTTCATTCATACCGGCGCCGTCCGCAAGATGCGGGAAATCATCGAGAATGGTCTCGGAGAGATCTATTACTACGATTCCGTGCGCGTCAATCTCGGCCTGTTCCAGCATGATGTCAGCGTCATTTGGGATCTCGCCGTCCACGATCTGTCGATCATGGACTACGTCCTGCCGGAAAAGCCGGTGGCGGTCTCGGCGACGGGCATGGGTCACGTTGCCGGCGAGCCCGAGAACATCGCCTATCTGACACTTTTCTTCGAGAGCAAGCTGATCGCCCACATCCACGTCAACTGGCTCGCACCCGTAAAGGTGCGCCGTACGCTGATCGGCGGCAGCAGCAAGATGATCGTCTATGACGATCTGGAGCCAAGTGAGAAGATCAAGGTCTACGACAAGGGTATCACGCTCAACGGCAATCCGCAGTCGGACGGCGAGAAGGTCTACGACATGCGCGTAGGCTACCGCACCGGCGACATGTACGCCCCACAACTCGATATGACGGAAGCACTTGGCCGGGAGCTCAAGCAGTTTGTCGATTGTGTCATGACAAACAGCCAGCCGATTGCCGATGGCCATGCAGGACTGCGCGTCGTGCGCATTCTTGAAGCCGCCACCCAGTCGCTGGCACAGCGCGGGCGTGTCATCGAACTCGAGCCGGCGAGGCTGATCGCATGATCCCCCTTCTCGACCTCAAGGCTCAGTATGCCTCTATCAAGAGCGAGGTCGAGCCCGCCGTGATGCGCGTGCTCGCCTCGGGCCATTATGTCCTCGGCGAGGAAGTCGCTCGCTTTGAGGACGAATTTGCGGTCTATTGCGATGCCAAGCATGCGATCGCAGTCAACACCGGGACAAGCGCTTTGCATCTTGCCCTGCTTGCTGCCGGCGTAGGTCCAGGCGACGAGGTTATTACCGTTTCCTTCACCTTTGTCGCGACCGCATCCGCAGTCTGCTACACGGGCGCTCGTCCAGTCTTCGTTGATGTCGAGCCAGCGACGCTGACAATGGATCCGGCTAAGCTGGAAGCCGCGATAACACCGCGGACCCGGGCCATCATGCCCGTCCATCTTTATGGGCAGATGGCCGACATGGACGCAATCAAGGCTATCGCTGACAAGCATGGAATTGCGGTGATCGAAGACGCCTGCCAGGCCCATGGCGCCGAATATAAGGGACGGCGTGCGGGAAGCATCGGTGTGTCGAGCTGCTTCAGCTTTTACCCCGGCAAAAACCTTGGCGCCTGTGGCGAAGGTGGTATCGTCGTCACCAACGATGACGAACATGCCAAGAAAATCAGAATGTTGCGGGACTGGGGTCAGGAGCAGCGCTATCACCACACGCTGAAGGGCTTCAACTACCGCATGGATGAGATCCAGGGCGCGATCCTGCGGATCAAGCTTCGACATCTCGAAGCCTGGACCGAAGCACGACGGGTTCGTGCCGATCGCTACTCAACGCTTTTGGCCGACTCGCGCTCGGTGCGCGTTCCCGTTGCGATGATGGATCGCCGCCACGTCTACCACGTCTACGCCGTGCGCAGCCGCGACCGTGAGCATCTGCAGCACTCGTTGCGGTCAGAGGGCATCCATACCGGGCTCCACTATCCGATCCCGATCCACCTGCAGAAAGCGCATGTTGATCTTGGGTATCGCGCCGGAGATCTCCCGGTATCGGAGGCCGCAGCGCGTGAGGTGCTCTCGCTGCCGATCTATCCGGAGCTGACATTGGAGCAAGTCGATCAGATTGCAGCTGCTGTGGAGCAGGACGCCTATGTCAGCTGACCCCGTCACCGGCGTGCGTCTTGTCCTGGCTGTCCATGGGCGCCAGCAAACCTCCGTGGACCCCGACTATGTCGTTCATCTGGCCGAAGAGTTGACGCGCTCCTATGGTACCGTGGGCCTCGTAGAACTCTACGCACGCTTCGCGACCGGCGACGGTTTTGTTGACAGTTTCATGCGCAAGGCGATCTGGAAAAGCCTGGCGCGCGGCTGTGGCAACGGCTTGCAGGTCGGCAGCGGCGCTGGTTTCAAACATCCGGAAACCTTCGAAATCGGCGACGGGGTTTTTATCGGCGCACAAGCCTACATTCAGGGCAGATTCGACGGCACGTGCCGCATCGGAAACAACGTCTGGATCGGCCCCCAGGCCTATTTTGATGCGCGTGACCTGGTGCTTGAGGATCATGTTGGGTGGGGCCCAGGCGCGAAGGTCCTGGGCTCAAGCCATACTGCAATGCCAGTCGATATGCCGATTATCCGCACCGACCTCGAAATCAAACCGGTCCGCATTGGCGCATGGGCAGACATCGGCACCAATGCCACGATCCTTCCCGGCGTGACCGTCGGCAAAGGCGCAATTGTCGGCGCGGGTGCCGTTGTTGTTGACGATGTTGCCCCCTTCTCTGTCGTGGCCGGCGTTCCTGCAAAATTCCTCCGCTGGCGAACGGATCAGGATTCGAGCGGACCAAATTCGGAGTGTTAGAGTATGAAGGATAAGCGGATTTTGATCACCGGCGGTGCCGGTCTCATCGGCTCGCACATTGCCGATCTCGTCGCCCGCGAGGAACCCAAGGAAATAGTGATCCTGGACAATTTCGTCCGCGGCAGGCGTGAGAACCTGGCCGACGCCGTGAACCGGGCTCCCGTGACGATAGTCGAGGGCGACATCAGGGATCGCGCGCTTATCAAGGAAGTCAGCCAAGGCATCGATGTCGTCTTCCACCAGGCCGCCATTCGCATCACGCAGTGCGCCGAGGAACCGCGGCTTGCTTTTGATGTCCTGGCAGGTGGGACATTCGACGTGCTTGAAGCGGCGGTGCTGGCCGGGGTGTCGAAAGTTGTGGCCGCGTCCTCAGCGTCGGTCCTTGGACTGGCCGACACCTTCCCGACCACCGAGGAACATCACCCCTACAACAATCGTACCATCTATGGCGCCGCCAAAGCCTTCAACGAGGGTTTGCTGCGCAGCTTTGCGGAGATGTATGGCCTGCGCTACGTGGCGCTTCGCTACTTCAACGTCTACGGTCCGCGCATGGATGTCTACGGCGCCTACACGGAAGTTCTGATCCGCTGGATGGAACGCATTGCCGGCGGCTTGCCGCCGATCATCCTCGGGGACGGTACGCAGACGATGGATTTCGTTCATGTACACGACATCGCGCGGGCCAATCTGCTTGCCGCGAAATCCGATGTGACCGACGAAGTCTTCAACGTCGCAAGCGGCACCGAGACGAGCTTGCGTGAGCTTGCAGCCCTGTTGACCAAGGTCATGGGCTCGTCGTTGGAGCCGCAATTCGGACCGGCGCGTAAAGTCAACGCCGTGCCGCGGCGCCTTGCCTCGACCGCCAAGGCCGAGAAGCTTCTTGGCTTCAGCACAAAGGTGACAATGGAAGAGGGCCTGCGCAATCTCGTAGAGTGGTGGCGCCAGGAAAAGAGCCTGAACGCAGGAGAGGCAGCATGAACCAGATCCCGGTTGCCAAGCCCGTCCTCGATGAGCAGGAGGTCGAGGCGGTTCGCCGCGTCATTCTGTCCGGTTGGGTTACACAAGGGCCAGAGGTCGCTGCCTTCGAAGAAGAGTTCGCCGATTTTGTCGGTGCCCGGCATGCATGTGCCGTTTCCAATTGCACGACCGCGCTTCACCTCGCCCTGAAGGCGGTCGGCGTCGAGGCCGGCGATGAAGTCATCACCGTTAGCCACACCTTCATCGCAACCGCAAATGCGATCCGCTATTGCGGTGCCGTGCCCGTCTTCGTCGATATCGAAAAAGACGGCTACAACATCGATCCCGACCTGATCGAGGCGGCCATCACGCCCCGTACCAAGGCCGTCATTTGCGTCCATCAGCTCGGAATGCCTTGCGATCTGCATCGCGTCGTTGCGATCGCGGCCCGTCATTCCATCCCCGTGATCGAGGATGCCGCTTGCGCCACCGGCAGCGAAATTCTCTGGAAGGGCCGCTGGGAAAAGATCGGCAAGCCCCACGGCGATGTAGCCTGTTTTTCGTTTCATCCTCGCAAGGTGGTGACAACGGGTGACGGCGGCATGCTGACGACGGCCAATCCCGAGTATGATCGAAAGTTCCGCCTGTGGCGGCAACATGGAATGAGCGTCACCGATGCTGTGCGGCACGGTTCGAAGCAGGTTATTTTCGAGTCCTATCCCGAGCTTGGATACAATTATCGGATGACGGACATGCAGGCAGCCGTTGGCCGCGAGCAACTCAAGCGTTTGCCGGCGATCATTGTGCGTCGGCGCGAACTTGCGAGCCAGTATGCCGAACAGCTTTATGCAGCAGCGGGGGTTGCGCCGCCCATCGAGCCCTCGTGGGCGCGCAGCAATTGGCAGAGCTTCTGCTTGGGATTGTCACGAGATCTCGATCAGCATGAAGTCATGCAGGAGTTGCTTGATCAGGGCGTCTCGACGAGACGCGGGATCATGAACATCCATCTTGAGGCCGCCTATGCCGAACCTGGCTCGCATCGCGTCGCAACCAGCCTGCAACAAAGTGTCCTGGCACAGCAGCATTCGATCATTCTCCCGCTGTTTGTGCAGATGACGGCGAGCGAATTGACGTCGGTTGCCGAGGCAGTGAAAGCGTCCGTTTGCGCGCCTGAATTGGCAATCGAACAGGTGGGTTGATCTTTCACGCTGTGTCTTGCCCCAAGTCTCAATTTCACTGGCCCGCATCCGCTAACCAACGAGATGGAGGGGCCGTGGATATTTATGCACCCCGTATACCTTCAAGCAGCGGCCGAATTGCTTTCGGGAACATGTGTTGTGGAAGCAGACCAGCAAGCATCCTCAGCGAGAATAGACCAACCAGAATTGCGATACACAGTCCAAGGCTTGTTGCTTGCCAGAGCGGCAAACACTGGAATGCGCCGAAGACAAGTGCCGATATCGGGAGATAGGCCGTAATTAATTTGCGATTGGCGGGTGACCAGCGGAAGTTCGTGAAGCGTCGCGCCACGCAATACATCAGGACGCTGTGCCAAACATAGAGGCCGAAGAAGGCAAGGCCAGCGCCTGCGGCGCCAAATGCCGGCACACACAGCCACGCCAGTCCAACGTGAACGACGGCGGCAGCGACTTCTGACCAGAAGAAAATCGCTTTTGCACCCTTGGCGAGAATAATGAATCCGATCGGCCAGGCCACAATGCGCAGCATCATTCCAAGGCAAATCCAGCGCAGAATATCGACCGCTCCCTGAAATGCAGAAGAGTAGAACAGCGCCATGACGGCCGGGGCAAGTGTTAGCGTCGCGATCAGGCCAGGACCGGCCAACAGGATGCTGACTTCAGTCTGTTCGTTGACCAGCCGGTTGCATTCTGCATTGTTCTCGGAGACGGCCGTGAGGCGCGGATAGAAGTCGGTGCCCATGGCCTGTAGGATGAAGCCCGCATAAAGCCCTCCCAGTGACCAGGCTGCCTGGTAAAGGCCGGCCGCATGCAATCCGCTCTCTGATGACACGATAAGGCGGATGGCATAGGCACTGCCCATGGTTAAAAAGCCACTCGCCATGAACACGATGCCGAGCTTGAACAGCGCGCTGGTTTCCTGCAAGGCCCGTCGCGCAGTAACAGGGACGCGAGGTATGTCAATCCTCCGGCTGAACCACCATGAGGCTACGAAGCTTGCGAAGGCTGCAGCTACCAGCGATATCGCAATTCCAGGCTCTCCGAAGAAGTAGATGATCGGCACCCCGACCACTACGCTGAAAAGGCCCCCAAGGACGCTCATCCAAGCAAGGCTGGAGATATCACGCATGCCCTGTATCAGCGCGGCTCTTCCTCCCGCTGCCACCTGAAAGAATACTGCTAGCGATAAGAGCATCACTCCAACGGTATGCTGGGGGGTACCGAAGGTAAATTGCGCAACAGGTTCCGAAAAGAGCAGTAAAAGGGCTGTTCCGACGAAGCCCAAAAGCAAGGAAACGCGGCGCAGCACCGCTACGACCTCGGCTATCTGCACAGTGTCTTTTGAATTGACAGCCGCAATCTGGCGAACACCGCTCGCATTGATGCCAAGCCCCGCCACGGTCTGTGAAATGTCCGCGATCGAACTATAAAGAGCCATCACTCCGATGCCCTCGGGCCCGAGAAGCAGCGCCATGGCTTTGTTTCGGATGATGGAAAACATCACATTGATAACCGACGACCCGGCGATAAGTATCGTCGACTTGACGATCTGTAAGTAACTCTTGCTCCCGGTGCCGATGGGAGGGGTCATCTTTGACGGGCCTGGCGTCGGCTTTTCAACACGATCGTCGTTGTCGAGGTCGCTGATCATTGGCTGATGTTGCGCGCAGTCGTTTCGGCCGCCTTCAGGGAGTTTGACGCCGAGGTTTGGGAGCCTGGCCGCAGGGTAACTTTCAGGACATCTCCAGGCATCATCGTGGTTGTTTCGGAGGCGTCGATTTCGTTGCTTTTTCCAGCAAGATTGCGAACGATGCTGAATGCGAGCTTCGGATCCTCATCGGGCCGCGCGGCGCTGCTGGATGACAGGCTGTCCATCAGCAGCTTCTGACTGGTATCTCTCTTCAGCAGCAACTGTCCTATGGTCGCCCGCTCCACCTGCAATTCCGAAGCAACTTCCGTCTGTCTTCTATCGTATAAACCCTCGAGATCTCGCGTTGTCTGACTTATGCTTTGGCGGGCCCGCATTATTGCAACCGTGAGATCAAGGCGGTCGTTTTGATAGCCTCTCATGACACGCTCGACGTCGGCCTGTCGCGTTGCAACGATAGCGCCCTTCTCAATGAGGGCAATCGTGCTGTCGAGCTGCTGTTGCACCGAGCCTATGTTCGCGTCCGTGCTTTTTACCTTCTCCTGCAGTACGTTGATTTCCTCCGACAGGAGGTCACGTAGTCCCGACAGTGATTTCGACTGTCTGGTCAGTTCATTTGCCCTGGCGGAGAATATTGCCTCTTCCTGCTTATAAATGGCAGCAGTCAACGGGTTCGCATTCGCGCCCTCTTGTCGGGATTTTAGGCTCTTTTCCCCGGCCATTTCCGCTTCCAGACGCTCGATTCTGGCCGTGCTGCGGATGATGGAGTCGTCGATTTCCTTTAGGTCGCCCACCAGTTTGGTCGTGTCCACCGAGTTTTGCGAACCAGCTGAGGCGCGCATTTGGCCGCCTCCCATTGCGAAGGCCTGCAGGACGGTGATGTCGGTGTGAAACGCATACTCACCGGGATTTGTAACATCGCCAACGACATAGATTGGTGGATATTTGAGGATCTCGATAGTGGCGGCTGGCTCATCGACAAGCCCGATCTTTTCCTTCAACTGCTTTGCAATGGTCGATGCCAGCGTTGTCTCATCCATGTTTCCAACGGAAACAGGTCCAAGCAGGGGGATCGATATCGTTCCTGCGTCCGAGACGGTATATTCGCCTCCGACCGTGGCCCATTGCTCATAGCTCCCCTTGGTCGGCATCCACTGAACGAGTGTCAACCGGATCTTCGTGTTCGGAAGAAGTGGGCTGCCGCAAGCTGCGCCGACATTCAGGAAAACGAGTGCAGCAATCGCTGCGGCGGGAAGCCGCGCTAGCAGCCGTAAAAGGTTGCCGAAGCCCATCCTCAATATCAAATAGTGCATCAGCAAACTTCCAGAGTTGGTTCTGCGTCGTTGCAAGTCTAATTTAGAGATGTCGCGAGAGTTTTATTTTAGATCTATTCTCTGTTGCTTGAAGAATACATTCACATGCGACCATCCGACAAGGGGCGCCAAATAACCAAAAATGATGAGTGTCTGACAGTGGTGACGGAAAGGAAATCTCTCGGGGCATTGGGGTTAGCTTTGAAACGCGGCTCACCGGGAACAAAAACTAGCCAAATGGACTAACAAACCGTTGGCGGCACACCCACTATCGATCAACTATCATGGATCCAAAAACTGATCGAAGATGTCACCCCTACAGTACGCCGCTCTCGTTTCTTTAGTTCGGATGAATTCGTAATGGGTGACATCGATGTCCGTTTTTATCTTTCTATTCTGCTACGGAGATTGCCGTTAATTCTGTTGTGCGTGACCGTGACGACAGCTATCGCTCTGGCTGCTGCCCTCCTGTTGCCGCGTAGCTATCAGTCTACAGCCAAGATCCTGGTCGAGGCGCCACAGATTCCCGTCAGTCTGGTGCGCTCGACAGTGCCGACAAGTTCGCTTGGCCAGCTGCAAATAATCCAGCAGCATCTAACGACACGGGACAATCTGGTTAGACTCGCGGCCAAACTCGACATCTATGCGGGCGAGAAGGAGAAACCTCCTGTCGAGTATTTGGTGAAGGATTTGCGGTCCCGGCTCATCTTTGAGGAAACCGAGCTCAGCAGCGGCGATGGCGCATCGGTATTCACAATTGGATTCGAGGCTGGCACGCCCGCCTTGGCGGCACGTGTCGCTAACGAACTTGCGACATCGATCCTGCACAGCAATCAGAAGCAAAGAACCGATAGAGCGGGGGACACGCTGGAGTTCTTCAACGACGAGGTGAAGAGGCTTGACGACGACCTCAGTCGCATTGAAGCTGACCTATTGAAATTCAAGAACGAAAACAGGGATACGCTGCCTGAGAGCCTGGAGTTTCGCCGCACCCAGCAGAGCACCTTGCAAGAGCGCCTGATATCGCTTGAGCGTGAGGAATCGGATCTTCGCACGAGACGCAGTCTTTTGGTCGAGACCTATATGGTGACCGGCAAATATCCGACAGGCGAGCCGCTGACTGCCGAACAGCAGATGCTTTTGGATCTCAACAAAGCGCTTGCCGATCAGCTCTCGGTCTTTGCCGAAACGAGCCCCAACATTATCGCGCTGAGAGCACGCATTGCCGCCCTACGCGCAAAGGTCGTTCCCAAAAAGCAAGAGGGCGCCGATACCAAAGCGCAGTCCGGTCTTGACCTTCAGCTCTCCGACGTGGACAGGCGGATAGATGCAATCGAGAAGGAGCGGGTGCAGATAACCGAGAAGATCGCTTCTCTCACGCAATCCATAAGCGCCACGCCAGCCACCGACATCCGCCTGAACGCGCTTGAACGCACGCTCTCAAACACGCAAACGCAATACAATACGGCGATTGCCAAACGCGCGGAAGCCTCATTGGGCCAGCAGATAGAGGCGCGCTCGGATGGTGGCCGATTCTCGCTATTGGAAGCGGCCACCGAGCCGCAATCACCGTTGCGATCGCGCCGGCGTCTTATCGTCCTTGCTGGCTTATTGGCCGGCATTGCGCTCAGTTTTGCGATCATCGCATTGCTTGAAATGCTGAACAGGACGATCCGCCGGCCGGTCGAATTGGTCCAGATGCTCCAGGCACAACCACTGGCGGTGATCCCGTTCATCAACACCCCCTACGAAACGCGAACGCCGCCATTGAAGAGGAAGCTCAATAGCGTCACGCGGATGTTCAGCTACCATTGACGTTGAATTTGGGAAGAGGTTCCGCATTCCCAGACTGCTGGCCAAAGTGGTGAACCTAAATAGCGTCAGGCTTCGACGCAGTGATTGAGGACATGTAATGGAATTTGTTGGCAGATCGTCGCGTAATAGAGGGGTTGCCGAGATGGACGATCGGAGTCCGGCGTTGCCGGAACCGCTTGAAATTGTGAGAGGGGCGTGGGAGGGACTGCCCCCACTTGTCATCGACCACGATGCAGCCGCCAACAATCGCGTTATCACGTTGGACCGGTTGTCCCCGGCCCACGGCGCCTTTGACATGATGCGGACGAAACTGCTCCGTCTCCTCAGGGAGAATAACTGGACCTCGGTCGCCATCACGTCGCCTACCCCGGCATGCGGGAAGACGTGCATTGCGCTCAATCTCGCATTCAGTCTGGCCAATCAGAGGGATTGTCGAACTGTCCTTGTCGATCTCGATTTACGGCGCCCGCAGATCGGCAAGACCCTTGCCATTAAGAATCCAGGCTCTATCGAGAGTTTCCTGAAGGGCGACGCTGGCTTACGCGAAACCTTTTTCCGATACGGCGACAACCTCGCGATTGGGCCAAACCGGCAGGCGGTACAGTATTCGGCGGAACTCCTTCAAAGTGCCGCGGCAGCTCAATCGCTACGAGAGATGCGTCAGGAGATAAAGCCGGACGTCATCCTCTATGACTTGCCGCCAATGCTATCGACCGACGATGTGCTCGCCTTCCTGCCGAATGTGGACGGCGTCGTCCTCGTTGCCGCTTCCGACCAGAGCACAGTCAGCGAAGTGGATATTTGCGAGCAGAGCCTGCGCGAAAAAACGAACGTGCTAGGTGTTGTCCTCAACAAGAGCCAGTACAGTCAGGAACAATATGGCTATTAGGAAAAGAGGCCGCCCCGGACAGTCCTTCTTGGCATTCAACCCTGGCTCGAGGCCTCGCGCTTTCCTCAGGCACTCTCGAACTGATTGCAAGGCGGCTCGGTTAGATCATTTGCTGCGAGTTCTTTGAGCTTTGCCGCAATTTCAGTCAGTCCACGCTCTTCAGCATAGTGCATCAGGCCACCGCGCCAGCGCGGGAATCCATATCCATGGATTTCCACGAGGTCGATGTCGGAGGCCCTGAGCGCGACCTTTTCATGCAGGATCTTCGCGGCCTCGTTGATCATTGGAAGGACAATGCAATCAATGATGTCGGCTTCATCCCACTGCCGTTGGGATATTCCTTTGGCTTCCCCCGCAATGATATCAGCGACGATATCAGAGGGTTGCGGAGTACGGTCGCCCTTGGCGTAGTCGTACCATCCACCACCACTTTTCTGCCCAAAGCGCTCCAACGCACAAAGCCGTTCGGCGATCGGCGCAAAGGGCGTTTCGCCACGGGCGCGCGCCGCCCGGCGCTGGAAAGCGGCGATGTCGAGACCGCCGAGGTCCTGAGCCTCGAAGGGACCCATGGACAGGCCGAAGTTGCGCATCGCCGCATCGACCGCCTTTGGTGTCGCACCTGATAGCAGCAGGCGTTCGGCTTGGGCGCGGGTGATTTTCAGGATCCGGTTGCCGATGAAGCCATCGCAAATGCCGGCGCGCACGGGAATCTTCTTCAGCATGCGGGCGAGCGCGAAACCCGTCGCGAGTGTCGCCGGCGTCGTATGAGCGGTCGGCACGATCTCAAGCAGTTTCATGACATGGGCCGGGCTGAAGAAGTGCAACCCGAAAAAGCGCTCCGGGTGTTTGATGCCGGCCGCTATCTGCTCGGGGTCAAGGTAGGAGGTGTTCGTGGCAAGCACGGCATCGGGACGGCAGACAGTGGAAAGCTTGCCGAAGACCTCGCGCTTCACGTCGAGATCTTCAAAGACCGCCTCAATGACGACGTCGACCCGAGCAAGAAGCTCGTAGTTGGTCGTGCCGATTACACCGGACAGTCGCTCGGCCGCCGTTTCAGAGGTGATCCTGCCGCGCTTGACCGAGTTTTCAAAAATCGAACGCAGGTTCGATAGTCCCCGCTCGACTGCCGCCTCGTCGCGTTCCACGAGAGTGACCGGAAGGCCTGCATCGCGAAGGGCTGCCACAATCCCTGCTCCCATGGTGCCGCCGCCGATGACGGCGGCAGAACGGATCGAGCGGGTCTCGACGCCGGCAAGCTCAGGGGGCCGTGGCGCGCTACGCTCTGCGAAGAAAACGTGGCGCAAGGCGGCAGCCTGGGACGAGCCGCGCAATTCGAGAAATGTCTGGCGCTCGAAGGCCATTGCAGTGTCGAAATCTGCTTCGACCGCCTTGCGCACGCAGGCAAGCGCGCGGAGCGGCGCGTCTTCGCGCTTGGCGCGATCGGCAACGGCCCTAGACGTTGTTTCCCAGAAAGTCGCGTCCACTGCGGGCACGCTTCTTTCGCTGAGTGGAAGCGGAAGAGATTGATCTACGGCCGCCCGTGCAAAGTCGATCGCTCCCCGTTCCAGATCACCCTCGACGATAGCGTCGATCAGCCCTTGCGATCGAGCCTTCGGCGCCGCCAGCGGGGCACCAGATGTAACCATGTCCGCAGCGAGCGCCGGTCCGATCAGTCGTGGCAGGCGCACGGTCCCTCCGGCCCCTGGAACGATGCCTAGCCGGACCTCGGGCAAGCCGACGCTCGCCGAGCGTACGGCAATGCGGAAACGGCAGCCGAGCGCCACTTCGCAACCCCCTCCGAGCGCACTGCCATGAATTGCCGCTATCCATGGTTTGGTCGCCGTCTCGATACGAGCGACGAGATCGGGAAGGTGAGGGGGCATCGGCGGCTTGCCGAGTTCGTTGACATCGGCACCGGCGATGAATGTCCGCCCTTGGCAGATCAGGACCACGGCGCGCACCGAGGGGTCGGCGTCCAGCGTTTCCGCCGCATTCCACAGCTCCTGGCGCAAGCCCTGCGAGAGCGCGTTGACGGGCGGGTTGTCAATGGTGACGACGGCGACGTCGCCGGTGCGTTCGATGGTCACGGTCATGATGTCATAGTCCCAGGTAGGCTTCGCGAATACGTTCGTCGGCAATCAGCTCCGGCGCTGGTCCCGACATTGTAATGCGGCCGGTCTCCATCACGTAGCCACGGTCGGCGATGGAGAGTGCGCCGAAGGCGTTCTGTTCGACCAGCAGCACGGTGACATTGAGCGCGCGTAAGCCCTTCACCACCTCGAAGATCTGCGCGACGAGGATCGGAGCCAGCCCCATGCTCGGCTCGTCAAGCAGCAGGCAGGAGGGACGGGCCATAAGGGCGCGGGTGATGGCAAGCATCTGCTGCTGACCGCCAGAGAGGCCGCCGGCCGCCAGATTGCGCTTCTCGCGCAGGATTGGGAACATGGCGAATGCGTCCTCCATGTCCCGTTCGACCTTGTCATCCGAATAGAGGAAAGCGCCCAGACGCAGGTTTTCCTCGACAGAAAGATTTGTGAAGATCTGCCTGCCCTCCGGCGATTGCGAGAGACCGCGTGCTGCGCGACGGTAAGCCGGAACGGCGTTCAGGGCCTCGCCACGAAACACGATGGTGCCAGCTGAAACCGGCTGTATGCCGGATAGGCATCGCAGGAGCGTCGTCTTGCCCGCCCCGTTCGCGCCCACCACCGTGACGATTTCACCGGAGCCCACCTCAAGGTCGATGCCGTGCAGCACCTCGATGCGGCCGTAACGAGAGCGTAGTCCCTCAACAGTCAACATTGGCCGCCTCCACACCCTGTGCACCGAGATAGGCTTCGACGACCCGCGGATTGCGCGCCACGGTCGACGGTTCTCCCTCGGCGATCTTTTCGCCGTGATCGAGGACCACGATATGGTTCGATATTCGCATGACCATCTTCATGTCGTGCTCGACCAGCAGAATGGAAACGCCCGCAGCGGCGATCTCGGCGATCAGGTGATCGATCTCCTCTGTCTCAACGGCATTGCAGCCTGCGGCAGGTTCATCGAGAAGCAGGACACGCGGCTGCAAGGCGAGCGCGCGGGCGATTTCCAGGCGCTTCAGCGCACCATAAGACAGCGATCCGGCCGTTCTTTCCGCCGCCTGGGCAAGGCCCACCCGTTCCAGTAATGTGTAGGCGCCAGCCTCCGAAGTACGGCTTCGGCGGCGCGACGCCGGTAGCGCCAAAAGATCGGCCAGGACGGATCCCCGCTCATGCAGGTGATGGCCCACGGTGACATTTTCGAGGACGGTCATCGTCTGGAATATCTGCAGGTTCTGAAAGGTGCGCGACAGGCCGCGCTCGGCCAAAAGATGCGGGCCGAGGCCGGTGACCTCTTCCCCGGCGAGCAATATTCGCCCGCGCCCGGGCAGGTAGACGCCTGAGATCATGTTAAAGAGCGTCGTCTTACCCGCGCCATTCGGCCCGATCACCGAAACGATTTCGCCCGCCTTCAGGGAAAAGCTCACATCGTTGACGGCACGCAGACCGCCAAAGTCGATCCCTAGGCTCTCGACTTGAAGCAGGCTCATTCTCCCCTCCCTCTGATCAGGCGCGCAAGGCTCGGCAGCAAGCCGTCGCGCATGAAGATCATGACAAGCATCATGATGAGGCCGAGTACCAGCTGTTCGTATTCCTGGAACACGGTCAGAACCTGCGGCAACGTCGTCAGGATCGCGGCGCCGAGGATCGCGCCGGCGACCGAACCCGCACCGCCCAGAACCGCCATGGTCACCAGCTCGATCGAGTGCATGTAGCCGGCCACGTCGGGCGTGATGAACTTGTTCTGCAGAGCCAGTAGCGATCCTGCGACCGACGCGTAGACGGCGGAGATCACGAATGCCCGCAGCTTGTAGTTGGCGACATCGACGCCCACGGTCCGAGCCGCGATCTCCGAGCCGTGCAGCGCGCGTAGCGCCCGCCCGGTGGGGCTGTGAAAGAGGTTGAGCGCAAGCCAGGCGCCGATCAGCATGATGAGCCCGGTAAATGCGTACCAGAAGACGGGGTTCGACATGTCGAGGCCGAGCGATTTCAGCAGCGCCCGAAGTCCGAGATCTGCGACAGCGATGCCGTCGGGCCCGCCGGTCCAGGCGGCCTCGTTGGCAAGGACCATGGCGACCAGCGCTCCAAGCCCCAGGCTTGCGACAGCGAGATAATATCCCTTGAGCCTCAGGATCGGTCGGCCGACCAGCCAGGCGACGAGGGCGCAGAGCACGGCGCCAAGGATAGCGGCCAGAGCGGGATGCAGGCCGAGATGGAGCGGCGCAAGCGCGCAGCTATAGCCGCCGATGCCGACGAAGCCGGCATGGCCGAGGCTGATCTGGCCGGCATATCCGGTGAGGATGACGAGGCCCGTGACCGCAAGTCCGTTGACAAAGATCAGCGAGCCGACGCGGAAATAGTAGGACGAGGGAAACAGGAAGGGCAGCGCAATGATGAGGAGCGCAAGCACCAGTAAGGTGGTGGCTTTCGAGGAGAGTTTCATCGTCATACCCGATCCGTGACTTTGCGGCCAAAAATGCCCTGCGGCATGGCGAAGAGGACCGCGAGGATGACGATGAAGGCGGCAGCGTCCTTGTACTGTGAGCTGATGTAGCCGGCCGTCATTGCTTCGAGCATGCCGAGCAGAAGGCCGCCCACCAGCGCTCCCTTGGGATTGCCCATGCCGCCCAGCATGGCGGCGGCAAATCCCTTCAACGCGAGCGAGATGCCGACGTCATAGCTGGTCAGCGTGATCGGCGTCACGAGAACCCCCGCCAGCGCGCCGATCGCCGCCGAAAGCGCGAAGCTCAACGTCATAATGTAGCGGGTGTTGATGCCGACCAGCTGCGCGGCGATGCGATTGTTGGCGCTCGCCAGCACCGCGCGCCCGGTCAGCGTCTTGGTAAAAAACAGCCAAAGGCCAATGAAGACTGCCAACGCGCCAGCAACGACCCACAGGCTTTGCGGCAAAATGGTCGCTCCGGCGATCGCGATCGGCGTATCACCTGAAAAGGCGGGAAAGCGATGCAGTTGCTTGTCGAAGGTGATCTGCGTCAGCCCGCGGATGAAGATCGATGCGCCGATCGTGATGATGATCAGGGACACGACGGGAGCCCCTCGCGCAGGCTCGATGGCGAGCTTGTTGAGCGCGACTCCGATTGCCGCTGTGACGAGGATTGCGAGGATCGCCGCCAGGGGCAGAGGAATGCCCGCCTGATAGGAAAAGACGGTGATCATGCCGCCAAGCATGACGAACTCGCCCTGAGCGAAATTCACGACATCGGATGCGTTGTAGATGATGGTGAAGCCGAGCGCGACCAGCGCGTAGACCGCGCCGACCGTCACCCCGGACAGCAAAAATTGCATGAACTCGGCCATGGGTCCCTCCGTTTGCGCTGCCCGAGGTCGGGAGAGCTGGTCCCTCCCAACGGAAGCGGCTTCGCGCTCAGTCGACGATCTTCCAACCACCGTCTCGGATCTCGAGCATACGGAAGGCGGTGAGATCGAGGCCGAGATGGTCGTCCTTTGCCATGGTGACGGTGCCGGTCGTTCCGACGACGCCCTTCGTCCCTTCGATGGCTTCGCGGATAGCGGCCGGATCGGCCTTGCCGGCGCGGTTGATCGCGTCGACCAGAATCCGCAGTGCATCATGGGCATAGCCCCCGAAGGTCGATACCGGCTTGCCGGTCGCTGCTTCGTAGCTCTTCTTGTAGGCAGCAACGACGGCGCGCTGCGGATCATTTTCGGGCAACAGGTCGGCCACTAAAAGAGCCGTGCCAGGCAGCCGAATACCTTCGGCAGCACTTGCACCAGCAAGATCGATGAAGCCGTTCGAGGCAACGCCGTGCGACTGATAGAGCGGCAGGCCGACCGCGAGCTGTGCGTAGTTTCGCGTGACGATCGCAGGCCCCTGGCCAAAGCCCGGGTTGAGGATCGCCTGGACGCCAGCCGTGTTCTTGATGTTGGTAAGCTGCGGGGTCATGTCCGCATCGCTCGGTCCATAGGTTTCGTCAGCGACCACCTCAATGCCGTACTCGCCGATGATTGCCATGCACTGCTTGCGCATCGAGGCGCCAAAGCCGTCGGAACCGGAAATCATGCCGATCTTCGTGAAGCCCTGCTTCTTCATGTCATCGAAGATCTTTGCGCATGCCATGCGATCGGTATGCGGTGTCTTGAAGGTATAGGGCTTCACCGGGTCGACAATTTCGATTGCGCCGGCAAGCGAGATGAAGGGGATCTCGGCATCTTCGACGACCGGAATGATCGCCATCGAGGTGCCGGTGGTGGTGCCGCCGATCACGGCAGTTACTTCGTCGTCCTCGACCAGTCGCGTTGCGAAGGTGCGTGCCTTGTTCGGGTCGCCACCATCGTCGTAGATGACGAGTTCGAGTTTCTCGCCAAGAACGCCGCCGGCGGCATTGATCTCGTCGATCAGAAGCTTCAGCGTCTTTGCTTCCGGATCGCCGAGGAACGAGGCGGGACCGGTTTCCGAGACGCTTGCGCCGATACGGATATCGGCAAGGGCGGGGCCGGCCAGACCGAGGGCAAACGCCAGCGTGCCCGCCAGCGCGGTCGTTATCGCAAATTTCATGTCAGTCTCCTCCCAAGAGAACAAAGGTTAAATCAAAGCCCGTCACGCCGTCTTCGGGCGGCGCCACATGACGGTGCAAAATCGGTTGGCCACGAAGGCCGCATCGGTCAGGCTGGCATTGCCGGCCGGGTTGGCGCCGGTGACGTGGAAATCGCTGAAGGCGGCGCTCTGGTTCACGTAAATGCTGCCGGTGAGGTTGACCGAGAGGTTGACGCCAGCGGCGGCAAAGGCATCGACAGCCATGTGGATACGGCTGTCGTCGGTGTCGTAAAGCCCTGCGGTAATTGCACCCTTGCGACGAGCAAGCGAGGTCGCCTGCGCAATACCGTCGGTCGCATCGGTGACGGCGACGATGAAGACGATCGGACCGAAGAGCTCTTGGGCATGCGCATTCGTTTCGTTGCCATCGACGGCAAGGATGAGGGGGGTCGCGGTGCGCGCATCACCTGACCCGATCCGGGCAGAGTCGCGAATGATTTTTCCAAGGCTGCGTGCGGCTTCGACACGCTGAACGGTCGCGGGGTTGGCGATCGCTCCACAGACGCCGGCGGCACGCACGGGCTCGGCAAGCAGATCGTCGATCGCCGCGGCAATGCCGGCTGCCACCTCGTCAAAACTCTTGTGACCCTCATTCGTCTGGATGCCGGTCCTGGCGACGTAGATGTTCTGTGGAGCGGTACACATCTGGCCGCTGTAAAGGGACAGGGAAAAGGCGATGTTGGCGCACATGCCGACAAAGTCGCCGGTGGCGGCGATGACGATCGAATTGACGCCGGCCTCTTCGGTATAGACCTGCGCCTCGCCAGCATGCTTGCGCACCCATTCGCCAAAACTGTTCGAGCCAGTGTAGTCGATGATCGACACCGCATCGCTCTTTACGAGATCGCCGGTGATTTCGGCTCCTGGCGCATCGGCCGCAAGGAGCGCGATATTGGCGTCAAATCCCTCCTCAACAAGCACCTCGCGAATGACTGCAACCGTGATCGCCAAGGGCAGGATTGCGCCCGGATGCGGTTTGACGATGACAGTGTTGCCGGTCGCAAGGCTGGCAAACAGGCCCGGATAGCTATTCCAGGTCGGAAAGGTCTGGCAGCCGATCACCAGTGAGACGCCGCGCGGTGCGATCCGCCAATGCTTTTCCAGTACAATCGGCTCGCCTTTGCCTTGCGGCTTGGTCCACAGGGCCTGTGTCGGGGTGCGGGTCATCTCCGCGTAGGCATAGGCAACAGCCTCAAGGCCGCGATCTTGCGCATGCGGTCCACCAGCCTGAAACGCCATGGCAAAGGCCTGTCCCGTCGTATGCATGACGGCATTGGCCATTTCGAAGCTGCGCCGATTGAGGCGGGCGAGAATTTCAAGGCAGATGCCGACACGTGTCTTCACAGAGGCGGTGGCCCATCCCGGTGCTGCAGACTGCGAGGCGGCAATCAGGGTGCCGGCATCGGCAGCCGGATAGGTGATATCGAGCGTTGGGCCGAACGGCGAAACTTCCGCGCCGACCTGTGCCGTCGCAGGATGACCGGACATGTCGAAGGGCTTGCCAAGCCGGGCGTTGTAGGATGCCAGACCATCGTCCTTGGCGGTTTCGCCATAGATCTTGCCACTCGGGATTTCCGGGTAGGCCGACCAATAGCCGCGTTCCTGCGCAGCCTTTAGGGCTGCGGTAAGTGTCGGCTGGTGGCGGTCAAAAAGGGCATCCATCACATGTTCCTTTCACGCTGTGGAATTATAATTGACCGGCCGGTCGGTTTATGCAAGAGTTTTTTCATGCACCGCCCGATCCTGGCGGAACTGGAGGAAACATGTCCGAATCCGACACCGTCCTATCGGCGTTTGCAGGTGGCGTCCTTACTTTGGCCCTCAACCGCCCCGACAAGCTCAATGCCTTCAACGAAGAGATGCATCTGGCGCTGCGCGCCGGCTTCGAACGCGCGCATCAGGATGCATCCGTGCGGGCTGTGCTTCTGACTGGCGCCGGTCGGGCTTTTTGTGCCGGGCAGGATCTCGGCGATCGCGATCCGCGCAATGGTGGGGCGGCCCCCGACCTTGGACGCACGATCGAGCTTTTCTACAACCCCCTGATCCGTCTGATCAGGACACTCGAAAAGCCGGTCATCTGCGCCGTGAACGGCGTTGCCGCAGGTGCCGGCGCCAATATCGCGCTTGCTTGCGACATCACATTGGCTGCGCGCTCGGCGCGTTTCATTCAAGCCTTCGCCAAGATCGGTCTGGTACCCGATTCCGGGGGCACCTGGAGCCTGCCACGCCTGCTTGGCGAGGCGCGCGCCAAGGCGCTGGCATTGACCGCCGAGCCGCTCGATGCGGAAACAGCGGCAAGCTGGGGCCTGATCTGGAAGGCGGTCGACGATGCTGAGCTTCTTGATGAAGCCAATGCTCTTGCCACCAGACTCGCAGCCGGACCGACAAAGGGCCTCGGCATGACCAAGCGCGCCATCCAGGCTGCGACGACCAATTCGTTGGATGAGCAACTGGAGCTTGAACGCGATCTGCAGCGCGAGGCTGGACGCAGCGCGGACTACGCCGAAGGCGTCTTAGCCTTCCTGGAAAAGCGCAAGCCGGAGTTCAAGGGACAATGACGGATAGGCTCGTTCTGACAGCGCAGGAGCTTGCCGATGCCTGCGCCGACGCAATGTGGCGCGAGGATAATGCGACGCGTCACCTCGGCATGACGATGGAACGCGTGGCGCCCGGGATGGCGGTGATATCGATGGCCATCAAGCCTGAGATGACCAACGGCCACGGGACCTGCCACGGCGGATACATCTTCACGCTGGCCGATTCCGCATTCGCCTTTGCTTGCAACACCTACAATCACCGGGCCGTCGCACAGCACTGTTCGGTCACCTATATCGCACCGGCCTTTGCCGGCGACTGCCTGACGGCAATCGCGCGGGAGGTCTCGCGGCGCGGTCGTGGCGGCATTTACGATATCAACGTGACCAATCAGAACGGCGAGCACATTGCCGAGTTCCGCGGCCACTCGCGCACCGTCAAGGGCACGCTTTTGCCGGAAGAGGCGTAAAGCCGCCGGTCATTCATCTCGGAGGAGACAGACATGGAAGACCTATCACCCCGCTGCGGGGATCTCGACGCGATCGAAACAGCATCGCGTGACGAGATTGCAGCACTTCAGCTTGACCGGATGAAATGGTCGCTTTGCCACGCCTACGAGAACTCACCCTTCTACCGTGCGCGATTTGACGAGGCAGGCGTCCATCCCTCGGATCTGAAATCGCTGGCCGATCTTGCAAAGTTCCCCTTCACGACCAAGAAGGACCTCCGCGATACCTATCCGTTCGGAATGTTTGCCGTCCCACGCGAAAAGCTGACCCGCATTCATGGTTCATCCGGCACCACCGGCAAGCCGACCGTCGTCGGCTATACGCAGAAGGATATCGATATCTGGGCGGATGTGGTGGCACGCTCCATTCGCGCCGCCGGCGGCCGCCGCGGCGATATGGTTCATGTCGCTTACGGCTATGGGCTCTTCACCGGCGGCCTGGGTGCCCACTACGGCGCCGAGCGGCTTGGCTGTACTGTCGTGCCGATGTCGGGTGGCATGACCGAGCGGCAGGTCACGCTGATGCAGGACTTCAAGCCACGCATCATCATGGTGACGCCCTCCTATATGCTCTCCATCCTCGACGAATTCCGCCGCCAGGGGATCGATCCGCGTGAAAGCTCGCTGGCCGTTGGGATCTTTGGCGCCGAGCCTTGGACAAACGCCATGCGCCAGGAGATCGAGCAGTCGTTCGACATGCATGCGGTCGATATTTACGGTCTTTCGGAAGTCATGGGGCCCGGCGTTGCCAGTGAGTGCGTCGAGACCAAGGATGGTCTGCACATCTGGGAAGATCACTTCTATCCGGAGATCGTTGACCCGGCGACGGGCGACGTTCTGCCTGATGGCGAAATGGGCGAACTCGTCTTCACGACGCTGACCAAGGAAGGCTTGCCGATCATTCGTTATCGCACCCGCGACCTGACGCGGCTCCTGCCTGGCACGGCGCGCTCCATGCGGCGCATCGAAAAGATCACCGGTCGATCGGACGACATGATGATCCTTCGCGGCGTCAACGTCTTCCCGACGCAGATCGAAGAGCAGATCCTGAAGTGTCGGGGGCTTGCCCCGCATTTCCAGATCGAGCTCAGCCGCACCGGCCGCATGGACGAGATGACGGTTCATGTCGAGTGTACGCCGGAGGCTGCCGACGAAATTGCACGTGCTTCCTCGGCAAAATCCCTTGCCCACTACATCAAGAGCGTCGTTGGTGTTACCACAAAGATCGAGATTCGCGACCCCGGTGGAGTCGCACGCTCCGAGGGCAAGGCGAAACGGGTCGTCGACAACAGACCGAAGGAATAAGGATGACGGCTTCCCGGCGTGATGACCATTCCGGTAGCACCCAACAAGAGCTGTCACGAGCTCGTCGCGTGGAGGGCGCGGAGGAAGAACAGGAACGCAGGACAACATGGCACGAACGCGCGCGATCGACTTTGAAGAGAAACAACGCAGCCTCTTGAGCAGCGCCGCCGCCGTCTTTGCCGAGATGGGGATGGAGAAAGCCTCCATGGCTCACATTGCCTCGCGCAGCAACGTTTCCAAAGCCCTGCTTTACCATTACTACCCGAGCAAGGACGCGTTGATTTTCGACATCATTCGCAACCATCTCGAGGAACTGGAAGCCGCCGTCGCCGCCGCAGACGAACCTGAGGCGACGCCTCAGGAGAGACTTCGGCTGCTGGTGCGGCAGGTGCTGGAAAATTATCGCGACGCGGACAACGAGCATAAAGTGCAGCTGAACGGCACGAGCGCGCTCTCAACTGAGCAGCTTGACGAACTGCGGGCAATCGAGCGCCGGATCGTCAAGCGCTTTTCCAACACAATCATCGAGATCAATCCGGATCTCAATGCAAACAAGCCGCTGCTGATGCCGGTGACAATGTCGCTCTTCGGGATGATGAACTGGGTCTATATGTGGTTCCGCCCGGGCGGTCCCGTCAGTCGTGACGAATATGCCGACATCGCCACCACCTTGATCCTCGAGGGCGTCAAGGCGGTGCGCTGAGCGCTGAAGCGCATGGCGATCGTTCAGATTCACTTGTTGCGCTTTGCAAACGGGGCTGAACCCAGACGGTTGATTATTTCGGTTTGGCCGGCATTAGATTACCGAGCTCCATCGGAAAGGGAAACAAGATCGTTGAGCTCTTTTCGCTGGCGATGATGTTCAAAGTGCTTAAATAGCGTAGTTGCATGGCCTCCGGCTGCCTGGCGAGTATTTCGGCCGCTTCGAGGAGCTTTGCGGCTGCCTGCTGTTCACCCTCGGCATTGATGACCTTTGCGCGGCGCTCGCGCTCGGCTTCCGCTTGGCGAGCAATCGCGCGGATCATCGATTCGTTGATGTCGACATGTTTGATCTCGACAGTGGCGACTTTGATGCCCCAGGCATCCGTCTGAGCGTCAAGGATTTCCTGAATGTCGGAGTTGAGCCTGTCACGTTCCGCCAGCATTTCATCGAGGTCGTGCTTGCCGAGTACCGAGCGCAATGTCGTCTGGGCAAGCTGGCTTGTCGCCATCATGAAGTCCTCGACCTGTATCGTCGACTTCTCGGGATCGATGACGCGGAAGTAGATCACTGCGCTGACGCGGACCGAGACGTTGTCATGAGAAATAACGTCCTGACTGGGGACATCGAGTACTCGCGTGCGCAAGTCGACCCGTATCATCTGCTGGACGTAGGGGATGAGGAATATCAAGCCGGGTCCCTTAACGCCGGTAAAGCGGCCAAGCGTGAAAACGACGCCGCGTTCGTATTCCCGCAGGATCTTGACCGCGGATGCGACGATGATGAGCAAGATAAGGATCGCCACGAGATAAAAGGCGAGATTTACAAACATACCCATGACGTCTTCTCCTGCTTTCTGAAGGCGGCTAAGTCTCGTTGGGGCGCCTCTCGACCTTAAGCGTCAGCCCGTTGCGGGCGATCACGCTGACGGCGTCGCCAGCGGTAAGCGTCTCGGTGGAAATCGCTTTCCAGCGCTCGCCATGCGCGATGACGTAACCCGTGGCCCCACCCCAGCTCTCAACCTGGCCCGAAATCCCGATCATCTGCTCCGCACCAGTAGCGACTACGCGCCACCGCGAGGTAAATGCGAGGCGAGCAACGAGAAGGCTGAAAGCGAGGCATGCAAGAGCGATTGCGCCCAGTACCGGGCGCGAAACCTCCAGGCCTGGCATATCCGTATCAAACAGAATGGTTGCGCCCAGGATCACGGCTACCCCGCCACCGACGCCCAAGGCGCCGAAGCTTGGCGAATGTATCTCAGCCACTGTCAATCCGACGCCGAGGAAAATGAGCCCAATGCCGGCAAAACTCACCGGGAGTAATGCCAAGGCATAGAGACCAAGAAGGAGGCAGATGCCGCCGATCGTGCCCGGAAGCATTGTCCCGGGGGCAAGAAATTCAAAGATCAGGCCATAGATACCGACCATCATCAGGATGATCGCGATGTTCGGATCGGTAATCACGGAAAGCAGGCGTGTGCGCCAGTCCGGCTCGAATTCCTGCACGGCTAAACCGGCGGTATCGAGGCGGACATCCGTTTGACCGACCCGCACCATGCGCGCCTGTGTCTGCGCAAGGAGATCGTTGACATCAACTGCCGTGAAATCAATGACATGTTCGCGCACGGCAGCCGTCGATGAAAGGCTTGCGGCTTCCCGCACAGCCCGCTCTGCCCATTCGGCGTTGCGATTGCGCAATTCCGCAAGCCCGCGAATGTACGCCACCGCGTCGTTAACGAGTTTTTTGTCGCTGGCGCTGCCTGGAGCCTCGGCCTGCTTGTCATTTTGCTTGCTCGGTTCTTGTCCGGGTTTCGTATCGCCGCCAAAAGGGTTTGCGCCGAGCGCGATCGGTGTCGCTGCTCCTAGGTTGGTGCCTGGCGCCATCGCCGCAATGTGGCTTGCGTAGAGAATATAGGTGCCGGCGCTGGCAGCCCGTGCCCCGCTCGGTGCGACGAAGCCCGCGACAGGCACGGGCGAGGCAAGGATGGCGCGAATGATTTTCCGCATCGAGGTGTCAAGGCCGCCGGGCGTGTCCATCTGCAGGATGATCAAGCCCGCTCCATGTTCGCCAGCACGCTGAAGGCCTCGTATCACATAATCTGCTGTTGCGGGCCCGATGGCGCCGTTCACCTTCAGGACGACCGCAGCGCGATTGGATTGCGACGACGCCGATAGCGCGAAGATGCCCAGAGTTGGTAGCAGCGAGAACAACAAGATCAGGATTGGCGGCAGCCACCGCCAACGCTTTAAGTTCAGCGCTACGACCTGCGGAACGCGCATGATTTCTAATATATGTCAGAAATCACAAAGAGAAAGGAAAGCATCGCAGGGACGTCCAGAGACGAACGCAAAGCTCAAGCTTTCGCTCGAACGCTTAGCTTGCGAGGATGCGACGTCTCGATCCTCGGACGGGCTGCAAAGCGCAATGGCGATTGTTGCCGCAACCCCTTCCTCAGAAAGCTTCGGAGGTCGGAAAACTGACCCCAGAACTGCGATGACCACCAGGGCAAAAATACAGAAAATGCCAATACAGACACTCTAAATATAGCTCCCGATGTGATAAAATTTGCAACTCGCTCGAGGATGAGATGCCCGGCGACGTTTCGACTTTTCGCAGAGTGGTTCGCCTGTGTGTCGAGGTAGCGTTTCCGCCATGCTGGAAAGACTGAATCCCCCGATAAAGAGGCCTCGGGATAACATCTCGGAATGGGAGGTGTACAATGCTTCGCAGATTGTTTCTCACCTTGGCTATAGCGACGTCCGCGCTGGCGATCAACGGAGCCGCATGGGCTGACATCACGATCCTCGTGCCATCGGGCAGCGAGGGCGACGGTCTCAGGGCCGCTGCCGAAGACTATGGAAAGTTGAAGGGCACGAAGGTGGAGGCCGTCCAGGCGCCCTATGCCAACGTGTTCGAGCAGGGCGCCAATGCCGGCGCCACCAAGTCCGGTGTCTTCGACATTATCCTGATGGACGATCCGTGGATTCCGTTTTTCGCCGAGAATGGACATCTGGAAGATCTGACCGCCTACTTCAAGAAGGCCGGAATGGAGGGGCCTGACAGTGATTTCCTTTCGAAGTCGCTGGCGGTCTGCCGCAATCCCTACAATACGGGGCCCTATGTATGTCTGCCCTATGTGGGAAATGCGCAGATGTTTTTCTATGACGCTGCCAAGTACAAGGAAGCTGGCGTAGATGCTCCAAAGACTTGGGATGACGTGTTGAAGGCGAGTACGAAGCTGACAGAAAGCGGAGGTGGCCGTTATTTCGGTTACGTCTTCCGAGGCGGCCAGGGAAATCCGGTGGTTGCCGATTTCATGCCGATCTTCTGGTCCTATGGTGCGGATATGTTCAACGCCGACCGAACCAAGGTAACGATCGACACGTCTGAAGGGGCCGCTGCCATGAAGACATTCATGGCGCTACGCGATGTCTCGCCGAAGGGAGTGGAGAGCTACAACGCCAACGAGGTTGGCACGGCGCTAGCCGCCGGTACTGCTGCTTCATCGATCAACTGGCCGAACTGGGTTGCGACCTTTGAAGATCCGACCCAATCGAAGATGGTCGGCAAAATCTCCTACAGTCCCATTCCTGCTGGAACGAAACCGGGCAGCTCGGAAATCGGCCACTGGACCATGGGCATCATGTCGGCCTCCAAGAATAAGCAGGAAGCTTTCGACTTCATGATGTGGGCGACCTCGCCTGAACAGATCAAGATTTCGGCCCTACGGGGCAATCCGCCTGTCCGGACCTCGGTCTTCACCGACCCGGAACTGACCTCGCAGGAGAAGTTCCGGCACTATCCGGTGTTGATGGAGGCGATCCAGGCCTCGACTCCCCGTCCGCGTCACCCGAAGTGGCCAGAGATCGAGAACGCCTTCGGCATAGAGCTTTCCAAGGCGGTCGCAGGTACGATCACGCCGCAAGAGGCTCTGAAGAACTCGCAGGAGGCGGTCTCACGGATTACCAACCTTTACTAGGCAACAGCTATTCGGAGCGGGGTTTTCGGACGCCGCTCCCTTGCTGCGCCGGCAATCGCGTCCGATGAGCTTGAAACCCGAGAATTCAGGCGCGTCGGGGCAGGGCTTTACGGGAGTGGTCAATGTTGACGTCGGAGAGCGGAACTGTGGCCGCGCCGCTTCGAACGGGTGGCGGTTTGGAGCGATGGGTAGAGCGGCATTTGCGCTTCCTCATGCCTGCGCCGACGGTACTCATACTCCTCGGCCTGACGATCTTTCCCAGCGTCTACATGTTCTATGCGGCGGTTCACAAAATCAGCCCGAATCCCGATCTGCCCTGGACGTTCGTCGGTGCCGGTAATTTCGCGCGGCTTTTTTCCGACACGCAATTTCACGTCGCTGTCTGGAACACCACCGTATTTACGGTCGCGGCGGTGACGGCGGAATTCATCCTCGGTCTCGGCCTGGCGCTGCTCCTCGATAAGTTCATTCGCAAGTTGACCTTTCTGAAGACAGTCCTGATGATCCCGATGATGCTGCCGCCGATCGCGGTCGCGATCACATGGAAGCTCATCTATGAACCTCAGTTCGGCGTCCTGAACGAAATCATGTTCCGCCTCGGTCTGCCATTGCAGGCATGGGCGGGCGACGTGAATCTTGCGATGTTCTCGATCATCGTCGCTGATGTCTGGCAATGGACACCCTTCATATTCCTTCTCATGTTGGCGGGGTTGGCCAGCTTGCCGGTCGAGCCATACGAGGCCGCCGCGCTCGACGGAGCCTCGTCCTGGCAGCAGTTCCGGGACCTGACGCTGCCGTTCCTCAAGCCGGTTATCGCCATTGCGCTCCTTCTGCGTGTCATGGATGCACTGCGTCTTTTCGATCTGGTCTTCATACTGACGGGAGGAGGGCCGGCTGACCGGACCAAGGTCTTGAGCCTTTATATCTATCAGGTCGCCTACCGCTTCGCCGATCCAGGCTACGCGGCGGCGATGTCGCTTTTCGTGCTCTTTGTGACGATCGTCTTAAGCACCTGGTTCATGAAACGCATGCGGTTGGCGGAATGACCATGACACTGCCCAAAACCATACACGCGCGCAGTCGGACCACAGAGGTGCTCATCCGCCTGCTGGCCTATCTGACGATCGTTGTCGCGCTGGTCGTCACACTTTTTCCGATCTATTGGATCGCGACCAACTCGTTCAAATATGATATCGACATATTCGCGGTGCCGCCGGAGTGGCTGCCGCGCAACCCCACCCTAAAACACTATAGCGAAGCGTTTATTCAGCGTCCGTTCCTACGCTACGCGTTGAATAGCTTTCTCGTCGCTGTAGGAACGACGATCATTTCCGTGACCTTCGGCACAATGGCCGGCTATGCCTTGGCACGGTTCAGCTATCCCTGGCAGTGGCGGAAGCAGATTTCGTTCTGGATCCTGTCGACGCGCATGATGCCGCCTATCGTCAGCATCATTCCGCTCTACCTGTTCTTCAACTATTTCGACATGCTCAACACCAAGTCGGCTCTCATCGTCGCCTACACTGCCTTCAATCTGCCGTTCGCAACGTGGATGATGAAGAGCTATTTCCAGGATCTTCCGGTCGAACTGGAGGAGGCGGCGATCGTCGACGGCGACACACGGTGGGGCGCATTCCTGCATGTGGCGTTACCTCTTGCCCGGCCTGGGCTTGCGGCCACCGCCATCTTCTGTCTGATCATCTCGTGGAACGAGTTTCTACTTTCCCTCATCATCACGCTCACCGAGCAGTCGCAGACGCTGCCGATCGGCATTGCCGGGCGCGTAACGCAGTACAACACCTATTGGGGTGAAATCAGTGCGGCGGGCTTCATGGCCTGCGTGCCAATCGTCATCTTCGCCTTCATCGTCCAGAAGCATCTCGTCCGGGGATTGTCCCTGGGTGCCATCAAAGGTTGAGACCTATGGCGTCCGTCACATTCAAAAACGTCTGCAAGAAATTCGGCGAATTCGTTGCCGTAAATGATTTCAACCTCGACATCAGGGACAAGGAGTTTCTCGTTTTGCTCGGACCTTCCGGTTGCGGCAAGACAACGACCATGCGGATGGTCGCGGGTCTCGAGGAAGCGACGTTCGGTGACATCTACATCAACGAGGACCGCGTCAACGGTGTCCTTCCCAAGTATCGCGACGTTGCAATGGTATTCCAGTCATATGCTTTGTATCCGCACCTTACCGTCGAAGACAACATCGGCTACCCGCTGAAGATCCGCAAAGTGCCGCCCGCTGAATGCAAGCGACGAATAGCCGAGGTCGCACGGCGTGTGGAACTCGACTCTATGTTGTCGCGGCTGCCGAAGGAACTTTCCGGCGGTCAGCGCCAGCGCGTGGCACTTGCCCGCGCTATCGTGCGCACGCCACGCGTCTTTCTGATGGACGAACCGCTGTCCAATCTCGATGCCAAGCTGCGCACACAGATGCGCGCCGAGCTGAAGCACCTGCAACATGAGCTGCAGGTCACGACGATCTACGTCACCCATGACCAGATCGAAGCGATGACGCTTGCCCATCGCGTGGCCGTGATGAACAAGGGCGTTATCGAGCAGCTTGGGAGCCCGCGGGAGATCTATAACGATCCGCGCACGCTCTTCGTTGCCGGCTTTATTGGCTCGCCGCCGATGAACCTAATTCCAGGAGAAGTGAGAGACGGTGTGTTCGTTAGCGGCGGTCTCAGGGTCGGCGGTATCGGCCGGGTGACCCTCTCTGGCGCTGTCCTCGGCGTCCGGCCGGAGGACGTCCACCCGACTGATGCCGGTGACGCAGACGTCAATCTGGTCGCGCCGATCTATTCGGCTGAACTCACCGGCGAGAACACGCTTGTGAGCCTACGGTTGGGAGGTCAACTCATGACCTTGCGTGCCGACAAGAATTTCACGGGTCAGATCGACCAGCAGATCGGCGTCAAGGTCGCGGCGGATCGCGTATTTCTGTTCAATGGCGAGACCAAAGATCGTGTGGACTTCTAGCCTTTGGGCGGCAGTGATGGTGATCATCCTTGCATTTGCTGCGACCGCTGACGATGGCGGCCTCATCGCTGGAAATCCGCTGATTGAGATTCCTCCCGGGACGTTCATCTTCGGCCGCGACGACGGCCCTGAAAACGAACGCCCGCGACGCGAACTGGAGGGGCAGGCGTTTGCAATCAATCGCACCGAGATTACAAACCAGCAGTATGGGCTCTTCGTCAAGGAGACCGGCCATCGTGCAGCCTTTTACGCCAATCATCCAATCCTGGGATTGGACGACCGGCCGGTCGTCGGGGTGAGTTGGGGAGACGCCGATGCATTTTGCCGTCACTATGGGTTGGTTCTTCCATCGGAACAACAATACGAGCGGGCGGCGCGAGGAACTCAGGGCAGCGCGTTTCCATGGGGCGAGGTGCCACCGGGCAATGCGCGGGCAAATTCGGGAGCGGATGTCTGTTGTTCCGGCGACGCGCGCGATGGGTATCCGATGACCGCACCAGCGGTGTCCTTCGCTGATGGCGCAAGCAAAGAGGGCATCCTCAATCTTGTCGGCAATGTCTGGGAGTGGACCCGTGACGTCTACGCGCCGTATGAAGGCGGGAGCGCGGTGAGGAGTGCCGGGCTGTACCGCGTGCTTCGTGGTGGCTCTTGGAACAGCGATCCAAACCACCTGACAACGACCTATCGGCTCGCCTATGATCCGGAATTCCGGTTCTCAGCCAACGGTGGCTTCAGATGCGTCCGTTCTACACCTTGATCGTCGTCACCGGTTTTCTGCTGCTCGCCGCCGGCGCCGGTGCGGAACCGACGGCGCCGCCCGGTTACACGCTTAAGACCTTCAACACGCCTGGTGCTGCCTTCGCCGGCCTATCTCGCGACGGCGAAGGCCTGCTCGTCAGTGATCTGGCCAGCGGCCGGCTCTACCGGCGCGGCACGGACGGCAAGCTTGTCGCATTCGGTCCGGTATTTCCCCATGGCCTCGACGTGATCGGCGACCCGACCGGTCCATATCGTGTCGTGCGCGCCCACGATGGCCTTGTCGTCGCTCAGGGATGGACGCCAGTCGGCTCGAAAGAAGGGCCGTTTGACCACGCGCTCGTTGCGCTCGACGCGGCCGGTCAGGTCCGTGTCATCAGCAGCGATTTCTGGAATCCGTTCGACTTCATTGCGGCGCGCGCAAGCTACTACGTGATAGACTCCGCTCGAAACAGTGTCGAACGTCTACAGCCAGACGGCAGCAAAAGCACGATTCTGACATTCCGCCGCATGGGGCAGGCAGCCACGGCACTCCGCAACCTTTCGCCGACGGAGTTCACCGAAGGCAACAGCTACGAAACCGATGCGGTGCCGACCGGTATCGCCCTTCACGGTGGACGCCTCTATATAGCGCTGTTCGGCGGCTTTCCCTTCCTTACCGATGCCGGAGAGATCGTTTCTGTTCCCGAGGCTGGCGATCAGTCAATGCCGCACATTGACGTCGAAGCGCTCAATGCGCCCGTCAGCATTGCTTTCGACAACGATGGAGAGATGCTTGTCCTCGAGCACGGCACCTACGACCAGAAGGAAGGTTTTCGCAAGGCGAGTGGGAGATTGCTTAAGTTCAATAAGATGACGCGGGAACCGAAGGTTATTCTCGAGGGCCTGACCCGCCCGGTGTCTGTGCTTGTCTGGGACGAGCGGCGGATCGTCGTTTCCGCGTTGGACGGCAACCTCTATGTTCTGACGCGCGAATCTGCTCGCTAACCGTGGCGATCCCGGTTTTGGTCCTAGATTGATGCACATGCTTTTTTGGCGCCTTGAGCAATTGCGCTGCCTTGTCCACGACGGCCGCGAGCTTTTTCCAGCCGAGAAGATCGCGTTCCCCTATCCGCTCTTGACTGGGCGATAGCATCCAGCTGGCCGCGGCTGCATGTCTTGTCCCGAACCCCTTTCCCGTTCGGGGGCATGCCTTGGCTCAATCACCGAATTTCAGCCGCTCCAAGATCAGCGGGTCATACGCGGGAGCCTGGATCCGCCGGCGATCCGCCTCTGGTTCGCTGAGCGGCTCGACGGGTCGAAGTTTGTCCTTGGCTTCCAGCGCGAGGCGCTGATAGACGCCCGTTCCCTGGCGCTTCCAGGCGATTTCTTTTTCGCTGAGTTCGCGAATGACCCTGGCAGGTGATCCGACCGCCAGGCTGTTTGCCGGGATTTCAGCACCTGCCTTGACGAAAGCCAAGGCGGCAACAATCGAATTTTCGCCAATTACCGCTTCGTCCATGACGACTGCATTCATCCCGACCATGGCATTGCGACCGATGCGGCAGCCGTGCAGCACGGCGCCGTGGCCGATATGACCGTCTTCGCCGATCACCACCTCCACATCAGGAAAGCTGTGAACGACGCAGGTCTCCTGGACGTTCGAGCCACGTTCCATGACGATCCGCCCGAAATCGCCGCGCAATACGGCGCAGGGGCCAACATAGCAGGCCGATCCAATGATGACGTCACCAATCACCACGGCGGCCGGATGGACGAAAGCCGTTGGGTGGATCACCGGTACGACGCCATCATAGGAATAGACCTGCGCCATCTTAATCAAGCCCTTGTCTTGGCCACCATCGTCAGCACGTCGTATTGAGCAACCGTCGCGCCACTCTGGTTGCTAACACGGCAATCCCAGCGCACTTCGCCATGCTCGGCGCCGATACGCGGGTTGATCTCCTTGCAGGTCAATTGCACCTGCAGCGTATCGCCCGGATTGACTGGCGTGAGGAAGCGCAGGTTGTCGACCCCGTAATTGGCGAGAACCGGGCCAGGGGCTGGGTCGACGAAGAGACCGGCAGCGAAGGAAACGATCAGATAGCCGTGGGCAACGCGCCCATCGAAGAACGGATTGGCGCGGGCAGCCTCCTCGTCCATGTGAGCGTAGAAGGTATCACCGGTGAAATTGGCAAAATGCTCGATATCCTCAAGCGTGACTTTGCGCGTGCCGGTGACCAGCTGGTCGCCGATGCGCAATTCGGCCAGCGACTTGCGGAAGGGATGCTCACCATCCTTGCGCACCTCGGCATCCGAAACCCAACGGCCCGTGACCGCCGACAGAAGTGTGGGCGAACCTTGCACGGCGGTGCGCTGCATGTAGTGCTTGACGCCGCGCAGCCCACCGAGCTCCTCGCCACCGCCGGCGCGTCCTGGACCACCGTGCACCAGGCCCGGCAGCGGTGAGCCATGCCCGGTCGACGTCTTGGCACTCACGCGGTTGCCGATCAGCACGCGGCCGTGGAAGGGGGCCATACCGAGAACGACCTCTTCGGCAAAGGCAGGGTCGTTGGTAAAGACCGAGGATACCAGGCTTCCCTTGCCGCGACGGGCAAGATCCACCGCCTCCTCGGCACTGTCATAAGGCATGACCGTGCTGACCGGGCCGAAGGCTTCGACATCGTGCACCGCCTTGGCTTGCCATGGCTTGTCGCAATAAAGCAGGACCGGATTGAGGAAGGCGCCGGCCTCGGCATCACCCGACACAATGCGCGGATTATCTGGATCGCCGACGACGATCTCGGCATCGGCGAGGAGATCGCCGATGCGCTGGCGAACCTCGTCACGCTGGGCAAGGCTTGCAAGCGGGCCCATGCGGACGGTTTCATCGGTGGCATTGCCAAGCGTAGTCTTGCCAAGACGCTCGCCAAGGACGGAAACCAGTGCCTCGCAATAGGCGCGGGGTACGATGACACGGCGGATGGCCGTGCACTTCTGCCCGGCCTTTGCCGTCATTTCGCGGGAGACCTCCTTGACGAAAAGATCGAACTCCTCCGTCCCGGGGGCGGCATCGAGACCGAGAACCGAGGCATTGAGGCTGTCGGCCTCCATGGTAAAGCGTACCGAATTCTCAATGATCGGAGGATGCGTCTTCAGCTTTCGGCCCGTCCAGGCCGAACCGGTGAAGGTGACAGCATCCTGGCCGTCGACGTGGTCGAGCAGATCGCCGACGGAGCCGCAGATCAATTGCACGGCGCCTTCCGGCAACAGACCGGTTTCGACCATGCGACGGACGACGAGTTCGGTGAGATAGGCCGTCTGGCTCGCCGGCTTGACGATCGCCGGCATCCCCGCAAGCAGTGTCGGTGCCAGCTTCTCCAGCATGCCCCAGACCGGGAAGTTGAAGGCATTGATATGAATAGCGACGCCCTGCAGCGGCGACAGTATGTGCCGGGCCGAGAAAGTACCGTCGCGCGACAGGGTTTCCACGTCGCCATCAACGAGCACGCGGGTATTGGGCAGCTCGCGTCGGCCTTTTGAGGCGTAGGACAATAACGTGCCGATACCGCCGTCGATATCGATCCAGCTATCTGCCTTCGTTGCACCGGTTGCCGACGAAAGGGCGTAGAATTCTTCCTTTCGGTCCATCAACGCCTGGCCAAGCGCCTTCAGCATGGCGGCGCGCTCGTGAAACGACATGCGTCGCAGCGCCGGGCCTGCCTTTTGGCGGCCGTACGCCAAAGACGCCGCAAAGTCGACGCCGGTGGAATCGATCAACGCCACCGGCACGCCTGTCGAGGCATCAAGCAGTTCGGCGCCATCCTTCGTGCCGGGAACCCAGCGGCCGTAGACATAGCTTTGGAGGCGGCGCGGCGGGTTTACCAGAACGTTCATTGTCTTATCCTTCCGGTCAGTTCAGATTGAGCGCAGCAAGCTGCGCATCGACGGCTGCCTGCCATTCAGATAGCAGCGCCTCGTTGGGGGTATGGCGCAGACCGAAACGCGCCAGCGTTTCGTAGCGGGTCGAGCCGGAGAGTCCGAAGCTTGCCGCAACGCGCGGGCGCCAGTAGGCAATCGCTTCACGCGCGGCCGTCGCTCCGTCTTCATTTTCAGCAATCCGCTTCAGCGCCTCGACGCCAAGTTCGGTGTGATGCGCCTCTCGCGGCAGAATCGCGCGGAACACTTCGGCGAGCGGCTGGTAGGAGACGTGGGTCAGTTCCCGCAGCTGGATGGTGCCTGCAGTGCCCATCAGCATATTCATGACAACCGCGTCGATCCATCCCTGCAAGGGATAGTGGAAGACCGAGAGGCGCATGTCGCCGCCCTGGCGTGCTGCGCCGATATCGGCCTCACGCGTCAGGCGGGCACCCCACGGATGATGCACGGCATAGCGGTCGGTGTCTGCACCGAAGCTGCCCATGATCTCCAGCACGCGGCCGGCGTGGTCGGTCTTTTCAAGCACGATCTTGGCGGACGCAATGCGTTCCTTGATGCCCGGCGCATCGTTGATCGTGTCTGCAAAGCCGGCCGCACCCGCAAGCTCGCTGTCGACGAAGCTCGCCATCAGGCGCAGAAGCTCGCCGCGATAGCGCGGGGTCACATTGTCAGGCGACGTCAGCACGCCGCCCTTGAGCAGATATTCCTCGATCGGCATCGTATCGGACATCGGCATTCCTCCCTCGCTCTCGCCACCTTACTGGTCGTAGCTGACCACGACGCGGTCGCTCAGCGGATAACATTGGCAGGTCAACACGTAGCCCTGGCGGACCTCGTAGTCCTCCAGCGCATGATTGACCTCCATCTCGGTCTCGCCCTCAATCACCTTGGCCCTGCACGTGGAACAGACACCTGCCTTGCAGGCATAGGGCGCGTCCATGCTGTTCTTAAGAGCGGCCTCGAGCAGTGTTTGTCCCTGCTTCGGCATCTGGAAGACGCGGGTCGCGCCGTCGAGGGTAACTGTCGCCTCGCATGCCGCTCCCCTGTCGGCAGCGACAGCACTCTCGCGCTTTCGGCGTGCGCGGCCGGGCTGCGAGGACGCAAAGAGCTCGAACTTGATCTGCTCCTCGCGCATGCCGCGATCGCGAAGGGCGGCTGCGATCGTCAGCATCATCGGTTCGGGACCGCAGATGAAGACGGTGTCGACTGATTTGAGCTCAATCCAGTGTTTGAACAGTGCTGCGCATTTGTCAGCGTCGATACGGCCCGTGAAGAGATCGATGTCCTGGGCTTCGCTTTCCAGCACATGCAGAATGGAGAGCCGCCCAAGATAAGTATTCTTCAGGTCCTCCAGTTCTTCGCGGAACATGATCGAACTGATCTGGCGGTTCGCGTAGACGAGCGTGAAGCGCGAGCGGGGCTCGCGCGCAAGCGTCGTCTTGATGATGGACAGCACCGGCGTGATGCCGCTGCCGCCGGCAAAGCCGAGATAGCTTTTGGAGACCTCAGGTTCAATCGCGGTGAAGAATGCGCCCATCGGCGGCATCGCTTCCAGCCTATCACCGATCCGCAATTCTTCATTCGCCCAGGTTGAGAAGCAGCCGCCATCGACCCGCTTGATGCCGACCCTCAGGACGCCTTCATCACGTCCAGCACAGATCGAATAAGACCGGCGCAGCTCCTCGCCGTCGAACTTGCGGCGGAACGTCAGGTACTGGCCCTGCGTGAAATCGAACGCACCGCGGTCCTCGTCTTGCGGAGCGAGCGTGACGACCACGGCATCGCGCGTCTCGCGCCTGACGTCGGTGACTTGAAGGGAATGGAAACGCGCCATATTGCGGACCTCACTGGGCAAAAGGGTCAGATGCACTTGAAGTAGTCGAATGGTTCAAGACAGTCGGTGCAGCGATAGCTCGCCTTGCAGGGCGTCGAGCCGAACTGGCTGATCTTTTCCGTGTTCGTCGATCCGCAGCGCGGACAGGCGATTGTCAGATTGGAGCGGCCGGACAGCCGGTCGATACGCTGGCGCAAAATGCCGTCTATCGCGGTGCCGTCCACCGGCGGGGCAATGCCGTAGGTGCGCAGCTTGTCGCGACCCGCCGGGCTGATCCAGTCGGTTGTCCAGGCAGGCGAAAGCTGGCGTTCCAGCCGCAGCTTGTCGATCCCCTTTTCCTTGAGTGCCTGCTCGATATCGAGGTTGATGATCGCAGTTGCCGGGCAGCCGGAATAGGTCGGCGTCACTGTCACGACCAGTGTGTCCTCCTTCCAGGCGACACCGCGGATGATGCCGAGATCGACAAGCGAGATCACCGGGATTTCCGGATCCGGGACTTCCTCAAGCCATTGCCAGACATCGGCGATCGAAGGCAAAGTCGCGGCTATCATAACCGCCTCCTTCCGGTTACCAGTTCGCGCCCGGATAGGCGCGCTGCAGGAACTGCAGTTCAGCGAGGATGAAGCCCATGTGCTCTGTATGAACGCCGCGCTTGCCGCCCTTATGCATAAAGCCGTCGGCCGGCTTCTTCAGCGTCGCTTCTGAAAGCGCGTCATCAACCAGCTCGTCCCACGCGGCCTTGAGGCTTTCGGGTTCCGGTGCAACGCCGGCCGCAGCAAGCTCGGCATCTGAGGCGTCGCCCACGAAAAGCTCGCCGGTATAAGCCCACAGATCGTCAAGCGCCTCCTGCATTCGCCGGTGGCTTTCAGCGGTGCCGTCGCCAAGACGGATGATCAGATCGCGGCTGCGATCGAGATGGTAGGCAACTTCCTTCGAGGTTTTTTCGGCGATGTCGGCGATGCGCTTGTCGGTCGAGGCGCACAGTGCCTTCAGCGTCAGGAAATGCCAGGCGTCGAACAGGAATTGACGCATCAGCGTCTTTGCGAAATCACCGTTTGGGCGCTCGACGAGCAGGACGTTGCGGAAATCGCGGGTATCGCGCAGATAGGCAAGGTTGTCGGCACTGCGCCTCCTACCTTCGATCTCGCCGGCAAGGCCGAGCCAGAGCTGGGTCTGTCCGATCAGATCAAGCGCGGTGTTGGAGAGAGCAATGTCCTCTTCCAGTGCCGGCGCATGCCCGCACCACTCGGATACGCGATGACCGAGGATCAGGGTGTTGTCGCCGATCCGCGTCAGGAACTCAAAGAGTGCCGTCGGGCTGACGGTCGTATTGGAGATGGCGCTCATCACATATGCCCCACTTCATCGGGAATGTCGAAGAACGTCGGATGGCGATAGACCTTGGAGTTCGACGGATCGAACAGCGGGCCCTTGTCCGACGGTGCGCTTGCCGTGATGTCGCTGGAACGAACCACCCAGATGCTCACCCCCTCGTTTCGACGGGTGTAGACGTCGCGGGCGTTGTTGACGGCCATCTCGGCATCGGGTGCATGCAGGCTGCCAACATGCCGGTGATTGAGGCCGTGCTGGCCGCGGATGAAGACTTCCCAAAGAGGCCATTCGCTGGACATCGGATATTTCTCCCTGATGCGCGGTGCTCCGGGCTCCTCGTCCCGGGCCCGCCTTGTGTTCCTGTTTAATCGGCGACGATACGGCTGGCGGTGCGGCGCGCGGCTGCCTTTTCGGCGTGGGCGACGAGACCATCGCGGAACCACGCGCCGTCGTTCCATGCCTTCTGTCGGGCGCTGAGGCGCTCGGCATTGCATGGGCCATTGCCGGCGATGACGGCGAAGAACTCGGTCCAGTCAGGCTCACCGAAATCATAGCCGCCCTTTTCCTCGTTCCATTTCAAATCCGGATCCGGTACCGTCAGGCCGAGATATTCGGCTTGCGGGACTGTCTGGTCGACAAACTTCTGGCGCAGCTCGTCATTGGAGTTCTGCTTGATCTTCCAGGACATCGACTGGGCCGAATGCACTGATGCGTCGTCAGAGGGACCAAACATCATCAGCGACGGCCACCACCAGCGATTCAGCGCGTCCTGGACCATTTCCTTCTGGGCGGGCGTGCCCTTCACCATCTTCATCAGGATGTCGAAGCCCTGCCGCTGATGGAAGCTTTCCTCCTTGCAGATGCGGACCATGGCGCGGGCATAAGGCCCGTAGGAACAGCGCTGCAGCGGCACCTGGTTCATGATCGCCGCACCATCAACCAGCCAACCGATTGCGCCGATGTCGGCCCAACTCAGCGTCGGGTAGTTGAAGATCGAGGAGTACTTTGCCTTGCCGCTATGCAGTTGCTCATACATCTCGTCCCGGCTGATGCCGAGCGTTTCGGCGGCACAGTAGAGGTAAAGACCGTGGCCGGCCTCGTCCTGCACCTTGGCGAGCAATATCGCCTTGCGCTCCAGCGTCGGGGCGCGGGTGATCCAGTTGCCTTCCGGCAGCTGGCCGACGATTTCGGAATGCGCATGCTGACTGATCTGGCGCATGAGCGTCTTGCGATAGCCTTCCGGCATCCATTCCTTCGGCTCGATCTTCTGGCCAGCATCGATGCGCACCTGAAAGGCACGTTCGACCGGATCCATCTCATCAAGCGTTTTGACGCGGGCGCTGTCGGTTTTGACCATCTGTGCGTACATGGTTCGTCTCCTTGCCTTCGCGCGTCAGACGCGC
This sequence comes from Rhizobium sp. BK060, assembly GCF_014193145.1. NCBI lineage: Bacteria > Pseudomonadati > Pseudomonadota > Alphaproteobacteria > Hyphomicrobiales > Rhizobiaceae > Rhizobium > Rhizobium sp. BK060. The sequence continues at coordinate 117,949 of NZ_JACHYW010000012.1, forward strand.
TCGAGAATGATGGCGATGCCCTGGCCGACACCGATGCACATGGTGCAAAGCGCATAGCGACCGCCCTGACGGTGCAATTGGTAGGTTGCCGTCGTGACCAATCGGGCGCCGCTCATGCCCAGCGGATGGCCCATCGCAATAGCGCCGCCGTTCGGATTGACATGGGGTGCATCGTCGCGAAGGTCCAGATCGCGCAGCACGGCGAGCGCCTGGGCGGCAAATGCCTCGTTTAGTTCGATCACATCCATCTGGCCGATGGTCAGTCCTGCGCGTTCGAGCACACGCCGGGCGGCCGGTGCTGGACCAACGCCCATGATCCGCGGCTCGACACCGGCCGCCGCCATTGCGACGATGCGGGCCTTCGGTGTCAGACCTTGCGCCTTCGCGGCCGCCTCGCTTGCGAGGACAAGGGCCGCAGCACCATCGTTGACGCCTGAGGCGTTGCCAGCGGTGACGCTGAGGTCCGGGCCATTGACGCCCTTGAGCTTGGAAAGCTGATCGACGGTCGTACCGGGGCGCGGATGCTCGTCGCGGTCGACGACAACAGGATCGCCCTTTCTCTGCGGAACCTTGACGCTGACCAATTCGTCAACGAACAGGCCGGCTTCCTGGGCCGCCGCCCAGCGGGCCTGACTGCGGGCCGCAAACGCGTCCTGATCGGCGCGGGTCACGCCAAAATCGGCCGCCACATTGTCGGCGGTCTGCGGCATCGAATCGACGCCGAACTCAGCCTTCATCTTCGAATTGACGAAGCGCCAGCCGATCGTCGTGTCGTAGACGGCATTGGCACGCGAAAAAGCGCTGTCTGCCTTCGGCATGACAAAAGGTGCCCGGCTCATGCTCTCGACGCCACCGGCGATCACGAGGTCACAGTCGCCGGCGCGGATCGCCCTTGCCGCCATGCCGACGGCATCCATGCCGGAGCCGCACAGGCGGTTGACGGTGGTCGCGGGAATGGTGATCGGCATGCCCGAAAGCAGCACGGCCATGCGGGCTACATTGCGATTGTCTTCGCCAGCCTGGTTGGCGCAGCCGTAGATGAGATCGTCGACCTTGCTCCAGTCGACCTCAGGGTTACGTTCCATCAGCGCAGTGAGGGGGAGGGCTGCCAGATCGTCTGCGCGAACCGCAGCAAGCGCACCGCCATAGCGGCCGATAGGTGTGCGAACGGCATCACAGATGAACGCTTCCGACATGCGCGATTTCCTTCTGCTCCCACGATACCGATCGATCTAGTATTGATTAACCGACCGATCGGTCATGTATTTATCATGCGATATGTCACAGATCAATGGATTTTTTGCGCAGATGTGTGATGTTTAATGTTAACGAGGAAAATTCTAGCACAAAAGACGCGAACCGACCTGAAAAGCCTAGGAACGGAGAGCTAAATGGCCTCGTGGGCTAGCATCTCGAGGCGAAAGTCTGTTGTAGGCGTTGAAGCGGCAAGGGGGCCGGAGGCTGTCACAAAGGTGTGGGCTACGAACGCATCAGCTGCGGGTGAAAGCCCTCGATAAAGCTGTGCAAACAGCTGCCGCGCCGCTTTGCCTGGCCAGTTGTCGGGAAGTGCAGCGGCTGGCAGCCTTGGATCGTGCAGATGAACTGTGCGAAAGCGATGCACGAGGAGGAGCCGGATCGTCAGCGCCATCAAGGGCGAAAAACCGGGGGCGCTGGGCGAATCGGATAGGGCGCGGAACTGCGTCAGGAATGTTTGGTATGCCTCCGCATGACCTGCAAGATCCCAATATTCGGAGGCAAACGCCTGCAAGGCATTGTGGTCCTGCGGGACGTCTGCGCGGAAAATCAAGGCAGGAATTGCGGCTGCCATCGGCCTTGCAGGACCAACTGCAAGGCGGGTGTTGAGACGCGCATGGCCGGCACGCCTGAGCGACTGCATGGCCTCTTCGACGGCCGGTCCCATCACCTGAACGAACTGCCATCCGCTCTCTTCGGGAACGCCGAAAAGCACGCGTGCCGCGGCCGCGAACTCGCTGCCGGCCGAACGCGACAGCCGGTAATAGCTGCGTCGACCCTCTCTTTCTCCGGAGAGCTGGCCGGCGGCGACAAGCCGAGAGACGGCAGTGCGCACGAGCGTTTCGCTGATGCCGACTTCTGCGCAGGTCTCGATCAGGTTGCCGATCCATGCGATGCCGCCACGCGGCTCGACGACATCGCCGTAGATTGTCACGATAAAGCCCGCTGCCTTCAGCGGGCTTTCGGCAAGAATCCGTCGGATCAGGTCGCTGGCCTGGACATCTGCCTGGGTGGTCGCTGCCGTCACCGGCTCCTCCTTGGATGGTGGCGGTGCGATCTATCATATTCAGCAGGCCGCCGCACCCCCACCGCGTCGTGGGGGGCGAAATCGCGATGCAGCTGTTGTTCGAGAGGCACCGATGGTGCCTCCCTTCGTATCACGGCTCCCGAATTGCGCTATCCAGTCCTCGCAGGATGGGATAGAGGAAGTATGAGATGACGGTGCGATGACCGACCATGATCTCGGCTGAAACGGTCATACCGGGCAAAAGTCGCACGGGCTCGTCGGAGCCTTTCAGCCTTGGATCCGCCAACGGGATACGTGCCTTGAAGTAAGGCGCGGTTGTTTGAGTCGCTGCCTCTTGCTGAGATGGCGTGAACGCGTCACGGCTCACCGTTCGAACCGTTCCCGACGCGGTCCCGAATTTTTGGAACGGATAGGCATCGAACTTGATCCGCGCTTCCTTGCCCGTGGTGATGCGGCCAATGTCGCGCGTATTGACCGAGACCTCGGCCTCCAGCGGTACATTGAGAGGAACCAGCGTCACGATGGGCTCGGCCTCTCGAACCACCGAGCCGACCGAGCGCGCCGCCAAGTCGAGCACGACGGCATTGGCTGGTGCCGTCAGTGCCACCATGTCGCGCCGGAGTTCCATCTTCTTCAGTTCCTCGGCCGCAGTGTCGCGCTGGCTACGCAGGTCTACAAGCTGCTCCATGGCGGCGCGTCGGAAGTCTTCAATGAATGCCTGTCGATCCGCCCTGAGCTTGGCGAAGGTATGCTCGGCTTCATCGGCCTTGCCCCGGACAGCCGTAAGGCTGGTCTCAACGTCAAGACGGGCATCACGCGATCCCAGGAGTGTTATCAAAGATCCGCTCTCGCGATCATATAGCCGTTCCCTGGCGCCTTCGATCTGCGACAGCGTTTCGCGTCGATTGGCAAGGACTGCCTCCTGGTTCCGGCTTGAGGCAATCGTCGCCGCCTGGGCCGCAATTTGCTGATCGTAGTTCTGCAACTGCGCCGCATGATAGGCGCGGCGCTGCCCAAACAACTGCATCTGAAGCAGTTCGTCGCGCGACAGGCCGGCAGTCTTGGTGTAGTCCGTGCCGTCAAGCTCGGCTTCCAGGCGTTTTACCTGGGCGTCGAGGGCTACGAATTTGGCTCGCTGCTGATCGACGTCAGACTGGCTGAACGTCGCATCGAGCGTAGCAAGTACCTGACCTTTTTCCACGATCTCCCCGGCGGTGACATTGATTGTCCGGATGATCGATGTCTCCAGCGGCTGCACCACGATGGTCGGCTGGGTCGTAATCAGCTTGCCGGGTGCGACGACGACCTCATCGATCGACGATACCGACGCCCAGACGATTGCCGCGGTAATCAGCGCAGTAATGCCGTAGAGCGTCATGCGTGCGACCCTTGGCGGCGCGCGCTCTTCAAGTTCCACAGCATCTGACTGGAACTCTGCGATTGCAGCTGGAAACGAGCGCCTGAGGGCTGGTTGCGTGACTTGGGCCGCCGTCGGAACAGGCAGGTTCTCCTTTGGTTTTTCAGCGCGCGTATTCATGCTACCTGCCTCATCTGCTGAGACCACAGGTGACGGTATGTCATGCAGCGCGTCACGAGTTGATCATGCCTGCCGATATCGGCGATCTTGCCCCGTTCGACGACGAGGATGGCATCGGCATCGACAAGCGTGGAGAGGCGGTGCGAAACGATGACCACCGTTCGCCCGGCCGCAATCTGGCTGAGGTTCTGGCGGATGATTGTCTCGCTGTCGGGGTCAAGCGCGCTGGTGGCCTCATCCAGGATCAGGAGTTTCGGATCGGTGATGAGTGCGCGGGCTATGGCCAGGCGTTGCCTCTGCCCGCCGGACAGGTTCGAGGCGTTTTCCTCCAGCATTGTGTCGAAACCACGAGGAAGCCGTTCGATGAACTCCTCGGCGCCGGCAATACGCGCGACCTCCATGATCTCCTCGATGCTTGCATCGGGCTTTGCTGCCGCGATGTTCTCGCGAACGGTGCCACGAAACAGGAAGTTGTCCTGGAGCACGACGCCAGTACTCGTTCTCAGATGCACGAGGTCGATCTCCCGACTGTCATAACCATCCATTCGAACGATGCCCTGCTGGTTCTGATAAAGACCCTGGATCAGGCGAGTGATCGTGGTTTTGCCAGAACCGCTCTTGCCAACGACGCCAAATACGGAGCCGGCGGGAATACTGAAGGAGACGTCGTCGAGCGCAGGGGGCCCATCCGGCCCATAGCGGAACGTTACCTTGTCGAATTCGATGTTGCCTCTGAGATGCGGGCGGATGCCGCGACCGCGACCGGCTTGTTCCGGACGCTGGTTCATGATCTCGCCCAGCATACGCACCGAAAGCGCAACCTCCTGGTACTCATGCACCATAGTGACGATCTGGACAAGCGGACCCGAAACCCGCCCAGCCAGCATGTTGAATGCAACCAGGGCGCCAATCGTCATGGCGCCGCTGAAGACGTCAAGGGCACCGAGCCCGATAATGGCGACGCTCATCAGTTTCTCGAGAAGCCCGGTCATCGACTGAGCGACGGTGGAGATTTTCTCGACACGGAAACGCACGGATATCGATTGCGCCGAATAGTCATCCCAGGCGCGACGCTGGCGCGGTTCAAGCGCCAGCGACTTGACGGTCCGCATGCCGTGAACGGTTTCAACAAGCAGGGCCTGCCGGTCGCCTTCAGCCTTGTAGAGCGCCTGGAGACGGCGCTGGAATGGGCCGACAAGAAGCATGACGACGAGGCCGACAAGCGCTGCAAAGCCGATGACGACGAGCGTCAGCTTCACGCTGTAGAGAAGCAGGATCGGAATGAAGACCAACAAGGAAACGCCGTCGAGGAGCGTCAGGAAGAGGCGGCCTGTCAGAAACTCGCGAATCCTGCCGGTTTGTTGCATGTGCTTGACGAGAACACCGGCAGATGCCTGCTCGAACAAAGCGATTGGAAGATTGAGCAGATGCCCGAAGGTGCGGGTTGCAATACGGATATCGATCCTGTTCGTGGCATAGAGCAACAGGTAGCGGCGCAGGAAGCTGAAGGCAGCATCGAAGACAAGGGCAATGGCGATGCCAATGGTCAGTACCGTCAGCGTTGCATAGCTTTGATGAACCAGCACCTTGTCGATGACGAGCTGGAAGAAGATCGGGGTCATCAGGCCAAGGCCGTAGAGGACGATGGCGGCAAGGGCAACATCGCGGAAGAAGCTGCGCTGTTTGATGATCTCGGGAATGAACCAGCGGAAGCCGAAGGGCTGGTCGGCATCATTGAGACTGAAGTTTCGCTTCAGCATCACCACGGATCCACGCCAGGATCTGGTGAACTGCTCCTCGTTCAGGAGAATGAAGTCAGGGCGCACGGCCAGGGGGTCGAGAACCCTGATCTTGGCCTCCTCCTCACCCATGGCGGGGCCGGCAATGACCACCCAGTTGCCGTTTTCGAGTTCCGCTAGAACCGGGAAGGCCTCCCCCAACTGGAGCAGCGCAGTCCAGGAGAGGCTGATCTGCCGTGCGCGCAGTCCAGCATCCTTGGCCATGCGCAGCAGTTGCCGGACTTCGACCGGCCGCTCGTCGACAGCATAGTCGTGCTGTAGGCGTTCGGGGGACAGATCGACGCCGTGATGGCGCGCGACGAGTGCAAGGCAGTGTAGATTGGTGTGCAAAAATGTACTCATGGCCCACCCGAGTGTCTGCGTTGAAGAGGAACTTTTTGGTCAGTTGAAATTGGGTGAGGCGTTTACCGCGCTACCCGACGGTTGGATGATTTCAGCCTTCGGGCCTGATGGCTGATCGTTGATACGGCGCACGGCACCCGCCTCCACCAATCCACCCAGTGCCTTCTGCATCAGGTCGACTGCGTTCGCAAAAGCGTCGACCGGCATGATGATGCGCTGGCGGAAGACGGGCTTCGGGTTGTTGCTCGCATCGCGCTCGGTGGCCGACAGCGACATCAGATCGATGCGCACGATGGTGCCGGTGATGGTGATTTCGCCAATTCCGTCTGCATAGAGTTCATTGCTCATTGTCGTCTCCTCGTTTTGATGAGTGATCATGGATGGTGATGCTGCGCGTGTTGCCAGGCCGGGAACGGATCCGTGAGACCTCTGCCGAGATCGGGGTCAAAGCTTGCCTCTTCTCCGATCAGGCAGTCGTCGAGCGCGGCGCTGATTGCCTGCTGATCGAAACCCGCGCCAATGAACACGAGTTCCTGGCGGCGATCGCCCCAGACTGCGTCCCAATGGCGGTCGAGCAGCTGGCGGAATTGCGGATAACGTGGCCAATGTGCCTTGGACACGCTCGCCCACCAGAAGCCCTTTTTGTCGGTGCGCCGCTGTGTGCCGGCGATGGAAAGCAGGCCGATTTCGTTCGGTCGTGTTGCCAGCCAGAAGTGCCCCTTGGCGCGGATGAGGCCCGGCCATTGCTGCGCGAGAAAGCGATCGAGTGCAGCCGGGTCAAAGGGGCGGCGTGCGCGATAGACGAAGCTGGAAATACCGTACTCTTCGGTTTCTGGGACATGATCGCCCCAACCGTAGAGCTCCTTGTGCCAGTACGGGTGACGAGCAGACTTCGCCTCGCTGAAAAGACCGGTATCCAGAATGGTGGAAAGCGGCAGATCGCCGAAGTCCGTCTCGATGACACGGGCATCGGGATTAAGCGCGGCAACGATCTGGCGCACCATCGCGCGTGTTTCTAAACTGACCTCCGAGACCTTGTTGATCACAACGACATCGGCAAACTCGATCTGTTCCACGAGGAGATCGACGAGTGTTCGTTCGTCATCGGTGTCACGAGTTTCACCGCGATCACTGAGGAAATCTGCGCTCGCGTAATCCGCCAGGAGGTTTGCCGCGTCGACGACGGAAACCATCGTATCCAGCCGCGCGACGTCGCAGAGCGCACTGCCATTTTCGTCGCGGAAGGAAAATGTGGCGGCGATCGGCAGAGGTTCGGCGATCCCGGTGCCCTCGATCAGCAGGTAGTCGAAGCGATCATCGGCAGCAAGCCGACGCACCTCGCTCAAGAGATCGTCGCGCAGCGTGCAACAGATGCACCCATTGGTGAGTTCAACCAGCGTTTCATTGGTGTGCGAGAGGTTGGCGCCGCCATCACGAACGAGCTCGGCATCGATGTTGATCTCGCTCATGTCGTTGACGATGACAGCGACCCGGCGACCCTCCCGGTTACGCAATACATGGTTGAGGATGGTTGTTTTTCCCGCGCCGAGGAAACCCGCCAAAACCGTTACTGGGAGGCGCTTGTCGCCACCTGTCATTGATACTCCCCCACCCGCTGTTACGCTGCGAGCTGCTGCCTGAATGCCACGTCCACGTAGTAGTTGGTGCTGTTGAATGTACTTGTCGGGAACAGCCCGCTGGAGCCGTAGCCATAGACGCCGTTGCCACCACTGAGCGCTGACGACATGGCCTGCAGGTTGCCGTTTGTCGTCGTGTCCGCGAAGTAGTTGCCTGTTGCCGAATAGTTGCCGTTGGTGCTGTAGGAGACGACGTATGTCGTACCGGCATCGATTGCGACCTGTTGCGAAAGATTGACGGACTGCCAACCGCTTGCGCTCTCGTTGGTGAAGGTCGCGCTTGCAAGCAATGTGCCGCTTGCCGTCCACAGATAGCCCGTATGGGGTCCGGTATTTTCCTCGCTCTTGTAGAAGCGAATACCGGTGATCCAGCCGGCTGCATCCGATTGGAACTTCATGCCGAGATTGACCGGGCTGCTGTCGTTGACCGAGCTGATTGCGGGGGTCGTGCCGGCGGTAAAGACATTTTGCTCGGGACCCTGGTTGGTCACGCTAACCGCGACATTGGCCGTTGAGGTCTGGCCTTGAGAATCCCTGATCGTGTAGTCAAAGCTGGCTGCACCGGAGTACCCGGCCAGGGGGGTGAAGGTGATCGCGCCGGATTGGCTGTCGAAAGCCACCGTACCATTGATCGCGTTGGCAACGCTGGCAACCGAGATCTGATCCCCGTCTGGATCGCTGTCATTGGCAATGAGGCTTGATGCCTGGATGACGACCGGCGTTCCAACCCCCGTGGAAATTCCATTGTCGTTGACGGCAACCGGCGCAGTGTTTTGTGACGACTGTTGATAGAGGACGTCGACCCAGTAGTTGGCCGAATTGTAGGTCGCGGTTGGAAACAGGCTGCCGCTCCCATATGCGTAAACGCCATTTCCGCCGCTTTCCGAACTGGACGGCGCTGTCAACACACCGTTGCTATGGCTCGTCGTGAAGTAGTTGGGCGTCGCTGCATAAAAGCCATTCGAATGATAGCTTGCGACATAGGTCACGCCTGCAGAAATGCTCACCGGCTGCGAGAAGGTGACGGTCTGCCACCCGCTTGCCGTTTCGTTGGTGAAGGTTGCCGTCGCGAGAAGTTGGCCGGTGCTGCTCCAGAGTGAGCCGATATGGGTGCCGACGTCCTGAGCACTCTTATAGTAGCGCAAGCCGGTGATTTCGCCGCGCGCAGATGCCACGAACTTGACGCCCAGTTCAACGGAGGAGGAATCGTTCTCGGCGGCAATACTTGGCGTGTCTGAGGTTGCAAACAGGCCTGCGCCGCTGGCTTGGGCTCCGACGTTCAGAGAAACGGTGGCGCTCGACGTTCCGCCGCGACCGTCGGAAATCGAGTAGCTGAAGCTTGCCGCGCCCACGTAATCCGTCGTTGGTGTGAAGACGACGGAGTTGGTTTGGCTATCAAATGCCACAGTGCCATTTGTTGCACCATTCGCCCCTGTGATCGTCAGCCCATCGCCGTCAGGGTCCGTGTCATTGGCAAGCAGACTTGCCGCCGCGATTGACAGGGCCGTGTTCGAATAGGTGGTGAACCCGTTGTCGTTGGCCGCAACCGGCGCACTATTGACCGTTGATTGGTTGAATACGACGTCGACCCAGTAATTCGCTGCCTGGTAGCTGGAGGTGGGGAACGTCGTGTTCGTCCCATAGGAGAAAACGCCGTTGCCGCCACTGGCAGAGCTTGCCAAGGCCGTCAGCGCGCCGCTGGTGTGGGCAGTCGAAAAGTAATTGGTGGTTGCGACATAACTGCCCGTCGTATGGTAGGAAGCAATGTAGGTCGTTCCGGCGGTAATCTGGATCGGCGAGGAGAACTTGGCCGTCTGCCAACCGCTCAGGGACTCACTTGTGAATGTGACTGTGCCGATCAGCGTGCCGTCCGCAGCCCATATTGAGCCGGTGTGGGCGCCTGTATCACTGGCAGCCTTGTAGAAGCGAATGCCGGTGAGGGTCCCGCTTGTCGAGGCGGTAAACTTCATGCCCAGTTCCAGCGGCGCATTTTCATGGATACCGGCGCCACTCGGGCCGTCGCCGGGCTGGAACAGCGTCTGGCCGACCGGTCCTTCTTCGACGGTCAGACTGACGTTGCCTTCGTCGGTGCCGCCGCGCCCATCAGAAAGGGTGTAGTTGAAGCTTGCCGGGCCGGTGTAGTTCGCATTCGGTGTGAAGATGACATTGCCTGTCTGTGTATCGAGCGAGACCGTGCCGTTCGTGGCATTCCCGACCGCCGAGATGGTGAGCGCGTCACCGTTTGGATCGACGTCGTTGGCAACAAGCGAAGCGATAGAAATCGTCAGCGTACCGTTGCGGGAAATAGAGAAGCCGCTGTCATCGGTGGCAACGGGCACGCTGTTCGGACCAGCGTCGAAAATGACGTCAACCCAATAGTTGGAGCCTCCTGGGCTATTGCCCGGGAAGGTGCCGGCACTGGCACTGTAAGCATAGACACCACCACCATCGACGGCCTTCAGCGCTCCATTGCTGTAAGTCGAACCGAAATAGTTCTCGGTAAGGGAGAAGAACCCGTTGCTATGATAGGATGCGACATAGGTCGTGCCAGCCGAAATGGCGATCGGGCTGGAGAACATGACGGTCTGCCAACCCGAGAGTGACTCGTTGACGGAGACGCCGGTCGCAATCAGCGTTCCGGTGCTGGTCCAGAGACTGACGACATGTTCGCCAGTGTTATAAAAGCCCTTGTAGAAACGGACACCCTGTACAAAGCCGCCCGTTGTAGCCTGGAAGCGCACGCCAAGCTCCACGGGATCGCGATCGATCGCGGTTTCCACGGTCGGCTTTGATGCAAGCGTCCACAGACTTGATGTCGCCGGCAGGACGACGGTGACCTGCTTGCCGACGGAAGGGGTTTCCATGTTGACGCTGTCATCGACTGCGCGCGACATGATGGTATACGTGCCGCTTGCCTGCACATTCCAGCTGTAGCTCCAGTTCTCGCGGCCGGTGGCCTTGAACCAGTGTTGCCCGCCGTCCGTGGAAACTTCGATGCCGGCAATGATGCCGCCGCCGAAATCCAGGGCCGTGCCGGTGATCGTAACATGCTGTCCTTCGACAAAGCTTGCGCCAATGACCGGCGAGGTGATCGTCGATGTTGGCTTTAGAGTATCTGTCGACTGCGTTGCCAAAATCAGGCTGGCATCCAGGGTGGTCGGCTGGATACCCATGTCCGCGAACATGTTGACCATGGCCTGCTGGACGTTCGGATCTGTTGGCGTTGCTGCCCCCTCATGCTGGTCGTTCAGACCCCAGGACCAGAAAACGGTGCCTGCGCCAAAGACCAATGCGCCGCTTTCTGCCCGGTACATCGTCAGGCTGTGTTCAACCACGGCGTCGCCAACTGTTGTCCCGTAGTCACGCAAATAGCTGCTGACCGACACGCTAGAGAGCGAAAGGTTTATCAGGCCGTCCGGTCGAAACCCGTTTTGGACGTCGGAATCCCACTCGTAGCCCAGCAAATTCTGCACGAGATTGTACGTTTGCCCGGGCTGGAGGTTGGCGACATCGGTGTTTCGCCAGAAGCGCAGGTTCGAGTAATCATAAGGGATGGAGATTGTATCCAAACGGTAGCCGTCGACGGTAAACATGGTGCCGGTGAGGGAGTTTTCCGGCTCCTGTCCTGGGTCGGCATAACGCGGATCGCGCCAGGTTCCGGTGCCGATGTTACTCGGATCAGTGCTGGTTCCCCAGGTTTCCTTGTAACAGACCATCGTCCGATAAGCTTGGCCGTTGCCGTCAATGCTGCTTTCCCAGCGGACCTTCCAGTAGCATTCGTTGCCGCTCCAGAATGCGAGGTTGACGCCGCTGTCGCGTGCGGCCTCGACATTGGCGCGCTGCTCGGCAGACCAGTATTCGTCGTGCCCGACCGACAGGTAGGCCTGGTGGTTGAGCAGCAGGCTGCCATTTCGGGCGGCATCGACGCCCGTGACATAGGATACGTCGTAGCCATTCTGCTCCAACCACTGGATAGCGGAATGCTCGACGCCGAAAATGAAGTCGTGTGTGCCGCCAATCGGGCTGGTGTTGGTAATAATCGGTCGATTGTAGCTGATCGCAGATGCGCGACCGATCGCCGTCAAACCGCAGCTGCAGTTCGGAGGCAGGTATCCGATCATATTTGCAGGATCAGTGGGAACCTCTCCGTAGTAGAGGCTTGCTCCACCCCATGCATTGTAGGCCTGCCAGGTGGTGTCTGAGGTCTGGAAGACGATGTCGCTCGTTGAGGCGTCGTCACGCACGACGAACGGAATGATGCTTGCGTCTTCCGTGCCGTCCTCACGCACCAGCTTGGCGAAATAGACACCTGATACAGCGTCTGCCGGGATCTGCCAGCTCGCCGAAACCGACCAGTTGCCGCAGTCGATCAAACCGAGGGACATATCTACGATTGGGTGAGGCTGGATTTGCGCTGTCGTCAGCGATTTGTCGATCGAGGCAACTTTGCGCGCACCGTCGCCGCCATAATAGCCCAAGCGATAGATGTCGATGCGGTAGTGGGTCGAATCTGTGGCAATCTTGAAATCGACGGTCTGGCCGACATTGGTGCTGATTTCGGTTGCAAAGCCTTGGATGGTGCCGCCGCCGTCACCGTCAATGCCCCATTCGCTGATCGGATTGCCCTGCTTCATGTTTTCGAGAGCGGTCTTGTTCAGCGTGACGGGAGCGGCAACTGGAGCCACTGTCGTCACCGCGGATGAACTATCCTGCTCTGGAGCAACAACTGCAGCCACTGTCGTCACTGTGGCCACCGAGGCCGTTGTCGCCATGGTCGCCGGCGCGGATGAACTATCCTGCTCTGCCGTTCCGATATTTGTACTCGCAAAGCTCAAGACCGGAATACTCGATGTGTCACTCACGTCTGAGACAGTGAGCGTGGCAGTGGGAGCATCCGACAAATCGGGCTCCACAGACGTCGTGGCGATGAGCGTGGAGGGGTCGGCAGGCAGGACGGTGCGTGGCTTTGTTGCCGGTTGTGGATCCGTCGTCGAAGAACTTGTTGTCGACGTTGCGGCGTCGCCCAAAGCGAATTCGGCACCGCTGGGCGAGTCGAGAGGAGAGACGGCACCTGCTGCCGGCGACACCTGCGGCGCTGCTGCATCATTCGTCAAAGGAGATGTCGTCTGGGATCCCGTGAGTGAGAGGTTCACCGAGCCAACAGCGTCCAGATCGGCAATTGGCCGGTCGCTGCCGACTGACGAACCTACTGTTGCGTTCACGAGAAGAGCGCTGCCCGTTGCGGCTGCGCTGTAAACACTCGAGGTGCCACCATACGCGCTCAAATAATCGCGGTTCTTGATGTTAATCCTCAGCATTAAGAACGCCCCCAATCGCAATGCGACATGTGTCCAGAGGCACTATCCTGTCATGTTTGTGGCGAGAGAGAACGACAGTAATCTGCGGTATGCTGCATGGCGGGGCATACCCCGATAGGCTTATTCATGCGTGTGGGAGGAAAGCCGACCGGTTACTGTCTGCAGCCAATTGTCGGAAATAGACCGCTTATGGTTGTGATCGGCATCGTTCCGTTGACGATCCGCGAACTGGCCCAATAGCTTCACCATTTTCACGCGGATCATCGATTGGCCTTCCGCTTTTTCGGAGCGCTTCCTTCGTTCCCGCCACGACGGTACCACGTTGGCTCCTGTTGCAATCGCGTGCAGGCGCAGGTTTGGCCCCGCAGATAGGCTCAACACTGTTGTTCATAAAAGTTTCATACGGCGCTGCTGAGCCAGGTGCTTGCACACTATTGCAGCAATGTGCAGAGTTGTTGCAAACGGAGATTGAACCGCGTGTCGGAAAAGGTGTTTGTAAGCGCCCAGGAAGTCGCAGACAGGGCAGGGGTTTCACGATCCGCCGTATCGCGGACGTTCACGCCGGGTGCCAGCGTTTCAGCGCAAACGCGACGGCGCGTTCTCGAAGCTGCCGAGGCGCTTGGCTACCATGTCAATGAGCTTGCGCGCGGTCTCATGCGCAATGAGAGCGGCATCGTCTGTCTGATCGTCTCCGATGTCGCGACGCCGTACCGTTCTGCACTGCTGCGCGAAGTGACGTTGCTGCTCCAAAATAGCGGCAAGGTCGCGATGCTGATCAATACGGACCGCTCGGACGGCGGTGTTGACCACGCTCTTCGTCAGGCGATCCGCTATCGCGCTGATGCCTCGATCATCCTCTCGGGCATGCCTGACAAGTCCATCGTGCAACTGTGCTTGCGCAACGGACAGCGGCTTGTCCTCATCAATCGCGACGACGAGCAGCCCGGTCCTTTGCGGATCAACCTTGACGATGACGAGGCGGGCGGACGCGTGGCTACGGCCTTCGTCAGAGCCGGATGCCGAACGCTGGCCTTTGCCAATTCGGAAGTGGGAACACCGAGTTTGATGGCCAGAGAGCGCGGGTTTGTTGCAGCGGCCGCCGCGCTCGGGATGGAGGTTTCCGTCGAACGCCACGGCTGGACGGGCTACGAGGCGGGAAAAGTCCTGGCGCAGCGAATGCTGACGCGCACCGAGCGGCCGGATGCCGTCTTCTGCGCAACCGATCTCCTGGCTTGTGGCTTCATGGATGCCGCCCGCCATCAATTCTCGATCTCGGTGCCGGGCCAGCTTTGCATTGCCGGCTTCGACGATATCGAACAGGCCGCATGGTCTTCTTATGACCTGACAACCTTCGCCCAGCCGATTTCGGTGATTGCTGCCAGGGCGGTCGAGTGGCTTTCGCATCCCCAGCCAGAAAATAGTGAGCAGTCGATCCGGCTTCATGCCGAATTGGTTTGGCGGGGCTCGATCAGAGGCGGCTAGAGCGAGCCAACAAGGGAATGGCGGGTGTACTTCAAGGAAGGGTGATCTCGCCCCATTGCGCCAAGTACCAGCCGAGCCAGATTGCCGGCGCCAGAAATGACGCGTAGGGAATACGGGCCGTTGCCCGCCAGTGGCCCTGACGCCTGGTGCTGACGAGGACAAAGAGAAGCGCAGCCAGGGTTGCGAAGAAGACGACCAAGGCAAATTGCTGCCAGCCTACCCATATCCCCGCCGCCGCCGCCAATTTTACATCGCCGAGCCCCAGCCCCTCCATGCCACGAAGCCTGAAATAGGCCTCCCGTACGAAGAGCAGCGCGCCACCGGTCAGCGCCGCATCTATGATGACGGTGAGAAGGGATCGTACGGCATCCGGGCCCAAAGGATCGATACCGAGGTGAAAGACAGCGATTCCCACCGCCGCCAAAGCGATATTCATAGAGTCACGGACCCTGAAATTCCGCCAGTCCTCGATCGTGACTGATGCCATCATGGCGGCAAGCGCTGCGGCGAGAAGCGCACGGGGCAGTGGCAGTGTCGTCCATCCGATCGCAAGTGCCGCCAGTGTTACCAAAGCGACTGCCGCCAGATCGGTCATGATGGTCCTTCGCCACAGCACTATTTGATCTTACGCCCGCCCATGCCCCACATCTTTGATTGCAGCTCCTGGGCAACACTCTGCGCGTCTCGCCCGTCGCGAATGACCATGGGCCTGATCAAGATCAGGAGCTCGGTCCGCGTATTGGCGCGGTTCTTGCTGCCGAACAGGTTGCCGACGACCTTCATCCGGTTGAGGCCCGGGATACCGTCCTTTGCGCGCTGCGCTTGTTCGCTGATCAAGCCGCCGAGTAGGACGGTCTGGCCGTCGACGACGGAAACGGAACTGGAAATGCTCCGGTTGGAAATTGTCGGCGTCAGGCTGTCCGGCGACGAAGACGAGGAGATCTCCTGTTCAATGCGCATCGCCACGACACCGTTCTCAGCAATTCGTGGACGCACATTCATTATGATGCCGGTATCGCGATATTGCACCTCGTTACTGACAGGAGCGTCGGCCGAATCGACCGGTGTAACGGTGCGTGTGATGATCGGGATCTGGTCGCCGACCTGAAAGCGCGCAACCTCGTTTTCCAGCACGACCAGGGATGGCGACGAGAGAATCTGAACGTCGGTGACCTTATCCAAGGCGCTGATGATGATATCCGGGCTGCTTTCGCTGCCCAAAACGAAGTTGAAACCGGGCACTTCGCGCGCGATGTTGTCGGCCAGGACGTTGAAGAGCCCAACCGAACCGTTGTCGTTTCCGGCTCCAAGGTGATGACTCTTGACGAAGTACTGGACGCCGAAACGCATATCGTCGGTCAAGCGCACCTCGGCCATCGTCACGCTGATTGCGACCTGCAGCTGCGGCACATCTATCCTAGTCAGCGCTCCGAGCACCCGCTGGCGCATTTCGAGATCGCCGTAGATCACGATCGAATTGTTCGAAGGGTCAGCGCGAATGCGCACGGCGTCAGCACCCAGTTCATTTGATGTCGGCGCACCGAAGCGCGCAGGATCTATCTCGGCCGTGTCGGTTCCAGCGCCGGTGGCTGTGCTCGCCGCCGCTGTTGGGGCAGCAGCCGCATCGGCCGTCTCAGGCGAAGCTTCGCCCGCTGCCGGCTTTTCCCCGTTTTCCGTGTCGTCGCCACTCGAAAACAGCTTTTGCAGGAGTTCGGCAATCTTCGTCGCGTCCCGGTATTTCACGCGGTAGACGTGAACGCTTTGGCCGAAGTCAGGGTTCTCCCGGTCCAGCCGACGGACCCAGGTCTGTGCACGCTCAGCAAGCGTGCGGGTTTGCGACACGGCCAGGATCGCGCGAAGCCGAGGCATTGGCATGAACTGAATTGCGCCGGTTTCCGTGCCCTTGGCTGCAAAAATGCGTTCGAGCTCGGGAATGACGGCCTCCGGGCGGGCATTCTGCAGGGGCAGAATGGCGACGGCCTGATCCTTCATCCAGTCAACGTCGAACGCGCTTGCCGTTTCCAGCGCTGCCTGACGATCAGCGCCGCTTCCGGCGATAACGAGGAGGTTCCGCGTAGTTTCCACGCGAATTGCGCCCGGCCTCGCGCCGAAACCGTCGATCAGTCGGGCCAAGGTTTGTGCGCCAATGTACCGGACGGGAATGATCGTGAGCCCAAAGCCCGGCCCGCTTCCCCTCATGCTTGCCTGACCTGCCACCGCCGAACCGGCCTCGACGATCTGGTAGGTGTTGTTGCGCCGGACGAGATCGGCGCCGTTCATGTTCAAAAGGGTTTCCAGGATCGACAGCAGCTCGCCCTTTTCCACCGGGCGGGCGGTCGAGAGCGTCACGCTGCCCGATACCTTCGGATCGATCGTATAGGTCTGGCCAAGGGTATCTCCAAGGATCACCTGCACCACGTCCTTGAGGTCGGCGCCCTGAAAGTTCAGGTTCACTTCGTTTCCGGTGGCAGGCGTCTGGCCCGTGTGCATGGGATCAACGACGCCATCACCCGGGGTCACATAGGTAACACCCTGAACGGAGCTGGGCCTGCCTCCATTGCTCGCTGCTGCCATCCCGTCGGGACGCGGCGAGCGAGCCGAGAGGTCGGCATTGGTCACAGATCCGAGGATGGACTTGGAACTATCCATCGAGCCGTGATCGGGTAGCACGCATCCAGTGGCCAGCAGACACCATCCGAAAAGCAATCCTGCCCGACCAATTGTATTGCTAGGTTTCATCTCCCCTCGACTGATTCTCCAGCTTTCAGTGGTTGAGCCTAGCATTTTTCAGAGGGGGCACTATCGTCTAATGGCGGCTATTCACATCTTACGGTACGCGGCGTGCAAGGGCCTTCTTCGTTACCGCAAAGGTTGGCATGGACTTGCCGTTGAACTTCGCGGAAGCTGTCCTCATCGCTCACCGCAGGGAACGTGGGCAGGAGACCCAGGGCGAGAGCTCGAAATGGCTGCCGCAATGACTTCGATCGACTTTGTCCGATACCTCACAATGAACGATGACCTCATCGGGCCATCCGAGCGGTTGTCGCTTGAGCGAATGCTCAAGGACCCGCCTTCGAGCTACAGCGGGCTTTGGGAGACGGGCATTCTTTCAGGGGATCAACTCGCCAAGGCGATTGCTGAGTTTCATGGGCTGGCTCGTGCTGCCGTTGACCAGATCGAGTTCCGTCCCGAATTTACCGAGGACCTGTCGCCGCGATTTCTTCGTGCAGCTTGGGCCCTTCCAGCGCTAGAAAGAGGCCAGCAGATCCTTGTCATAGCCGACCCGACGCGCGAGGAGGCCATCGAGGCCGCGTTGGCAGCCCTCGGGCAACGCGTGGAGATGAGGGTCGCGACATTCGAAGAAATGGCGATGCTCTTCGAACGCTTGCTTTCCAAGGATCGGACACCTGCCTCGGCGGCAACCGAACGAGCGGCCGCGCGTCCGGAGAGCACGGACGAGGATCTTGATCGCCTTCATGATCTCGCCAGCGGCGCGCCGATCGTTCGGGCCGTCGACCAGTTGCTGGAGACCGCGCTCAACCTGTCTGCAACGGACATCCATATCGAGCCGCAATCGGATGGCGTGCGGTTGCGAATGCGCGTCGATGGTATGCTGAGGACGATGCAGCCGCTTTCGAACGACATTGCACGAGGTGTCATCTCGCGCATCAAGATCCTTGCGGGTCTTAACATTGCCGAGCACCGGTTGCCGCAGGATGGGCGTGCGCGGATCACGATTAACACCACGCGCGCCGATTTTCGTGTGGCGACGATGCCGACGCTGCATGGGGAGGCGCTTGTTGCGAGAATTCTCGTCAAGGGTGCCGAGGCTCTCGATCTTTCGCGCCTCGGCATGGCGCCGCGCGATTTTTCCATTTTGAGCACGCAGGTTGCCGAACCGCATGGCCTGATCGTCGTTGCCGGCCCGACCGGTTGCGGCAAGACAACGACGCTGACGGCGGCGCTGTCGAGCCTCAACAGTCCCGAGCGCAAGATCATGACGATCGAAGACCCGATCGAGTATCAGATCGCCGGTGTCAGCCAGACTCAGGTGAAGCCGTCGATCAACCTGACGTTTGCAAATGCGATGCGCTCTTTCCTGCGCCAGGACCCCGATATCATGATGGTTGGCGAGATGCGCGACAGCGAGACGGCGTCGATCGGCATCCAGGCGGCCCTCACGGGCCACCTGGTGCTGACGACCCTACACACGAACAGCGCGGCAGATGCGATCATACGACTAATGGATCTTGGCGTCGAAACCTTCCTCCTTGCGTCCGCCCTTAGGTGCGTCATTGCCCAGCGGCTTGTCCGGAGGCTCTGCGAACGCTGCAGGTCGCCTGTGGCCGATGGCGCGGGCGTTGAGCATGCCGCCCTTGCACGCCGCGGTTTCGTGTCGCGCCCCGGAGATACTTGTTTCCGAGCGGTCGGCTGTCCTTATTGCGGCGAGAGCGGTTATCGCGGACGCATCGGAATTTTCGAGGTTCTGCCTGTTGATGCCGAGTTGAGCGGGCTGATCCGTGAGGACGTCGATCCGCAGAAGATCCAGGCTGCAGCTGTGCGCGCCGGCATGACCACGATGCTCGACGATGGCTTTGCGAAATACCGCAAGGGCATCACCTCGATCGAGGAGGTCCTGCGCGTTACGGTTTGAGTGACGCTACTGGGTCGGGGCAAACATCCGGTAGTCCTGGTGCTGGCCATTCTTCTCGAGCTGGACGGTGCGATTGTCGACGATGGACACCACCCAGTTTTGAAGCCTGTCGCCGCTCTTCAAGCGATGGATCTGGCCGCTTGCGGGGTCCTGAAGGAGTGCCTGGCGTTTTCCGCTCGCCGAAATTATTCCAACGAGCTTCATCTCAGGCGGCGATGCAGATGCTTCCGATATACTCGCAACCACCGGGGCAGTTTCGACGACCGGCTCGTCGATGACTGGAGGCTGCCTTAGCGGTGAAAAAAGCGGATGAAGCCGTGTCGCCTCAAGCTTGTCCAGTGTAACACCGCTCAGCCATGGTGCTGCTGTGTCCGGCTCTGATTGCGACAAGGCCGCTTGCACCATTGCCAGCACGATGACGCCTGTCGCGGTACCAAGTCTTGCCCGACCGTTCACAGCTTGCTCCTTCGCCAATAGCCCTCAACCGAGGCCGAAACGCGCAGAGAAGGCGGCTCTTTATTGTCTACGCTCGATTCGGCGCTCTCGATAGTGATGGATTTGAAGACGAGCGCTGTCCGGTTGCTTTCGGTGGCAAAGAGAATTTGCTGCAACGGCTCTGTCGTGGTCTCAAAAAGAACGCGCATTTCGACGGTGCCGTCGTCGGATGCACCTTCCGCCGGCTCCACGAATTCAAACTGAGCAATCTTTGCTCCGGTTTGACTGATCATTTCAGTCATCAGCCGTTGCAACTCGGCACCAGCGACAGCGGAAGTATCGCCCGCCAGGTAGATTGCGGCGCCATCTCCATCTGCATCGTTTGCGCTGCTGTCTTCGAGCGCTGCCAGCTTGGCTTTCAGCGCGTCGAGGGACAGTTGCTGTTCGGCATTTGCTTGTGACAGGTGGCGTGCTTCCATCAAGCTCCATGCGGCAATAGCGCCCGGAACCAAAAGCAGAGCTGCAAGGACCGCAATGACGGCCGCCCTAACGTTCTTCGCGCTACCCCTTTTGCGGTTCATGGTGTTTTCGCTCCCACAAGACGGGCCAGGATTTCAAACCGCTCCTTGCCGTTGTCGCCATCACGGACGACCGGCGCGGAGAAATTTGCCGCTTCCAGCATATCCGAGTCCTCGATGACCCTGATCAGGCTGGCAGCATCGGTTGAAAACCCTGCAATCCGCACATCCCGATCGCCAACATCAAGTGTGGTCAGATAGGTGGTTTCCGGAATGATTTTCGACAGCTCATCCATCAGGACGACCATGGGGGCCTGATCCCATTTGCGCGCGAGCTTCACGCTGGAGCTGTCCGCCTGCTCGGCCTTCTGGCGAGCTTTATCGATTGTGCTGCGAAGACTGACGAGCGAGGCTTCGATTCGCTTGGCTTCCTGCGTCTCTTGGTAGAGCCGCCAGCCGCCTGCCGTGATCATGAATGTCCCGATGGCTGCCAAGACGCAAAGGGAAAGGAGCGCGATGCGCGAGCGCCGCTCCGTGAGCGCCGCTTTCGCGCCCGGTAGTAAATTGATTGCACTGGCTTTTCCGAGCGGATCGGCCGCCAGGCCGACGACAACGGGCTTGACGCCGGCGGCACTGAAGGGGTCGATTGCCGACCGCATCGCGGACAGGGACACAGCAACGACCCGCAGGTGGAGCTGATCAGAAGGGCTTGCCGCCTCGTCGTCCTGCAGGTCGTAGTCGAACGTCATCCTGTCCGCAGGCCAGGGAACAAGCTGTTCGAGCTGGTGACGGATGATTGCATCGATATGATTTCTGCTGGCCGCCGGAAGCGTGAGGGATCGAACGACCGCACGATCGGCGCCAAGGCGCACTTCGACCGGTTGATTTCCGACGACCTTGCTGAGCCAGGCGAGATCGTCACGCGGTCCCTCGGCTTTGTGGATCGGTCCCGCCCTGGAGGCGCGGTAGCAGACCAGCTTGGCCGGCTCTTCGACAACGAGGAATGTCCCACGATTTCGGCGGGGGATATTGGCTGCTGCCTGCCAGGAAACCATCTCGCCCAGCAGTGCCGAACCGCCGCGTCTGATCGATGTAGCAAGGCCGGTCATTCGATACTCCCCGCCATCAATGAGCCGCCGGTCCGGCAAGGTTCCACGAGTGGACGACATAGCCTTTTGGGCTGTCTTTGGCATCGCCCGCAATCATCTCGGCAGTTCCGGTGCGGCCGCTTTTGCTGCGTGCGACAAGCGTGATGCGATAAACCGTGGGCGTCTCCTGCGTCAGGAAGCTTTCGTATTTCTTCAAAAGGGCTCGCCGCTCGTCGTTGTCTTCGGCGCCACGCAGTTCGGCAAGGGCCGATGCGTCCGCCTCGCTCATGTCAGGGATTGCTAGCAGAGCCTTCCGGGATGCGGCTTTCGGATAAAGCATGCCGCCCCGGTTGTGCACCGTGAGGAACGACTCGAGTTTCATGTAGTCATTCTCGCTCAGTCCCTTCAAGAAACGCAACTCGCCGACCGACTGGAATTTGGCGTTCATTGGCAGGCCGCTTGCTCCGGCCCCGCGGTAGTCGGAGCGCTCGGCGCCTTCGGGCGTCCGCTCGTCATTTCCGTCGCGCCAGTCAACGATCCGCGCCGCAAATGCGTCCGGTGAAAGGGACTGGCCATCCACTGCTTTGAAGAGGCCCTTGAGCAGTTCGGGCGGCGAGGCGTTGAGATCGAACCGGCCTGCCTCGGCCGCAACGTGTAGTGTTACGCTGCCTGTCGGCAAAGTGATGATGCGACCATCGACCACCGAAGCATCCTTGCCTTCGGCAAAAAGGAGATAGGCGGACGCAGTGGCGCCACTGTCGAGCAGGTTCTCCGTCACGAGATCGTCAACCCCCAATCGGGTAAGGACCAGGGTCGGCTGCGCTGACAACACCAGTGTCGATACAATTCCCGCCAGCAAGCCGCATACGACGAGGGTCGCCAGCGTGACATATCCGCTGTCACGTTGCATCCGGGCCTCCCTCGCAGGTCGCTCCATCCGGGCACAGCCGCGGCGGATCGACATGTGGCGAAACCACGAGCGTCAAAGGTTGGCGCCTGCGATCGGATCTGTTCCATATCTGTAGGCGAATGATATCGGGAAGCCGTGGACGATCGGCCCAGGAGCTTTTCCATACGACACCCTTTTCAGTGTTCTGGGCAAAGGAGAAGCGATAGTCCCACCCGCCCTGCAGCACTGCTGTCGGGGTCGCGACACGTACTTTTTCAAAGCTGGTTGCCGAGGGAAGCCGCGCAATTGCCGACCGAACGAGGTCGCCCGACCTGACCGAGATCCACACCAGTTGATCCGACGCCGAGCCGGTCGCGAGCCCCACGGCCTGTTCGCTGCCGTAAAACAGCAAGGGTGCGCCGGCTCTCTCGCTCGTCTTGATTGCCGCGACCTGCGACAAGTCGCGCCGCAGGGCGGTAAGCCCGGTCGCCAGCCGCTCGACGCTTGCCGCGTCCCGGCTAGCGGCGGCAGAAGATCGGGTCACAAGATAGGCCGACAGCAGGAGCGCCTGGAATACGAGCGCACTCAGCAGGAGGACAACCAGCGCCTCCAGCATAGCAAAGCCACCGTCTCCTCTCTCTCGCTTCTTCCTCATTCTGCCACCCCGATCAGCAGCCGATCGACAGCCAGCCTGCGGGAAGGCGATACGTCGACGGAAAGCCTTGCCTCGAGCAGTATCTGTCCCTCTGGCCCACGCCCTTCAGCGATTGCAGATGGTGTGACAATGGCGCGCCATCTGCGCCCATGGCTTACGCCGCCAAAGGTACCGGGGCGGATGGCTCCGCTGTGTAACTCTTCGGCCAGGACTTCTTCGGCAACCAGCCGCGCTTCCAGCCAGGCATGGGACTGGACGATAAAGGTGCGTGCCGAGACCAGGCTTCTCGGAACGACGTAGAGCAGGGCGGCAAGGATCGCCACCGCCACCAGAACCTCGAGCAGCGTAAAGCCCTGATCGCGCCGATCGCGTATCCTTGGAGCACCGTGAGTGGGATTCGCACGCATGCGGGGCCTCATTCGATCGTTGACAGCATGATGCCCGAGGTCAGTGGGTTCACCGATATGCGAAAGGTCGCACGCGGTCCCTGGATGTCAAATGTCCCACCGGATGAGAGGCCGTTGGCCTGAAAGGCCACCACGCCGGCGTGCAACGCGCGCTCTCCCCGGATCGCAGACCCCTCGCGCAAAATGACCCTTCTTGCGGAAGAACCCGATAAAACGGTGCCGCGACGAGCGTCGATCGTCGAGACTACGGTCCGGCCTTCGGCAATCGCGATATTCCGGTCTTGGCGCAGGAGAGCTGCAATCTGCGCAGCCTGAACCTTCAGCCCCATCGTTTGTCCGGTGTTGATCATGTAAGGCAGAGCGATCGCCCCGACGAAGGCCACGATTGCAAGTGCCGCCAGGAGTTCCAGCAGGGCAAAACCGCCATCGCTCGAAGAATGACTACTGGATCGCGATGTCTGCGGCATTGTCGACCCCCCCTTCAACGCCATCGGCACCAAAGGAAATGATCTGGGGTCGCCCCTTGTCACCAATGCGATATTGATACTCGTGGCCCCATGGATCCAACGGCACCGAGGCCTGCTGAATGTAGGGACCCTTCCAGCGCTTGATCGCTGTGCCGCTGACCAAGGCCGTGAGGCCCTCGCGTTCCGTCGGGTAGCGCGACGTGTCGAGATAGAAAAGATCGAATGCTGAGGTCAGCGCTTCGATCTGCAGCCGTGCTGCCCGGACACGCGCCTCAGAGAGGTACCCAAGCACGCGCGGAGCGGCAATGCTGGCAACCAGGCTGAGGATCACCAGCACGACCAGCAGCTCCAAAAGCGTGAAACCACCGTCGCCTCTGTCCTTGCGGCGGGAGGATTTGCGGTTGGTCGGCAAGGGGCGTGGCAGTAGCTTTTGCATGGCGATCACAACAGTAGTTCGTTCAGGCTGAGCAACGCCGTGATAACCGAGACGATGATCCAGGCGATGAGCGCGCTGACAGTCAATAGAACCAGCGGGCCGATGATCGCCGTGGCACGCGCGATCGAGCGATCGAGTCGCGTTTCGTAATATGTTGCGACCCTTAATGCGGCTTTGCCGGTATCTCCTGTGGTTTCGCCGACGCGCAGCATCTGCAGCCCGTAGGGAGGAAGGAAAGCGACGCGTGAAAGCGCGTCCGTGAGTTGGCTTCCGTCTCTGACCCTGGCAAGAACGTCAGCGACGAGCTCCGCCGAGTGCCCATCGCGCATCAGGCCACGGATAAGGCGAAGGGATGTCGGAAGGTCGACGCCGCTCTTGTTCAGCATGGCGAATGTCGAACAGAAGACGACGGCGCGCTCTTGCATCAGCAGCGTGTCGAAGCCGGGGAGATGCCCGATGAGCGAAACGATGATCGTCTTTGCTATCTTGCTGCGGCTGATGAAGAGGATACTGCAGAGCGCCGCCGCGCCCATGGCGGAAATCAAGGTGCTATTGGCTGCGGTCGCACGCGACAGGGCAAAGACGACGGATGTCGGTCCGTTTGCTGCCTGGCCCATGCCAACGAGTGCCTTGTCGAATTCGGGAATGACAACCGTGAGGACGAAAAACATGACGCCTGCCGCTGCAAGTACCAGAAATGCGGGATAGGCGAGTGCTGACGTCAGACGCTGCCTCAGTTCCCGTCCGCGGCGGCGCTCCTGCGCAATCACTTGCAGCGTGACGTCAAGATTGCCAGCGACTTCTGCGACCTCGACCATCTTGATGTAG
Organism: Rhizobium sp. BK060; assembly: GCF_014193145.1. NCBI lineage: Bacteria > Pseudomonadati > Pseudomonadota > Alphaproteobacteria > Hyphomicrobiales > Rhizobiaceae > Rhizobium > Rhizobium sp. BK060. The sequence goes on from NZ_JACHYW010000012.1 coordinate 142,722, forward strand.
GTTTGCGGAAACGCTGCCGGATAGGCCGCGATCGCTTCGGCGAAGCTGTGTCCCTTCGAAACGACTTCCCAAAGCGAACGCGTCATGTTGCTGAGGGCATGCCGTTTTGTGGATTGATGGATGATCTGTAAGGCCCGATCCAGGGCGACGCTTGCCGAAAGCAGGGCGGCGAGATCCTCGGTGAACGCCGTCACGTCGTCGTAGGACGGGGTGGATTGGAATGACAGGCTCAATCCAGCGCCGGTTCGCTTCACCTCTTCGATGTCGACTGGAAGCAGGGACCGGCGCTCGAGCTCCGCGGCCATCAGCGCGCTGGAGTTTGCCTGCAAAACACCCTCGAGCATCTGCCCCGAGAGATCGATCGCCCGGTACCTGAAGTTCGGCATCGCCGTAATCGCCCCTGATGTGTCGAAAAAATATGCAGTATCGAATCGGGTTGATTGATTGCGTCTTAAATAAGATTAGGTGAACTATACAAAAATCCGCGATAAATCTCAACGGCCTTACTATTTATAAAATACAATTGCGGCATTTAATTTTAAGAACTTCTGAATATTGTCAGACTTATTACGATAAGCGTTGTGATTAGAAGTGTTAAGGCGTATTATGGCATCGCCATCATATATAGATGGAAATAGTTACATTTGATTGGGGGCTGGTCGAATGTATATCTCTCACGATGCGTCACGAATCCGTCAAAGAGAAGCACAACGCGCTCGCGAAAATCGAGCAGAGATTGTAAGGGCACTGAATCAGGGGCAGGTTACCCGTCGGGAATTACTCCGATGGGGCATCTTTACGGCGAGCGGCTATCTTGCCTGCAAGAACGGCCTCAGTCCGTTTGCAAAGAGCGCCTTTGCTGCCGTTCCGACCGGGACGCCACGCACGCCGCTGTTCGGCATCCAGAAATTCACCCAACCTATGCATCGGCTGAACCACTTGAAGCCGTTGCCGATTGCTCGGACAGCCGAGGGGCATGCGGCCTTCCCGACAAGCCTTGGCGAGCGGCCGGCCAAGCGACTTTCCTATCATACGGATTTCTCCGCCGATCCCGCGAATCAACAATTCATAAACCCACTGACACATCGAGGACCGATTGAGGGACGTCCGCCTGGCGAGGTCTTTGCCCATCAGCGATGGGACGAATTCTTCCCGAAGGTCGGATACATCATGCGGCTCGGTCAGGTTTCCCAAACGGGCAGAGGTGGCTATTTTCATGACAGTTTCCCACTTCAGCAGCCCAATAGTGTCTGGACCTATGCGTCGGGACGGGGCGGCGAGTGCGCGTTGCCGCCATTTTTGATCAAGGGTCGCTACGGTGAACCGATCATTACGCGGATATACAACGACCTGCCCGTTGACCGGGCAGCAAACAACGGCTTCGGGCGGAACGAAACGCAACTGCATTTCCACAATGCCCACAATGGTGCGGAGAGCGACGGTGCTGCGAACGTGCACCACTTCCCGGGCACCTTCTACGACTATCGCTGGAGCACGGCGCTTGCGCGGCGCGACAAGATCAACACCCAGGCAGGTGACCGGCGCGCCTCCGGTCCCGACGACAACACGGGCCTTGTCAACGTCGCCGGTGATTTCCGCGAGTTGCAGGGATCGATGTGGGCGCACGACCACCGGTTCTTCTTCACGGCGGAAAACGTCTACAAGGGCAACATTGGCGCCATCAACTACTACAGCGGTCCCGACCGCGGCAATGAAGAGTTGTCGGATGGCGTGAACCTTCGGCTGCCCAGCGGCAGGCTGCTCGGCTGGGGAAACACGGATTTCGACGTCAATCTGATCTTCTCGGATTGCGCGTGCGATGCGGCCGGTCAGCTCTACTTCGACATCTTCGACACCGACGGGATGCTCGGCGACGTTCCGCTCGTCAATTTCGCGTTCGCGCCCTTCTTCGAGGTGCTGCCGCGCAAATATCGATTCCGCGCCTTGAATGCCTGCATGTCGCGCTTCCTGAAGCTCGGACTGGCAGATGCGAAGGGCAATCCTGTTCCCATCAAGTTCATTGCCAATGACGGTAACCTTGTCGTTACCCCGATAATGATGACGGCTCTTCCCGTCCAGGGGATTGCAGAGCGCTACGACTTCATCGTTGATTTCTCGGGCTTCAAGATCGGCGACCGGATCAAGGTGGTCAATCATTTGCGCCATGAGGACGGGCGGCGGCCCAAGGAGGAACTCAGCCTCGCCAAAGCGCTTAAGGGCACGTCGGAAGATCCCGTCGTCGGGCCGATGCTGGAGTTCCGTATTGTTGGCGCTGTCGAAAGTGTCGATGTCCCCGGCGTCATTCACCGCGCCACCGATCCCGACAAGAGCCAGGTGCCGGCAGCACTGACGGAGCAGATCCCGATCGTGACCCCGGTGCGCACGCGTATGGTTGAATTCGGCAGGTCGGGAACCGGAGATTCGCGCGGGCCGAACGGATGCACGCCGGATTGCGGTGAATATGTAAGTTTCCCCTGGACCATTCGTATCAACGGCGAGTCCTCGCATTCGATGAACGCCAACAGGATTTCCCTGCTCATTCCCAAAGCTGGTGAAGTCGAGCACTGGACCTACAAGAATGGCGGTGGCGGATGGGATCATCCCATTCATCTTCACTTCGAGGAAGGCATAACGATGCTGCGCAACGGCCAGGCACCGCCGCCGACCGAGAACTTGGTGAGAAAGGACGTCTGGCGGCTTGGAGAAAGTGGCAGCGTTACCTTCCAGATCCAGTTCGGCGAGTTCGGTGGATCCTATGTCAACCATTGCCACAATACGGTCCATGAGGATTTTGCGATGCTGGCGCGGATTCAGTTGCTGACCGGTATTGCCGGAACGCCGCAGGCCGCAGTGACGCCAACACCGAATCCGACCCCGGACGGTGTGTTCTTCACCACGCCTGAAATTCTGCCGGAAGGCGCACCGAAGGGATGGACGAATACCCAATCCCAGGTTCAGGCGCAGCTGAATACCAACCCCACGCCATGATGGGCTGCGCAAAATGTGCAGCCCAATCACACTGATTCGGTTCCGGAGGGCATTTATGAAGCGCGGGTCTGTGTTTCTGCTGGCTGTCGCTGCCGTTCTGTCCGCGTTGTGCGCAGATGTTGCAGCCGCCAGTTCACGTTGGGGCAAAGACTACTTTCCCAACAGCGAGGTTCTCACCCAGAACGGCGAGACGGTGCATTTCTATGACGACCTGATCAAGGGCAAGATCGTCCTGATCAGCTTCATTTTCACGAGCTGCACCGACCTTTGTCCGCTGACGACCGCGCGCATAGCCCAGGTCGTTGATAGGATCCAAGATCAGATCGGCAAGAAGATTTTCGTGATATCGATCACGGTCGATCCCGAAAACGACACGCCCGAGAAATTGAAAGCTTTCGCCGACGCCTTCTACAAGGGGCCTGGGTGGACGTTTATCACCGGCAAGCCCGATGAGATTCGCGCCATCAACGCGAAGCTTGGAAACAAGAGCGACGTTGCAACCGACCATCGAAACGAGATCGTGCTCGGCAACGACAGCACCGGAGAGTGGGCCAGGAACTCGCCGTTTGCCGACATCGAAAATGTCGAACTGGCGATCCGCGACATGGATCCGGCCTGGCGCGAGGGCCACTACGCCCCGGCCACGGCATTGGCTCCGGCCACCGACTATCATGGCCTGAAGCTGGAGCGGGAACCGGGACAAATCCTGTTTAAGAAGATCTGTGCGCCCTGTCACACGGTTGGAGTTGGCGACCGCATCGGCCCGGACCTTCTTGACGTTACTGTCAGGCGCAATCGGCAATGGCTGGAGCAAATGATCATGAATCCCGCGCGGCTCAGGGCCGAGAATGATCAAACGCTGGCGGACCTCGATGCAAAGTTCAAAGGCGTGCGTATGCCGAACCTGGGCATGTCGGCGACCGATACCGCAGATCTGATATCGTATCTGGCAAAGAAATCGGCTGAGATCGCGGACCTGCGCGCCCAACCCGAAGCAACCCATGTTCACCACCACGAAGACACGACCGCCCACCACGATCATGGTTCGATGAATGCCAATCCGTGATGCGTGGTTGACGGCAAAAATCTATCGGTCCTGTCGATAGCCGGTCGGCGGCCGTTCCTTACTTCCATTCCCAGAACAGATCTGACGAGAAGGGGCGGTGTTGCACCAGCCTCTTTGCCCGCTCAGCCGTGTCTTCGTAGGCTGCTGCATCGGCCTCGCCGTTCAGTCCGACAAAATGCATCTTCATCGACGCAGTCTTTGGCTGTCCCTTCTGGCGGAAAACGAAATGCACGGCGCATGTCGGATACTGCCAGTTGTCGGTCAAAAGCTCTGCAAACTGCTTCGCGTCCAGCTCACGTCCCTGTCCGGTAAAGGCCAGAAACTGGCCGAGATTGAAGAATCCGCTAAACAGGGCATGGGCGTTTTGCTGTTGCATATGGACAGCTTGACCGGTCGTGAAGTCGCGACGGTAAGACAGCCCTTCTGTCTGTCCCTTCGCCTTCTTCTCGGTGTAGCTGACGAGGTTCTTCTGTGCCAGCAATTCCATCGTCAACTCGTAGGTTTGATAGCGCTGCGCGTTGGCGTGAAGATCGTCGATCCTGACTTTCAAGTCAGCGATATAGTCTCGGTAGAATGCGGCGGCCATTCTCAATTGCTCCGGTCGTGATTGGTGCGCCAGCTAGCAGATAATGCGGCGTGTCCAAACAGATATCGTTCTGCGAAAGAGCCTACCTTGCGTCAAAACGGCGTTCAGATGTGCAACGCATGCCCCAAGGCCTTCAACGCTGCTTCCTGGACAGCCTCGCTGCGCGTCGGATGCGCGTGGATTGTGCCGGCGAGGTCTTCCAGCCGCGTCCCCATCTCGATTGCCAGCGCAAAGCCAGCCGAGAGTTCGGACACGCCGGCACCGACGGCCTGCAGGCCAAGAACAAGGCCGGTATCGGCGCGCGCGACGACGCGCACGAAGCCGTCCTCGGACAGCATCGTCATTGCGCGGCCATTTGCGCTGAACGGGAATTGCCCGACACGGATCGCGTAGCCTTGAGCACGAGCCTCGTCCGGTGAAAGCCCCGCCGTTACGATTTCCGGATCGGTAAAGCAGATCGCTGGGATGCAGCGTTTGTCCCAGGCGCGCTTCTTGCCGGCAACAATCTCTGCGACCATTTCCCCCTGCGCCATGGCGCGATGGGCCAGCATCGGCTCGCCGGTGATATCGCCGATCGCGTAGACGCCCCGCATCGAGGTGCGGCAGAGATCGTCGATGCGCAGGTATGGCCCGGTACGATCGAGATCGAGCTCCTCGATCCCCGATCCTGCAATTTTCGGGCGGCGACCAACGGTAATCAGGATGCGGTCGGCAGGAAGCAGCTGTTGCTGGCCGTCCGAGGTCTCGACGGACAGCGCATTGCCGTCGTCCGACAGGCCCTTCGCTTTTGCACCTGTCAGGACGCGAACGCCAAGCTCGCCAAGCCGTCGTGCAACCGGCCGCACGAGATCGCCATCATATTGCGGCAGGATCTGCTGCATGGCTTCAACGACTGTCACGTCCGAGCCCAGCTTGGCGAATGCCGTACCGAGTTCGAGGCCGATATAGCCTCCGCCCACGACAACTAATCGCCTCGGCAATTCGGCCAGGGAAAGCGCCTCCGTGGACGAGATGACTTGACCTTGGAAGGGCAGGGCTGCGAGTTCCACAGGTTCGGAACCCGTAGCGATCACCACTGTCTCGGCACGAATGACCTGTATGCCGACCTCGGTCTCGACCTCCACCGTTTTGCCATCGCGGAAGGCCGCGCGGCCGTGAACGATCTTGACCCTGGCCTTCTGCAGCAGGGCGGAGACGCCTCCATTCAGCCGGCCAACGATGCCGTCCTTCCAGCTGATGGTTTTTGCAAGGTCGATCGATGCACCCTCGACACGGATGCCCATCGTGTTGTTTCCGGAGAGCATCTGTTTTGTGGCGCCAAACTCCTCGGCTGCGTGAATGAGGGCCTTTGACGGAATGCAGCCGACGTTCAGGCAGGTGCCGCCTGGCTTATCGGCTTCAACGATGACGGTGTCGAGGCCGAGTTGTCCGGCCCTGATTGCGCAGACGTAGCCCCCCGGTCCGGCGCCGATGACGAGAAGCTTGCAGACGATCTCTTTCATGGATCCTAGCCTTCGATGAAGATGAGGGCGGGCGTTTCGAGAAGAACCCGGACGCGTTGGACGAAGGTGGCTGCATCCCATCCGTCGATGATGCGATGATCGAAACTCGAGGACAGATTCATCATCTTGCGCGGTACGAACTGGGTCCCATCCCAGGCCGGTCGCACGGCAATCTTATTCACACCGACGATCGCGACTTCCGGATGGTTGATGACAGGTGTCGAGACGATGCCGCCGAGCGCACCAAGCGAACTGATGGTGATGGTCGAACCGCTGAGCTCGTCGCGGGTCGCGGTACCAGCGCGCGCAGCTTCCGCCAGGCGCCCCATCTCGGTGGCGCAATCCCAGATGCCGCGCGCCTCGGCGTTCTTCACCACCGGGACGACAAGCCCGGCAGGCGTCTGCGCGGCAATGCCGATATGGACGGCACCGTGACGGGTGAGGATGTCCTTCTCGTCGTCAAAGGTCGCGTTGATGTTCGGTTGCTCGGCGACCGCCTTTACGATCGCCCGCATCAGGAACGGCAGGACCGTGAGCTTGGGTTGCTCGGGCCTGCGGTCGCGATTCATGGTAGCCCGCAACTCCTCAAGCGCGGTCATGTCGACTTCCTCGACATAGGTGATGTGAGGAATGCGGGAGGTCGAGAGCGACATTTTTTCAGCGATGCGGCGCCTGAGACCGGTGAGCTTGATCTCTTCGGCCGAGGTCTTTTTCGCCATGGCCGGCTGAAGGGAAGGCAGCTCGCCACGCGCGATGAATTGTTCGACATCTTCGCGAAGAATGCGGCCGGCCGGACCAGATCCCTTCAGTTGACGCAGGTCGACGCCGCTTTCCCTTGCAAAGAGCCGCACGGATGGTGACGCCAGCGGCCTTTCTGCCGGAGCCTCGGGTCGTGGAGCACTGGTGGCCTTCGGCGCAGGCGTGGTGTCCGGCTCAATGGCAGGGGGCCGACTGTCGGGCGCTTCCGCCGGTCCTTCGGCAGGGCGCGCTTCGACCTGGTTAGTCGCCTTACCACCATTCGTCTCAATCCGGACAAGCGGCGCCTTGACGGCGATCTTGTCGCCGATTTCAGCGCCCAGCCAGACAACTGTTCCGGTGACTGGCGATGGGATCTCGACCGTCGCCTTGTCGGTCATGACGGCGGCGATGACCATATCCTCCTTGACCGGGTCGCCCGCCTTGACGTGCCATTCGACAAGTTCGGCCTCGGCCACGCCTTCGCCGACATCGGGCATCTTGATAATAAATTCGCCCATTGCGTCAGGCCTCCATGACTTCTGCAAGTGCGCGCCCGACGCGCCCGGGGCCGGGAAAGTAGTCCCATTCCTGTGCGTGCGGATAGGGCGTATCCCAACCGGCGACGCGCACTACGGGGGCCTCCAGACGGTAAAAGCAATGTTCCTGCACGAGGGATACGATCTCCGCGCCGAACCCTGAGGTCAGCGTCGCTTCGTGAACGACCACGCAACGTCCGGTTTTGTTGACGGATTGCACGATCGTATCGAGATCCAGCGGCAACAGGCTGCGCAGGTCGATCACTTCGGCATCGATGCCCGTGTCTTCAGCAGCGGCAAGCGCGACATGCACCATCGTGCCGTAGGCGATTACCGTCACGGCAGATCCCGAGCGCCGGACCTCAGCCTTGCCGATCGGAATTGAATAGTGCCCCTCCGGTACCTCACCGAGGTCGTGCTTCGACCAGGGTGTGACGGGTCGTTCATGATGCCCGTCGAACGGGCCGTTGTAGAGCCGCTTCGGCTCCAGGAACATTACGGGATCCGGATCCTCTATAGCGGCAATAAGCAGGCCTTTTGCATCATAGGGATTGGAAGGCACGATGACCTTCAAGCCGCAGACGTGAGTGAAGAGTGCCTCCGGACTCTGGCTGTGGGTCTGGCCGCCGAAGATGCCGCCACCGGTCGGCATGCGAAGGACGATCGGGCAAGTGAAGTCGCCGTTCGAGCGATAGCGGATGCGCGCCGCCTCCTGCGTGATCTGGTCGTAGGCCGGATACATGTAATCGGCGAACTGGATCTCGACACAGGGTTTGAGCCCGTAGGCGGCCATGCCGATGGCAGTACCGACAATGCCGGATTCACTGATCGGCGTGTCGAAACAGCGTGTCTTGCCGTATTTCGCCTGCAGTCCCTGGGTACAGCGAAACACGCCGCCGAAGTATCCGACATCCTCGCCGAAGACCACCACGTTGTCGTCGCGTGCCATCGACACATCCATGGCGCTGCGCACCGCTTCAATCATCGTCATTCTGGCCATGTCAGAAACCTGCCTTCTGCCGTTGGCGACGAATGTGCGGCGGCATTTCCGCGTAGACGCCTTCGAAGATGTCGCGCACGGACGGCTTGCCGCCGGCATGCAGCGTGCCATGATGCTCCGCCTGCTTCTGGGCTTCGATCACCTCGTCCACGATTTCCGCTTCGGCCTGCACGTGGCGCTCTTCCGACCAGACACCCCTGACGATCAGATGCTTCTTCAGGCGCAGTACCGGGTCGCCAAGCGGCCAAGCCTCGGACTCGGTCTTCGGTCGATAGGCGCTTGGATCGTCCGACGTCGAATGAGCGCCGACGCGATAGGTGACATATTCAATCAGCGTCGGCCCGAGATTTCGCCTGGCACGCTCGGCCGCCCAGCAGGCGACGGCGTAGACGGCGAGGTAATCGTTGCCGTCGACCCGCAGCGCCGGAATACCGAAGCCAAGCCCACGTGCGGCAAACGTGCCGGAGCCACCACGCGCAATGCCCTGGAAAGTGGAAATCGCCCACTGATTGTTGACGATATTGAGGATCACTGGTGCCTTGTACGTGGAGGCAAAGACCAGTGCGGAGTGGAAGTCGGATTCGGCAGTGGAGCCATCTCCGATCCAACCCGCCGCGATCCTCCTGTCGTTCTTGATGGCCGACGCCATTGCCCATCCGACTGCCTGCACATATTGCGTCGCGAGGTTGCCGGAGATCGTGAAGAAACCGTGCTCCTTCGACGAATACATGATCGGCAGCTGGCGGCCGTGCAGCGGATCGCTTTCGTTCGAGAAGATCTGGTTCATCATCTCGACCATCGGGTAGTCGTCGGCAATCAGGAGGCCCGCTTGCCGATAGGTCGGGAAGTTCATGTCGCCTTTCCGGAGCGCCTTGCGGAAGGCGCAGCTGACGGCCTCCTCGCCAAGGTGCTGCATGTAGAAGGACGTCTTTCCCTGACGCTGTGCCATCAGCATCCGCGCATCGAAGGCGCGAAGCTTCATCATGTTGCGCAGGCCGGTCAACAGCTCTTCGTCGGAAAGCATACCCGACCATGGGCCGACGGCCTCTCCCTCCCGGTTGAGCACACGGATGATCGAATAGGCGAGGTCGCGGATCTCCTCTGGCGCAACGTCGATTTCGGGGCGCGGCACCACGCCCGCCTTGGCAATCTTCACGTTGGAGAAATCGGGTTGGCCGCCCGGTCGGACGGCAGGTTCCGGAACGTGGAGGCTCAGTTGAGCTGTGTCCGTCATATCGTTTTTCCCTTCCAGCTGCGATGTCCGCTTCTCTCCTCAGAAACGGGATGCCGCAGTTCTTGTTCTTATAGATTGCGCGCGATCACCATTCTCTGAACATCGCTCGTTCCTTCATAAATCTGACAGATGCGGACATCCCGATAGATCCGCTCGACGGGATAATCGGCCATGTAGCCGTAGCCCCCATGAATCTGGATCGCGTCCGAACAGACCCGCTCTGCCATCTCGGATGCGAAAAGCTTGGCCATCGATGCCTCCGAAAGGCACGGCAGACCATTGTCGCGCAACGCGGCTGCGTGAAAGACGAGCTGACGCGCTGCTTCGATCTGGGTCGCCATGTCGGCGAGCCGGAAGGCCACGGCCTGATGCTCCATGATCGCCTTGCCGAAGGCCGTGCGTTCACGCGCATAGTCGCGCGCCGCCTCAAAAGCTGCACGCGCCATGCCAACGGCCTGTGCGCCAATGCCGATACGCCCACCTTCGAGGTTCGCCAGTGCTATCCGGTATCCCTCGCCCTCCGCGCCCAACCTCAAATCAGCGGGGATGCGCATGCCGTTGAAGGCGATCTGGCAGGTGTCGGTCGAATGCAGCCCGAGTTTTTCCTCGACGCGGATCACTTCGTAGCCAGGTGTATCGGTTGGCACGATGAAGGCGGTGATCCCTTTCTTGCCGGCGTCCGGATCTGTCACCGCAAAGACGATGATCATCTGGCCGTTCTTGCCCGAGGTGATGAACTGCTTGGCGCCGTCGAGAACGTAGTGATCGCCATTGCGGCTTGCGCGACTGCGTAGATTGGACGCGTCCGAACCCGCTTGGGATTCCGTCAGCGCAAAGCCGCCGATCCATTCGCCGCTGGCAAGCTTCGGCAGGAAACGTTGCTTCTGCTCTTCGGTACCGAACTTCAGGATCGGCACGCAGGCGACCGAGCTGTGGACGCTCATGATGGTGGAGCATGGTCCGTCGCCGGCCGCGATCTCTTCCAGTGCGGCTGCATAGGCAAGCGTGCCGGTGTCGGAGCCACCATACTGTTCCGGAACCAGCATGCCGAGCAGGCCGAGTTCACCCATCTTTGCGAGTTCCTCGCGCGGAAACCTGTGCTCGCGGTCGCGGGCAGCCGCTCCGGGCGCAAGCCGCTCGCAGGCGAAATCTCTGGCGAGATCGCGGATTTGCTGCTGCAGTTCGGAAAGGATCATGCTTGTCTCCTCCCTGCCTTTCCTAATGACGCTCTATGGCGACAGCGGTTGCCTCACCGCCGCCGATACATAGTGCTGCCATGCCACGTTTCAGGTCGTAGCGCTCGAGCGCGGCAAGTAGTGTGACGAGAATGCGCGCGCCGGATGCGCCGATCGGGTGGCCAAGCGCGCACGCGCCGCCATGCACATTGACCTTTTCGTCCGGCAGCTGGAGGTCGCGCATCGCAGCCATGGCGACGACGGCAAATGCCTCGTTGATCTCGAAGAGATCGACCGTATCAAGCGGCCAGCCTGTGCGATCGGAGAGTGTCTGCAAGGCGCCGATCGGAGCGGTGGCGAAAAGACTGGGCGCCTGCGAATGGGTGGTGTGGGCGGTGATCGTCGCAAGGGGTCGCAATCCCCGGCGTTCGGCTTCGGAACGACGCATCAACAGGAGAGCGGCGGCACCGTCGGAAATCGAGCTGGAATTGGCGGCCGTCACGGTCCCGCCGTCACGAAAGGCTGGCTTGAGGAGGGGGATCTTGTCGATCTTCGCCTTGCCTGGCTGTTCGTCCCGGCTGACCGTTTGTTCGGCCTTTCCCACAGTGATTGTCACCGGCGTGATCTCGGCGTTGAAGTAGCCGGCATCGATGGCCTTTTGAGCGCGGGTGAGCGACGTCACTGCGTAACGATCCTGTGCTTCGCGCGTGAACTGGTAAGCTTCGGCACAGTCCTCCGCAAAGGTGCCCATCAAACGTCCCTTGTCATAAGCATCCTCCAGCCCGTCGAGGAACATATGATCGATGACGCGGCCGTGGCCGAGCCTGTAACCGCCACGGGCACGATCAAGAAGATAGGGCGCGTTGGTCATGCTTTCCATGCCGCCGGCGACGCCGACGGTGGCGCTGCCAGCCGCCAGGAGGTCATGGGTCAACATGACTGCCTTCATGCCGGAACCACACATCTTGTTGACGGTCGTTGCACCGGTGGAGAAGGGCAGACCTGCACCGATCGCTGCCTGCCGGGCGGGCGCTTGACCCTGACCAGCCGGCAGCACGCAGCCGAAGACGACCTCGTCGATGGCTTCAGGGGCCACCTTCGCGCGCTGAAGCGCTGCGCGGATGGCAGCCGCTCCAAGGTCGGGCGCCGTTGCCTCCTTGAGCTCACCTTGGAAGCCGCCGATCGGCGTGCGCGCCATTCCGACAATGACGACAGGGTCCTGCATAACCATGTTCAAGCCTCCTGTGCCGAACACTCAGCGCGCGCTCATACGAAGCGCGCCGTCGAGGCGGATGACCTCGCCGTTCAGCATGTTGTTTTCACATATATGGCGCACGAGAGCGGCAAATTCTGCCGGCCTACCGAGGCGCGGCGGGAAGGGCACGCTCTTGCCGAGCGCTTCCTGCACCTCGTGTGGCATACCCGCCATCATCGGCGTCTCGAAAATGCCAGGGGCGATCGACACGACGCGAATGCCGTGACGCGCCAGCTCGCGTGCGATCGGAAGCGTCATCGAGGCGATGCCACCCTTGGACGCGGCGTATGCCGCCTGTCCGACTTGTCCGTCGAAGGCAGCGATCGAGGCTGTATTGATGATGACGCCACGCTCACCCTCGGTATCCGCCTGCTGATGCAGGATGGCGGACGCCGCAAGGCGGATCATGTTGAAGGTGCCGACGAGGTTGATGCCGATTGTCCGCACGAAACTGTCGAGGCCATGTGGGCCGTCGCGGCCGATGATCTTCTCGCCCGGCGCCACGCCGGCGCAGTTCACGAGCCCGCTCAGGCCGCCGAAAGACTCCAGCGCGGTCGCCACTACCGCGGCTCCGTCCTCTGCGCTTGTTACATCGGCCTTGAGGTAGCGGGCATCCGCGCCGAGTTCTGCGGCGATCGCCTCTCCGGCTGCACTGTTGAGGTCGGCGATGATCACGCATGCGCCATTTTCAACCAGCATGCGCGCCGTTGCTGCACCGAGGCCTGACCCGCCGCCGGTGACGATAAAGGTTCCTCCACGGATCAGCATCGGTCTGCTCCCATCACCTTGCGATCGTCTGCTGGGCGCGCCGTCCTCCCGGCACGACCCAAGTATGTCGATTCTATTCTGTCGTCATATTGCAAGCGATGACTAAAGTGCTGCATTGTTTCGGACAGTTTTGCCATAGGTGGAGGATCTGGTGGCTGACATCGAGAGGCGCATGATCGCGCCGGCATTCGTCGAGGAGGCGCTGGACAGTTTACGTCGCATGGGACGACCGACGGCGCCGCTGCTTTCTTCGCTAGGGTTGCCGCCCGTCGTCGACCAACCGGTGTCGGCCGAGACTTATGGCGCCCTCTGGCTTGCCATTGCCAAAGAGCTCGATGACGAGTTTTTCGCGATGGGCGGGCGGCCGATGCGCAGCGGCAGCTTCACCCTGCTTTGCCATTGTGTGTTGCATGCGCCGACACTCGGCCACGCGCTGCGCCGGGCCCTGCGTTTCCTCGACGTCGTGTTGGACGATCCGCGCGGTAGACTTGTCGTCAGGGATGGGCTTGCCCAGATCGAGTTGGCCGATGCCGGCCGACCACGCTCAGCCTTTGCCTACCGCACCTACTGGATCCTCATCCATGGGATAACCTGCTGGCTGGTTGGGAGGCGCATTCCGATCCGGCTTGTCGATTTCCGCTGCGCCGAACCAAAGCAGGAGGCCGACTATCGGCTCTTTTTCGGTGCACCGGTCAGATTCGCGCAGCCGATCAGCCGCCTTGGCTTCGACAGCGCGATGCTGGATCTGCCGGTCACGCGCACGGAGCAGGCGCTGAAGCAGTTCCTACGGGGAGCGCCGGCCAATATCCTGGTGCGTTATCGTTATGACGCGGGGCTCGCTTCCAGCGTCAGGCGGCGCTTGGACAAGGTGCCTCCGGCCGCATGGAAGAGCTTCTCGGATCTCGCCGCGGAGATGCGCATGCCGCCCTCGACCTTGCGTCACCGGCTGCGCGACGAGGGGCAAAGCTACGCCGGCATCAAGGACGACCTACGGCGTGATCTTGCGGTCGATATGCTGCTCAACACGTCGAAGACGATAGGCGATATTGCCGCCCAGCTTGGCTATTCGGAGCCCAGCGCCTTCTTTCGCGCCTTTCGCAAATGGATGTCGAAAAGCCCCGACGCGTTCCGGCGTGAAGGCCGTGTCGCCTCCGGGTAGCGTGGACATAACCTGCGGAATATGCGTAATTTCTCTCGGATCTCGCTTCGTGAATTTCACTGAAAATTCAAAAGTCTTTCGCCTGCGGCATGAAAATACACTGCTGGCGATAGCGTTCCGCACTATTGTCCTGCCGAGTATGAGGCGGCCGTGGCTTCGGGACGAACGGCTCTTCAAACTAGGTGAGCACAATACGACGGTCCGCACCCCACCCGAGCGTTTCCCTTTTTGGAACACGCGTCGTTCTCGTTCCCGGTGAAAGCGACTTTCCTCAGGGTCATCTGGAAACGCCTGAAACAGCGCTCCGCGAGCGCAAAGCGCACGTAGACGTGATCCCGGTACGTGCAGGCCATGCATAAAGCATATCGCGCAAAAATGTGCAGGTTCTTGCGATAACGACATGCATCCGCCTAGCGTTCCTCACGCGTATGCCACAGCCGCAACGCGTAGAGGGTCGACTGTTGAATTTCATAGCGCAGCTCGTATTGGCCAACCAGAATACGGCGTACCTCCCGAGGCTCGAACTCCTCGAGCCGCTCGCCAAGACGCGGCTGCTCGAGCAGGCGTGTTGCGGCGGTTGTCAGCGCCTGCACAGTCCGGGCCGCGGCTTGCCGATTGACCGGAGCCAGAAAGTCGTAGAGGCGTCCGAGGTCTGAGACCGCCTTGCTCGTCCACTTCAGCTCCATCAGCGGGGCAGCGATAGCGGCTTGTCGCTGTCGAGGCTATCGGCCCAGGCCTGGACCGATTGATGATCGATGACCTCGCCGCTGTCCACCTCGGCCAGCGCCTCCAGCGTCAGGCGCCGGCGCTCCTCCTCCTGGTCGATCCAGGCAGCGAGCGCTTGCTTGACAATCCAGCCGCGCGAGCGTTCAAGCCGGGTCGCCAGCTGATCAACCTTCTCCGCAAGCGGCAGCGGCACGTGCGCGGTCAGCACCTTGGTTTCCATCGGACGGCTCCTTTTTTCAATCGTCGTTAATCATAGTGATTAATTCTGATTAAGTCGAGTGGCCTGCATTGCGGCAGCCGCGAGGCATGCGCGCGAATCTCAGCGCCTTGCCGATCGATCCTGCTGACCGTGCATGGCGTCGACTTTACCGCGTCTGCGACGCAAATCCCTCACTATCGATACTGGGTACAGATTATGCAGGTTTGGCTCCGACCCCTTGGCAGAGGGGGACCATCGATCACGGACGAGGTGTCTCGAAAGCAGGTTCGATTGCGCGCCACAATGAATCACAAACGATGTCGTACATCAACTTCGTGAACGCCGACACATCCTGTCGGCCACAGGCATGAACCGCACGCCATCTTCGTCGTGACCTGTATTATGGCAGCGCTCGGCTCCGGTTATCATGGCCTTTGTCGCGAACTGGCCGATCGACATGGTGCCGGAATGGGTCTCAACGCTTTCTTCGCTTTCACTGTCGTTGCAGCTCTCTCGGCTTGACCTGGCAACAGGCGCTTGGTTGGCCTGATCTTCGTCTTCCTTACCGTCACAGGACATCCGCAGCTGGCTGATCCGGCAAGCCGAGCCGTCTCGGGCGCATTGCTCGCCAATCTCGATGGCGGCGGCGAGCATTGCGGACTATCATGTTCCTCCCTGCGTCGATGCGCCCGCCACGCCGGAGCGTATGCTGATGGCCATCGAACGCATGCGTGCTGTTGAAAGGAAAGGTTGATCGCTATGCCTGCCGCTCGCGTCGGTTTGCGGGACTTTCTGCGCGAAGAGCGCGATTGCATTCTCGTCGCAGTGACGGGAGCAGTCGGCTCGACGCCGCGCGATACCGACGCCTGGATGCTGGTTTCCAAAAGCCGCTCCTTTTCAACCATCGGCGGCGGGCAACTGGAGTATATGGCGATCGACCAGGCGCGACGAGCGCTGCGCCAGTCCCAGCCGACCTCAGCGATGAGCATTCCGCTTGGGCCGGAGATCGGCCAATGCTGCGGCGGTCGGGTTGGGCTTTCCTTCACCGCGGTAACGCGCGAACTGGCCGACGACCTGATTGCGCGAGCAGACGCCGAAATTGCCCGGAGTCCGCATGTCTACGTCTTTGGCGCGGGTCATGTCGGTGACGCACTGGCCGCGGCCCTGTCGCTGGCGCCGTTGCGCACCGTGCTGGTCGATACCCGCGAAGACGAGCTTGCCGCGTCGCGCGCTTCGGGCATCGAAACGTGCCTGACCGCAATGCCCGAGATGATCGTGCGCAATGCACCGGCAGGAAGCGCGTTCGTCATCCTCACCCACGACCACGCGCTCGACTTTTTGATTGCCACCGAAGCACTGCATCGGGAGGATGCTGCCTATGTCGGGATGATCGGCTCGAAGACCAAGCGTGCGACCTTCAAGAGTTGGCTCTCGCGCGAAGTCGGAAGGCCAGAGCTTTTCGATCGCCTCGTCTGCCCGATCGGTGGCACCGCAATCAAGGACAAACGTCCTGCCGTCATTGCGACATTGGCGGTTGCCGAGATCGTGGTAGCGGTGCTCTCCTTCGGCACGGCGGCCAATACGGGAAAGCAGAAGCTTAAGGCTGACAGGTGATAGTCCTCAAGGCCAGCGCTTGCTCGTCGACCGCAACGCGGTTCGGTTTCGACCCGCGATCTGGCATTGATGGCATCGATCTCAGCGGTAACCGCGGTCTTGGACTGCGCCGTCTGCATAGCGCAGGAAATCGGCAATATCCGCGGTGTCACCAACTCGACCTGTCTCGCGAAAACGATCCGCGGCTCGGTCAGAGACCTCTCTCCGCGGAGGCCATGGGTTGTCGGCTACGCCAATTTCGGTCGATGTGTCGGGCGAACCGTGTGGCGTTCGATCCGACCGGCAACCGTAAAGATCAAGACCTCGACATCCACATCGATCTTGTCCCCGTCCATAAGCCTGACCACGTCATCAATGCCGGAAGTGGGATGGCCGTCGATCGCCAGCAGATAGTCTCCTTCCCGAAGTCCGGCTCGCGCTGCCGGGCTTTCGGCTTCCACCCGGCGCAGCCGCACGGCTGTTGTCTGAGCAAGCCCGGCTTCCAGGGCCACACGACGATGCAGTTCCACTGTATCGGCTGCAATGCCGATATAGGCGCGCCTGACATGACCGAAGCGCAAAAGTTCTGACACAACATGTTTGGCTGTGTTGGATGCGACGGAAAAAGCGATGCTTTGCGCGCCCTCAATCACGGCCGTGTTGACGCCGATGACTTCACCTGCCGACGAGACGAGCGGACCACCGGAATTGCCGGGATTGAGCGCAGCGTCGGTCTGGATGATATCATCCATCAGGCGTCCGCTGGCGGCGCGCATCGATCGGCCGAGTGCCGATACGATGCCGGCCGTCACCGTCCACTCGAAGCCGAGAGGATTACCGATTGCGATTGCGATATGCCCGCGCTTCAGGGTCTTGGAGTCTCCAAGCTTGGCCCAGGCGCCCGACCAGTCGTTCGCACGAATGAGCGCGAGGTCGCTGTCCGGGTCGCGGCCCAGCACCTTGCCTTGGATCACCGTGCCATCAGGCGTTTTGATGCGAACCGCCTTGGCATCGTCGACGACGTGGTTGTTCGTAACGACAAGACCATCCGGCGAAATCGCAAATCCGGAACCATGTCCGGCGCGACCGCCGACGCGTTCAATGCGACTGACGGCGGGTCCAACGAGGTCGACCGCGTTCGAGACGGAATGGGAATAGGCATCCAGCAGGCTGGCGTCTTGAGACGACTGGATGTCACGATCTAGGAATCCCATGAAAAGACCCTTCCGACGCGCAAGCGTCGTGTTTGGAAACGGCAGCGGCTGCAGAGGCGAGAGGCTGTCGGTTCGACAGATTGAAACAGTCCTATTCAGATGAGATTGCGCGCAACTCAAATCAAGTCCAGCTCCCGGCTGTCGCATTGGCTTGACTCCGCCGCGCCGATATCGCGCCATGTCCATCACTGAAAATTGACCTGTAGCGTGCAAGGCGACGTCGCCTGCCTACCAAGCTGTGCTACATTTTTCATTCCTTGAATGAGGCGGGACTTGGAACGCCAATGTTGGCGACGATTGCGATGCTCTTGACCCTCTCTGGTGCAACCCCGGTTGCTGCGCAACTGGGGGCGAGCGACGTTGATGTGAAATTGGTCCTCGCTGTCGACACCTCCCGGTCCATGGATCAGGAAGAGGTCCGCATTCAGCGCGAGGGCTATGTCGAGGCGCTCAAGCACAGGGAATTCATTGAGGCGGTGGCCGGCGGGCTCACTGGGCGCATTGCGATCAGCTATTTTGAATGGGCCGGCTATGTCGTGCCGGATTCCGTCATCGACTGGCATCTGATTGAGACGGAGCAGGATGCGATTGCCTTTGCCAGCAAGCTTGAACAGCGACCGATCATCACCCAGCGCCGCACGTCAATCTCCACCGCGATTGCCCAGGGCGCTGCAATGATCGTCTCCAGTCCCTATTCAGGCATTCGTCAGGTGATCGATGTCTCGGGTGACGGTACAAACAATTCCGGCAATCCGGTCGCGCCAACGCGTGACAAGGCGGTGGAGGCCGGCATCATCATCAATGGGCTGACGCTGATGTTGCGCCCCTCTGGCGCACCGGGTGGGCTCGACAAGTATTATGCCGATTGCGTAATCGGCGGCCCGGGATCATTTGTCTTGCCGGTCTATAAAATTGAGGACTTCGCTGTGGCGGTGCGCCGAAAGCTGGTCCTTGAGGTCAGCGGGCTTCCCGCTTCGCCCACGGTTGGAAAAATTGCGGATCAACCGGCAACCGACTGCATGATCGGCGAGCGGCAATGGCAGGACATGTTCGATCGCTGAGGCCAAGAGAACAGCGCCCCAATATCCCAACCATCTAGTGCTTCAGGATCTCGCGCAGCACATCGAAGACCCGCGGATCCGGCATCTGGGACACATTGAAGCGCATGAAATTCGTGGCGGTCTGGGAAAGGCTGAACGCATTCCCGGGCGCCAGCACAATTTTCCTTTCCAGTGCTGCGCGCGCGATATCGGTGGCGCTAGTATCTCCCGGCAATCGGCACCAAAGGAACATGCCGGCCGAAGGTTCCAGCCAGGGCCTTATTCCAAGGTTCTTTAGCCTGGCCGAAGCCTCGAACATCGCCTTCGAAAGCCGGCTGCGCAGCGCCTCGATGTGTTTGCGGTGGCCGCTATCGCTGAGCACCTTGTAGACAAGCTCAGCCGAAAGCCGCCCGCCGCCGAACGAGGTCGCGATCTTGAGATCGATCAGCCCATCGACCCAGTCCCGCTTGGCGGCAATAAAGCCGCAGCGGGCGGCGGCCGACAGGGTTTTCGAAAAGCTTCCGATATGGATGACCCTGTCCAGGCCGTCAAAGGCTGCAAGACGCGGCGCCGGCGTGTGCTCGAAATCGGCAAAGATATCGTCTTCGACGATCGTAACGTCGAACTGGTCGGCGATCTTCAAGACCCGGTGGGCGACGACAGGAGAAAGCGTGGCACCGGTCGGATTGTGGATGGCCGAGTTGGTGATGTAGAGGCGCGGCCGGTGCACTGCAACGACCCGGGTGAACAGGTCTATGTCAGGGCCTGACGGTGTATAGGCAACACTGACGATCCTGGCACGATGCGCTCGCAGCAGCGCTTGGAAATTGAAATAGCAGGGATCGTCGACCAGCACGACGGAGTCGGGTTCGAGGAGGAAGCGGCAAACGAGATCGATCGCCTGCGTGCCGGATTCCGTCAGCATGATCTGGTCCGGCGAGGCCTCCACGCCTCGCTCCGCCATACGCCGCGCGATGTGCTGGCGCAGCGGCGGTAATCCAAGCGGCGAGCCGTAGTCGGCAAGCGCGGAATTGTCGGCGCGCGAAAGTGTTCGCAACGCCCGTCGAATACCGTCTTCCGGAAGCCAGGATGGCGGCAGCCAGCCGCAGCCTGGCTTTAAATCACTTTCCCCAGCCTCAAGCGACTGACGGGATACCCAGAAGGGATCGACTGCGCGATCCAGCTTCGGGCCAACGTCGGCAAGCGAAAATGGAGCGACCTGGTTTGCGACGTAAAAGCCGGAGCCCGGTCGAGACAGGATCACACCTTCGGAAACCAGGCGCTCATAGGCATCGACGACCGTCGAGGTGGACACGCCTGCTGCTGCGGCCATTGCCCGAACCGATGGCAGTTTTGCGCCTGGCGTCAAATTGCGGCTGGCAATCCGCTGCCGGACTGTGGTCATGACCATCGCCACCCGGGTGATGGCACGTTCCGTATTTTGGTCCATCCGTACTGCTACCTCAAGCATAACAGTTTTTTAAAACTGTATCAGATCGTCGCTGGTGTGGCCATGGCTTGTGTCCGATAAGGACGGCAGCAGAGAAAGGCAGTGTAAATGGACCGCACAGCATCTGGATGGCTTAATGGCATGATCGGCGTCGTGATCTTCAGCGGCTCGCTGCCCGCCACGCGTTTGGCGGTGATGCAATTTGATCCGGTGTTTTTGACCGTCGCGCGGGCGGGGATCGCGGGCGCGCTGGCGCTTCTGCTGCTGCTCTTTTTCAAAGAAAAGCGACCGGCAAGACGCGATATCTTGTCGCTGATGGTGGTCGCCGCGGGCGTGGTGGTGGGCTTCCCGCTCTTGACCGCGCTTGCGCTGCAGCACGTTACGTCGGCGCACTCGGTCGTCTTCGTCGGGCTGTTGCCCCTTGCGACGGCTGTCTTTGGCGTCATCCGTGGCGGAGAACGCCCGAAGCCGGTCTTCTGGCTCTTTGCCGTGACGGGAAGTGCATTGGTCTGCAGTTTTGCCTTGTCGCAGGGGCTGACTGCCGCGCCTGTCGGAGACGCGCTGATGATGGCGGCGATCATCGTCTGTGGGCTCGGCTATGCCGAAGGCGCCAAACTTTCGCGAACGCTGGGGGGCTGGCAGGTCATATCCTGGGCGCTCGTCTTGTCGCTCCCGCTGATGATCCTTTCGTCGATCTGGTTCATGCCCGCAAGCTTCTCGAACATTGATGCGCCAGCACTCGTGGGCCTCGCCTACGTTTCGCTCTTTAGCATGCTGATAGGTTTTGTCTTCTGGTATCGCGGCCTTGCCCAGGGCGGCATTGCCAGCGTCGGACAGCTACAGTTGCTGCAACCCTTCCTCGGTCTGACCCTGGCAGCCACGCTGCTGCATGAAACGGTGACCTGGACGATGTTTGCTGCAACCGCCGCTGTCATTGCCTGCGTGGCTGCGGCGCGCAAATTTGCCTGATAGGAACCTGTTTCAGGTCGATTTTGCCACCGTCTGCACGGCTCGTGCGTTCTTTCATCAAGGGCTGATCGGCCCGCCCAAGTGTCACGGTGCCGATATCGCTCCGCAATGACGACTTCAATTGCCGTGTGGGGTTGGATTTCGAAACGACCATTAATGGCGACGCCGGGCGCTGATATTGTCGTCATCAGCAGCGTCAAGAGCGAGGGGTCGAGGCCCCTCGCTCTTGACAGGCTTATGCGCGTGCCGGAGTTCTTGCTGGAACGATGGCATTGGCCGCCACCGCGACTAGAATGTTTGCGGCAAGGGCAAGCAGTCCGGTGTAGATGGTGAACGGTTCGCCACCGAGGCTGATCATGTGCAGCGGTTTCCAGCCTGCATCCCAGACGAGATAGGTGCCGCCGATGAAGCCGACGAACCAGCCGGCGAGCAGTGCCGGCGCGCGGAACCAGTTGGTGTAGAGACCGAAAACCAGCGCCGGAAACGTCTGGAGGATCCAGATACCGCCAAGAAGCTGAAGGTCGAGTGCAAACTGCGTCGGCAGGAAGACGATGACGAGAAGCGCGCCGACCTTGACGACGAGCGACGTCACCTTCGCGACCTTGGCCTCACCAGCATCCGTCAACGCCGGGTTGACGTAGGCCTTCCAGAAATTGCGGGTGAAGAGGTTGGACGCGCCAATGCTCATCACTGCCGCCGGCACCAGCGCGCCGATGGCAATCGCCGCGAAGGCAAAGCCCGCAAACCAGCTCGGGAACAGCGTCTGGAAGAGCGCCGGAACGACATCGTTGGCGCTTTCGAGCTTCAAGCCCGCGGCGTGGCCCATGTAGCCGAGCAGGGCCAGAAGGCCGAGCAGCAATGTATAGGCCGGCAATAGCACAGCGTTCTTGCGGATCGTGTTGCCGCTGTTGGAGGCGAAGATGCCGGTCAACGTATGCGGATACATGAAGGCCGCAAGCGCCGAACCAAGCGCCAACGTCGCGTAGGCGACATACTGGTTGGGTTGCAGGAGCAGGCTGCCGGAGCCCTTTGCCTGGAACGCCGCATCGGCGGCCGCAAAGACATTGGCATAGCCGCCGAGCTTCGAGGGAATAAGCGCCACGGCGGCGATCACCACGATGTAGATCATGATGTCCTTGACGAAGGCGATCAGCGCCGGCGCCCGCAGGCCCGCCGAATAGGTATAGAGTGCCAGTACGATGAAGGCGATCGCCAGCGGTACTTCGCCGTGGAGACCGAGCGCCTTGAGCGCAGCGGTCATGCCAACGAGCTGCAACGCGATATAGGGCATTGTCGCAATCACGCCGGTTGCGGCAACCGCAAGCTCCAGCCCGCGCGAACCATATTGGCCGTGAACCACATCACCTGCGGTGACGTAACCGAAATCCCTCGCCCGTTTCCACAGCACAGGCATGACCATGAAGACAAAGGGATAGACGACGATGGTGTAGGGCAGCGCAAAGAAGCCGTAAGCGCCGACGGTGTAGACCAGCGCCGGGACGGCAATGACTGTGTAGGCGGTATAGAAGTCGCCGCCGACCAGAAACCAGGTGATCCAGGTGCCGAAGCTGCGGCCGCCGAGACCCCACTCGTCGATATGGTCAAGCGTTTTGGGTTTACGCCAGCGGGATGCAACGAAACCCATGACCGTGACGAGCACGAAGAAGAAGATGAAGACGGCAAGTGCGGTTGTGTTGAGTTCAGTCGTCATCGCGCATGCTCCGGTAAGCGATCCAGGTCAGGAAAGCGGTAACCGGCACCCAGGCAAGCTGATACCAGTAGAAAAAGGGGAAGCCGAAGAGAGCCGGTTCGCGGATATTGTAGAAAGGTGGCCAGAGCAGCCCGATATACGGAATGACGAGCAGCCAGCAGGCTGCCCTGTTCTTTGGTTTTTCCATGACGGATACCTCTCGGGCGCCGTGCGATCGGCGCCAAGTTGCAGGTGTCGGTGGTGAATGTGGTTTGTCAGTCGCTGGACAGAATGAGCCCGAACCGCCTTCTCGCAACGGGTTTTCCGCGAAGGCGGAAGAGAGCGTTGTGCATTTGAAAGTCCTCCCAACGGCTGCGCTCGGCGAGCCGTGCGCAAGTCCTATGGCGAAGCCTTGCATGCGACAAGAGGAGGGAAGGGGTGAAATGCAAGGGACTACCCATAAGTGGGTAGACGCAAGTTCAGGTCGTTTTGGTCTGGATCCCGTGATCGAGCGCATAACGGATCAAGCCGGCCGTTGTCGCGATACCGAGCTTCTTCTTGAGATTCTTGCGATGCGTTTCGGCGGTGGCCTGCGTTATCCCGAGTGCCTCGGCGATCTCCTTGTTGGCCTTTCCGGCAAGGAGCAGGCTGAGGATATCACGCTCGCGCGGCGTGAGGGGATCGGCGACATTACTGGCTTCCCCCTCCATCAGTACGTCAAAGACACCGGACGAGAAATACTTTCCGCCATCCGCAACGGTCTCGACGGCCGAAATGATCTCGTCGGTCGATACGTCCTTGAGAATATAGCCTGCGGCGCCGCGTATCACCGAGGAGGATATGTATTCGCGGCTATCATGCATGGAGAGCATCACGATTCGCGTTTCCGGGATCCGTTTCTTGAAAAGCTCGATCGCGTCGATGCCGCTGAGCTTCGGCATGTTGATATCCATCAGCAAAACATGCGGCCGGACCTTGTAGGCGAGTTCGAGGCCGGTCTCGGCGAGGCCGGCTGTTCCAACGACTTCGATGTGGTCGAATGTCTCAAGGACGGCCTTCAACCCATCCAGCACGAGCGGATGGTTGTCGATCAACAGGACCTTGATTTTGTCGCCCTTGGTCATGCAGCTTCGGCCTGCTGGTTGGCGGGACGATTGGCCGATTTTGGCAGCATCGCGGTCAACACTGTGCCGCTTGCATCACTATTGATCAGCAACAGGCCGCGGAAATGTGCCATCCTTTCTTGCATGTTGCGCAGGCCGAGACCGGATCGGTTGGGGGGGCCGTCTCCGCCGCTGCCGAAGCCCGAACCGTTGTCGGAAATCATCATGCGGGCGCGGCCTTTCTCGCTCCAGAGCTTGACGGAAAGCCTTGTTGCGCCGGAATGCCGTTCGACATTGTTGAAGGCCTCTTGTGCGACGCGATAAAGTGCGGTGCTGGCTTCCGGCTTTAGCATCTCGATGAAGCCCGAAGCTTCGATATCGGCTTGAATACCGGTCCGCTCGACGAAATTGCAGCAGAGTGCCTCGATCGCCGCCGTCAGGCCGAGATCGTCGAGCACGCGTGGCCGGAGATCATGCGACAGCCGCCTGACTTCCTTGATCGCGCCATTCAAGGCCTCGATGCCACGATTGATAATCTGTGCGGCGTCATCGACATCTGCCCTGACCTTACGTCCCGCGAGATCCATCGTATAGCGCACGCCGACGAGATTTTGCGAAATGCCGTCATGCAACTCGCGGGCAAGTCGGGCGCGCTCTTCCTCCTGGGTGTTAATCACCCGCTGCGTTAGTTCCTTGAGTTTGCCGTCCGCCATGCGTCGCTCGTGGAAGGTCACCAGCATGCAGGTGGTGAAGACGACCAGCACAGCGGGCACGGCGATCAGCGCCACAATCACGAAGGTCCGCTTGATGTTGGCGCGCATGCTTGCATTCGCGGCTGCCGTTTGGGCATAGACGTCGTCGAGATAAACGCCGGTTCCCACGACCCAATGCCACTTGTCGAGGCTGACGACGAAGGACAGCTTGTCTGCCATCTGGCCGCTCGAGGGCTTCTGCCATTTGTATTGGTGCAGGCCGCCGCCCGATTTGGCCGTGGCGATCAGTTCCGCGATCACCTTGTCGCCATCGGGATCGGTCAGGTTGAGCCAGTTTTGCCCATGCCGGAAGCCTTGGCGCGGATGAACGATGTTGTTTCCGTCATAGTCGTAAACGAAGAAATATCCGTCCTTTCCGTAGTCGAGCGAGTTCAGGATCGCCGCCACCTTGTCTTTGGCGACCTGGTCGTTTGCACCGGCACCACCATAGGTCGCCTGGATTGCAGACAGCGCGAGGTTGGTGAGATTGAGAATCTCCGTCTCCTTGGCCTTCAGCATATTCTGCTCGAATGTCGCAATATTGTCCCGGGTAAGGTGCGCCGATTGCCAGGTGATGAATGCCGTGATCGCCAGGATGGCAATCACGAGCGGAATGATCGCCAGCGCAATGATTTGGTGTCTCAAGGTCAATGGGTGCCCTCCCAAGCCAGCGGATCAGCTGAGGTATCGTTCAGTAAGGCGTCAGGCATGGCACGCGGTCAAGTCTGGTTCAGCCCGCGACAAGATAGCCATTCTCTTGGGTCTTATCCATTCCGTGCCTTAAATGGGGCCGGTTACACCCCTTCGACTTACCGCCTTGTGGATAACCCGCACCGCACTTGTAAACGATGAGCTTGCCGCTCAGTCGCTGAAAAGACCTCGCCTTATGCCGGCGCCGACGGGCGTCGCAGGCGGTCCATCAGCGCGCGTCGCTTCGTTGTCATCTTGCACCGGCCCGGACAGTGGAGATAAAGCCAGACAAGCGCCGGCAGAATACGTCAAGCAAGGGCGCGAGTTCACCACACGCAACTGACGGCCGGAAGCTTTCATCCATGCCGACGATGACGAGCCAAGGGGCAGCCGCACCAGCGCCTTTCAGGGACGCAACGTCATCCCGGCAATCATATCGACTATTGGGACGATACCGGCTTTCCCGCCGACGGCGAGTTCATCGACGGCGTGCTGCATCACGGCGGCACGGTGTTTTACCGAGGAGGTAGCTAACTTGGTGTCATGTCCGACACTTTCTCGCGCATGAACGGCTCCAACCTATGCATTCAGGTGACGGTTTCCGGAGGCCGTTCGCCCGAGGACGTTCGACAACGGCTCGGCGGCCGCGGTGGCGGCTTCTTTTGGGTGCTCCCCGTCTGTCGCTTAAACGGATTTTTCGGCCATGCGAATTTTCGCGTATGATCCACCCGGTTGCCAAAAAACCACAATTGCTTCACCTAAAAGGACACCGACACTCGGCCTTAAGAATTGGATCAACGCTGAATGCGCATATCATACGTCTTCCTTTGTGCATTTGTTGCACTCGTACAGTCCGCAAATGCCGAAGTCGCATCACCGCCTGTTTTGGCGCCGCTAAAGCAGCAGGCACAAGCCGCTCAGGTGAGTGCACAATTTCTCACGCGTTTCAGCTACAAGCCTGTTCCACTCGACGACGCTTTGTCGGCGAGGATCATGGATCGGTTCATTAAATCACTCGATCCCGACCGCGTGCTCTTCCTGCAAGCGGACATCGACAGGTTCATGACGGAGCGCAGCGAGATCGACGATGGGATTGATCGGGAGGACTTGAAGATCCCGTTTGCGATCTTCAACGTGTATGAACAGCGCGTTGTCGACCGCATGAACTACGCGCGCAACTTGCTTAAGCAGGACTTCGATTTCGAGGCGCAGGAAACGTATTCCGTGCTGCGCGACAAAGCTCCTTGGCCGCAGTCGGAAGCGGCGAGCAATGACCTGTGGCGCAAGCGCGTCAAAAGCGATTGGTTGCGGTTGAAACTGGGCGGCAAAACCGACGCGGCTATTCGCGAAACGCTCGACAAACGCTACGCGAACGCCCTCGAGCGCGTTTATAAGTACAAAAGCGACGACGTTTTCCAGTCGTTCATGGATGCCTATTCAAACTCGATCGATCCGCACACGGACTATTTTGGCGCGAACGCTTCGGCCGATTTCAATATCGCGATGAAGCTTTCGCTCTTTGGTATCGGTGCGGTCCTGCAGGAACGCGACGACTACACGACGATCCGCGAGCTCGTGCCTGGCGGGCCGGCGCAGTTGTCCGGGAAGCTCTCGGTCGGAGATCGCATTACCGGCGTTGGGCAGGGCAAGGATGGGGCGATCAAAGAAGTGGTGGGCACGCGCCTTGATGAAGTCGTGCAATTGATACGAGGGAAAAAAGGCTCTGTCGTGCGCTTGGACATCCTGCCGGCCGATGCCGGAGCAGATGGCACCCATCGTGTTGTCAGCCTGGTGCGCGATAAAATCAGCCTCGAAAAACAGGCGGCCAGCAAGGCCGTGCTGCCCGTGAAAGTGGGCGATGCGACACGTAAAATCGGGCTGATTACTCTGCCAGCATTCTATGAGGATTTCGGAGCCCGGCACAAAGGAGACAAGGACTACAGAAGCGCAAGCCGCGATGTCGCCAAGCTTCTCGGCGAGCTGAAGCAAGAAAAGGTCGACAGTGTTCTCATTGACCTGCGCAACAATGGCGGCGGTTCATTGGACGAGGCGATCGATTTGACCGGCCTGTTCATCGGCCATGGCCCGGTCGTCCAGCAACGCGGTAGCGACGGTAAGGTCACGGTAAGAAGCGCTGATCTTCCAGCGCCTGTCTGGACTGGTCCCGTTGGTGTCCTGATCAATCGCGGGTCGGCCTCGGCGTCAGAGATTTTTGCTGCGGCAATCCAGGATTACGGTCGAGGCGTGATTGTCGGCGAACCCAGTTTCGGCAAGGGTACCGTTCAAACTGTCGTTAATCTTGACCAGATGGTTCATAACAACAAGCCCGAATTCGGTGAACTGAAAGTGACGATTGCCCAGTTTTTCCGGATCAATGGCGGTACGACGCAGCTGCGCGGTGTGACGCCTGATATCAGCTTGCCGGGACTTTCGGATCCGACACGTTTTGGCGAGACCAGCTATGACAATGCCTTGCCGTGGGCGCAGATCACGCCCGCGACCTACGCGCCCGACGACACTGTAACGACCTTGCTGCCGACACTGCAACGTCGCCATGATGCCCGGGTTAAGAGCGATCCGGACTTCCAACGCCTGTTACAAGACATTGCTGATCTGAAGGCGCAGCGTGAGAAAGGGATTGTCTCTCTCAACGAAGCCGAACGTCGCAGAGAATTGACCGCTCGAGAAAATCGTCTCAAGTCTCGAGCGCAATCAAGCGATGGCGAAGATACCGGTGAAGATGATGGTCTGCAGGCAAACGAGCGCAGCCTAAGCGCTGACATTGCCATTGAAAATGCCCGCAAGAAGGCAAGAGACGTTTTGCTGGACGAGGCCGGCGCCATTCTTGCCGATGAGGCGGATTTGCACGAAGGAGTGCTAAAGGCAGCCACAAAACAATCGGGAAATACGGATGGAAAATAGTCATTCCGACCGGCGCAACAAGCCTAGGGCTATTCATGCGTGATCCCAACTTCAGCTGACCAACGCGGTCGAAGCGGTTGGCTGCTAATGAAGAAGTTTCGCTTAAGATATGCCGGCTGTATGCGGCGGAACCCGCCGAGCCGCAGCCACGTGTGGGATGAGGTGATCGTGACGATTTCCAGGAAGAAGCGCTGGGTTCTGGTCATCCGTTGATCAGGATGGCTATGTTCTTGATGAAATCGTTTAGAGCCGACGCAACACTACGGCCGCCAGGCGTCGACGAGGGGCCCGCCAAAGCCACGGCGCATGGTGACCGCTGCAACAACTCTGCCGCCTTTTCTTTGACCTGCTTCGGCATCCTGCGGTGATAAAGAATAGACCCTGCCGGGCGGAGCGCGGCGGGGCAAGTCATAAAGCCGATGGGAGGGAGCGATCTTGTAAGGCAGCATGGCCGGCCCGCTGGTCCGATGAACATATCACCGCATCGCTCAATCGAATGGGCATGGGTTGTGTGCGTCAAGCCGCATGACCAGCCGCATGACCGCCCAATTTTGCAGAACTTGACGCATACAACCTTATATCTCGTGGCCATCAATGAAGCGGAGTGGCGCTGAAGCCCAAGAACCTCAGCATGGAAGAGGCTGCCTCCATGGTGGTAGGCGCCAGACCGCATGATAGGCGCTCGTGCAGGTATCGTGCGCCTGGCGTGGCGCATGTCGGCGCTGGCGAACGCCGCGCTCGGCTTCGAACAGCTGGACATGCGTAGCGTACGTCGTAATGCGATGCGCGATGAAGGCCGCATACGGAAACTGGCGTTCCCGATACTTTGACCAATGTGCTGGCAGATGAAACACACAACCCGGCTCGAAAGTCGACCGTGAGCGATTTCGCTCGCACTCTATCGAAGCGGCGTTCAAGGACGGGGCGCTTCGGCGTCTGCTTCATTGGTCGTCAGCGTCGCCATGTAGGCTCGAAACTCCTTCTCGCCCAGGACCCGATCCGCTGCTCGAACGTCTGCGAGGATCTTTGCTATAACGCCCTCATCGCCCGCTGCTGTCGTCCGAACCTCGATGATCTCTGCAACATAGGCTTGGACATCGAGCGCCGACAAGCTCCGCGACCCATTGGGCCAAAACCCAGTTTCGTCGGGACTGCACCCTGAAGGCTATTTTGGATGCACCGCAGCCTTATGGGCCAACCGACGACTAGCTCACACTACGTTCAAATTAAGTGATGACGAGAATGGAATGGAAAAAGAAAATATAAATTTAGAATATATGGCAAATAACCAAAAATAATATGAATGGATTCAAATAGAATAAAATAATAAATAATATACAATCCGCACTTTGTTTATTGTGCTATTATCCTTTTGCGCAATATTGCGTGCTTTCACTCAGATTGGATATGGACATGCAAGATATGACCTGGCTTCGCCCCGGCCTATGGGGAGCAGTATGCGGCGCGGCCGCGCTTGCGATCGTCGGCTTCACATGGGGCGGGTGGATGACCAACGGCAGTGCTCAAAAAGCAGCCGGGATCGAGCGAACCTCGGCCATCGCGGCTGCGCTCACGCCCTATTGCCTCGAGAGGGCCAAAACGGATCCGGCTTCGGCAGAGATCATGGCCGCACTCAAGGCAGCCGGTACATACGGGCGTAGCGACGTTATCAAGAAGGCAGGCTGGGCAACGCCGCTTGGCAGCAGCGAGCCAAATGCAGACCTTGCGCAGGCATGCCAGATTGCGCTTGGAAGCGCGGGCTAAATTCATGGCCTTGGAAGGATCGCGGAGCCTGAATGGAGGGAGCCATGCCCTGAGCGCAAAACTATCCGATAGCGATCAGTCAAACACAGATCGACGGATGACCGATGCTCAAGGATAAAATCACCAAACCTGCCTCCTTCGGCAGAACAAGGAATGGTAGCGCTAACGAAAGCCGCCCGATAGCTAGCCCATCGGCTGAGGAATTGATCGTTCAGGCTTCAGACGCTCGCGCCACGCTGTGCAGCCGACACGGCGACACACCAGGGAATGTCGTTGCGGAGGTTCAATTGCCGACCGAAGAGCTTGGTGGTTTCGAGGTGGAAAGCAAGACCTCATTATTCGAAAAGGTCCCCACGATGAAGGAGCTTGAACTGGCACGGGATCGTCATGACAGAAAGGTTGCCTTCAAGGACGCCGATCGGCGATAATTCAACGCTGCGTTCAGCTTGGAACCCCAAGGCTGCCGCGCGGAAGGCGGCGCGCAGCGAAGGGCGTATTTTGGAGACGAGTACGATGGCCGACCCTGATCGCTATTCTGGGAGACCGCCGAAGCGCGGTCGCGGCGTATGGATAGTGATTCTTATGGTAGCAGCCTTAGCGCTGTTGGCGGGATGGTTTTCTGGATTTTTGGGCTGAACTGGGACACAATTGGCCCCTTGCAGCAGCGATTCACGTTGATGCGGATCAGCAGGACCGGAGTCGTTGGCTCGGATCTATGCCCACCGGCACTGGATGTCTCTTCCAAGACTTCATCACGGGAGGCATTGCTTGCATGGTTCGAGAGCATTTCGAGCGAACACCTGCACCCGTTAAGAATTGAGGTCAGCCGAAACGACAACTTCCAAACCTGCGATGTCTAATGTAATCGCAGCCGCTCACTTGCCTAACGGCCTACGATCACTCTGGATCGAATTTCAGCCTAAGACCCGTCCACGTGCAGCAGACACCTGCCGACCGACAGGATCAGTCGGTGTCATGAGGATTGCGTGATGTACAATGCCAAGCGCGACGGTTACGGGAACGGTGCAAACCTTGCGATTCCGTCAATGGGCGAGATCGAGGGCCGCTTAGCCGTTCTAAAGGTTGTCGCAATACGTCTTACCAAGCGTGGGGGGGACGCGCCGATCTATTCCGGTGTCCGACAGCTAAGAGGACCCGCGTCATCAGTGCGGCGGACACAACGGCGCCATGATGTTTGGCCACGTCACGGGTAGTCCACGCCTCATCGATTTTCCAGGGCAGGCCGCCCAGCTGGCGATCGGACGCAAATGACGTTTGCCAACCATTCCGCTAACGCGCATAGTGTTTGTAGCAGCAGCTAATGCCAAGGGCGCTACTGCCTAGGGTTCCATCCCCTCGGCCCCAACAAGTAAAGGAGGACGCGCAAATGTCTTCCATCACAACCCGCCGCCATATCGAAAACTTCATGGGCGGAGTTCGCCGATTTCATTACGGCAATTTCGCTGTTGAGGGATCACTGTTGGTCGGCTTGGCATTCGTCACAGCCATGTTGTTGTACGGCGTAATTTGGCACTGAGCGTTAGTCCATTCGGCCAAGAGATTCATAACATTGCGATCTCACCGTTTCCGGCCATCCGGACATCATCTCGGGATCAATCGAAGCCCGGCGGGCCCGTTACGTTGACTACGTTTGTTGCGAAGGATTGGTTCGAGGTTGATTTCACGCAGTCCCGGCTATGGCTTTCCACTCAGCCGCAGCAGTCAGCCTATAACGGCGACCTCACTCTTCGAGATAATCCGATTTGATGCGTCTCTTTGGCCGTTTGGCGTGTTAGAAAGTCCAGCCTGCGTAAATCTACAACCTCTATGCAATCAGGCCCCTGTACCATTTTCCTGTTGAGGTACCGGTGTTGTAGGCTGGTGCGACCGGGCCTTCCCGTTAGGAGCGACCCAAAGCCCCCTGTGCCGTGAGCACCTGTTGCGGACCGGTGTCCCGAGGGGACGGCAGCGACGGATGTCTGGTGGGAGGTTGCGCCATTGAGCGCCAATACAGGGAATGACGCGTGTCGCGGTGTGGCGGCACCCGGGCAGTGGATCTGGCTAAACTGCCGGAGCCCGTATTCCGCAGCCGCCCGAACGGCATCGTCACCGCCGCCCAGACGCTTGGACCCTGTCACGTCAACGACGTTCCCGAGCGTGAGGACGTGTCGGAAGGCAAGGTTGGCCTACCGGTGCCTATGGTCGTCAGGATCGTGCATGCCCCGCCGCCTTTCCTGGAAATATCTCCAGAATGCCCCCGCTAAGACCCTTCGCCTAGCACCTGGCCCCTGAATGCAGGTTCGAAATTAGGAAGTGCCGCGACATCAATAGGTCGCGACCAGACAGATCGTTCCCGTCAGAAGGGTGCATGATCAGGGCAGAGTCGACTGGGGACATGATCTGCAGTGTCCCAAATCGCGAAAGGACCCGCATGTCCATTCAATCGCCTGGCCCCACCGAAAAGGGCATGCTGCAGTTTCTCGCGATTTGCGATGCCTTTTATCCGCCAGACGCCGTTAGAGCATCAATCGAACAGCAGCGGCGCTGGTACAACGCCCTTTGCGTACGCTTCGACCGCCCGCTGCCCGCCGAGATGATCTTTTCGGACGGCATGCTCCAGCGCATACCGATCCGGCGCTACCGTCCGCGGGAAATCGCCACGCGAACCATTCTGCTCTATCTTCACGGCGGTGGCTTTGTTGTCGGCTCACTCGAGAGCCACCATGCCATCTGCGCCGAGATCGCCGATTTTGCCGGTGCGGAACTGGTTTCCGTCGATTACCGGCTGGCCCCTGAATATCGCTGGCCGGCACAGACAGATGACGCGTTTGCCGTGCTGAAGCATCTGCTTTGCGCCAACAACAGCGTCGTGCTGATCGGCGACAGCGCCGGCGGAAATCTTGCGGCTGGCCTTGCTTTGCGTGCACGCGATGAGGGTCTGCCGGGCGTCGTCGGCCAGGTCCTGATCTATCCGGCGCTTGGCGGAGACCTCACCGCGGGCTCCTATGTCGAAATGGCCGCGGCGCCCGGCCTGACGACAGCGGATGTCGCCTACTACCGCGATATCCTGCAGGCGCCGGCAGGCAATGAGATCGCCGCGCCGTTGCAGGCATCTTCGCTTGCCGGACTGCCACCGGCCTTCATCACGGTCGCGCACTTCGATCCGCTTCGAGACGACGGCCGGCAATATGCCGCCCGGCTCGCCGCCGAAGACATCGAGGTGTGGTTCCGAGAAGAGCCGCAGATGGTGCACGCCTGGCTGCGTGCCCGCCACATGAGCGATGGCGCGCGCGACGGCTTCTATGCCGTGTGCGACGCCATCAGGCGTTTTGCGACGGCCTGACGATCACATCAGGTCGCGGGCGATCCGCGTTTCGGGAAAGATCTTTTCGAATATCTGCACGTCGCCCTCAAACGCGGTGACAACGGCGCTGACGATCCAATCGGTCCCGGTGCATGCAATCCGTGCGGTCGCGACCGTCCGCACGACCCAACCGGGGCGGCGCATGTCGCAGGTCCAGGTCGACGTGCCGGTCATCGACAGCGGATCATCCGGCGCAATTGACCAGACTTCTTCCCGCAGTTGCCGCGTGGCCAGGCCGGTCTGCGGATGCTCGTAAAGTCCGGTGTCCTCATGGATGTGATACTCTGTCCGGTTGGCCGAAAGGTTGCGGATGACCTGCCGCTTTGTTGCTGCGGCTTTATGTTCGATATATTTCGGCAGCGGATCGGGATTGGCCGGTTCCTCGATTTCGATCCTCCTGAATTCACCGAGCAATGGCAGTGCCAGGCCGAGCGATGCGAGATCGATCTCGACCCCTTCGTCTTCTGGCGGTGGCAGGATCATCGGCCAATATGCGCTGGAAAGCGAAAGACGGATACGATGGCCCTTGCGGAAGCGATAACCGCAGGCATCAAGCACGAGCCGGACCGACACCTTCTCGCCTGGAACCAGCGGCTTGGGATCGGCATTGCCATCGCGGTGGGTGAGATTGACGACGCCAAAGGCGACGCGCGTTGCCGTGCCATCCGGATGGACGTCGATGAGCCGGGCACAGAGATTGCCACCTGTCGCGTGGGGGCGCAGCGCAAGCGTAAGCACGGGCCGGCCGAGATAATCGCAATCCCCGGCAAGCGGTATTGTCTCGAAGACCAGCGAGCCGGCATCGTCCGCACGCTGGTCGATGGCCATTTCGGCGTCTGGCTTCAGCGTGAAAAATTCACCGGATGCCGTCCCGGTATCGAGCGGAGAGCGCAGATAGACCATATGATCGGGCGCGTGCGGGATCGGCATGCCCTGCGTCAAACGGCCGAATTGCTCGACATAGAAGCATTCCATCTGCGGTGGCGACCAGGCGTCCTTGGCGATCCAGAAGCCTGGATCGGCGTCGCGCCGCGCGGCAGGGCGCACGGCATCGAGAATATAGGCGCGTGCCTGCGGTAATCCGTCGATCCCATTGTCCTCGCCGCGCAGCCATTTGTTCCACCAGGCGATCGCTTCGCCATGGAAATCGGCGCGGGGCTTCGGCCAGGCGAAGTGCGGATATTTGTGGACCCAGGGGCCGATCAGCGCCTTCGCCTTGCTCCCCAGGCCCTCGACCGCCATCAAAGGCGTATTGCGGTAGCCGTCGGCCCAGCCGGCGATGACGAGTGTGGGGATCTGCACGCTCGAAAAATCCTCGCAAATCGAGCCGTGACGCCAGAAATCGTCGCGCCGCTGGTGTGCCAGCCACTCCTCCATCAGGAAGGGTTCGCCAGCCAGGCGTTCCAGCCACATCTCCTTCCAGCGCTCGCCGACAAGCGCGGGGTCGGGTGGGCGCGATTGATAGCCGAGCATGGTCGCGGCCCATGAAAGCTGTGCGGAGAGGTGGCAGCCGTTCTTGTAGTGGATGTCGTCGTTATAGCGGTCGACGGTCGAGGCGATCGATATGATGGCCTTGAGCGCGGGCGGGCGCAACGCTGCGACCTGCAGGCTGTTGAAGCCGCCCCAGGAGATGCCCATCATGCCGACCGAGCCGTTCGACCATGGCTGTTGGGCGATCCAGGCGATCAGCTCACAGGCATTGGCAAGCTCCATCGTCGTATATTCGCCATCGATAACGCCGTCGGATTCACCGGACCCTCTGATATCGACGCGCACGCCAGCAATGCCTGCCGCGGCAAACACCGGATAGGTCGACTCGTCCCTGAGACTGGTCCCGTCCCGCTTGCGATAGGGCAGGAATTCGAAGGCCGCGGGAACGGGATTTTCCTCTGCACCGTCTGGCATCCAGATCCGCGCGGCAAGCCGCGTTCCATCCTTCAGGACAATCCATTCATTCTCGATGGTGGTGAAGCCGCGCGACGTCATGCTCATTCCCTTGATGCACATTCCATGAGAGAGGCTTTCGCCTCGGCAAGTCAATGGCCGGCGCTTTTCATGCGTCGCGTGGCAAGCACACGTTCCAGCCAGCCGATCTCCATTTCCGGCACGGATTTCAAGAGCAGATCCGTGTAGTCGTCAAAGGGCGGCGACAGCGCCGTCGATTTCGGGCCGAACCGCACCAGCTTGCCGCGATGCAT